>JAEZIZ010000135.1 GCA_023415915.1 Bacillota bacterium | reverse complement strand
CCGCGCCATAGCAGATAAAGCGATAGCGGAAGGACGCAACAAGTTGTTTGGTAAAATCAGCGAGAACGTGGATACTCGCGCACGTCTTAGGGATTTCGCCCAGCGCCTTTATAAATACTATGTCGACATATGCAGTATGCGGAAACATATCCTCTCTTGTACTGTAATACTCGTCCATGTCAGCATCCATAATCAGCGTAGGGGATCACGAGACACTTTGACACATCTTCACAACAGCATTAATAAGTGCTTTCTCCCATTCTGATGCGGCAGTTCGAGAATCACGATGATAGCCAGAACTACGGCGTGCATATTCCTCCATTGATGCGCCTCTATTACGTAACGAACATCCTTTAGCTGAACGGAATTATATGCTTTACTATCACATGTTTTATTGTAACATAATGGGGTGTATCAGCAGAAAAAAAGAGCCATCTCCATGACGGCTCTTTCTCTTTTAATATAACCCCGATTATTACGCCTTTAATTTTTATGCCTCAGTAAGGTGCCCGTGTTCTCCGCCAAAATCCTCACAACCTGCGTAAATTTTAGGCTGTGAGGATTTTTTATTTCTCTGTTTGTCTACGGGAACTGAAAACGACTGCCTGAAAAAGTATATATTTTTTAATATATTGCATGTTGACAAACAGAATTATGTCTGATATATTAAAGCGTAATAATTTACCCATTTAAAGGCTTTGATGGAGAGGGGTTTATCAAAGGAGCTTGAAGAGAGCCGGCGGGTGGTGCAAGACCGGCAGCGAATTGATAGACGGGTCACTCCGGAGCCGCGTGCTGAATCGAGTAAGCATAGCCGGTTAACCCCGTTACAGGTTTAGGGCTTTATAGAGCCTGAAGCGGCCTTTTTAACCTTTAAAAGACGTAAACTTTTAAGGGTGTAAAGGCAAGGTGAGTGGTACCGCGAAGTTGGATAACGACTGCGTCTCTTCTTCTTAACAGAAGAGTACGCAGTTTTTTATTACCGTAATTTAAAAAGCAATAACGGCTTTTAAGGTCAGTGGATTATCAGATAGCCTAAGAAGGAGTGTTTTTATGCAGCGTGTTATATCTTTTGTAGTATCCAATCAGCCGGGTGTACTGTGCCGTATATCCGGGCTTATAAGCAGGAGAGGATTCAATATTGAGAGCCTTACTGTCGGCGTAACGGACAATCCGGAATTGTCGCGTATAACGATTGTAATGAATGCGGACGACGCGATTATAGAGCAGGTTATTAAGCAGTTTGACAAGCTGCTGGACGTAAAGGCAATAAAGGAGATACCGGAAGAAAGCGGAACGCTCCGCGAAATTGCACTTGTCAAGGTAAACACTGAAGGCAGAAACCGTAAAGACCTCATGGACGCATTAACCGCTCTTGGAGGCATAGTGCTTGACATAGGGGAGAAGACGGCGACCGTGCAGCTTACAGGAACGATATCGTCTATAAACGAGGGCATAGAGGAACTGAAGAAGTACGGCATTGTGGAACTCGCAAGGACCGGCATGGTCGCTTTAGAGTGCGGAGATACGAAGCTATATGCCGGTGAACAATAAGAGCAGGCGGTGGTTGTTATACTAGTCAGAAGAGCAAAAAACGATGATATAGAAAGCATCGTTAAACTATGGAAAGAGATGATGAGCTTTCATATCGAACTTGATCCGGTATACGATATGAAGCCAAATGCGCCGGAACTGTTCCGCAGTTACGCGCTTGATTGCATCGGTGATATGGAGAAAAGAGTGTTTGTCTGCTGCAGTAATGACCAAATCGTGGGCGTCGTATTTGCATGCATCAGCGAGCACCCTCCGGTATACCTCGACAGCAGGATCGGCGAAGTGTCGTCCCTTTGCGTAACAAAAGAGTACCGCCGAAAAGGCGCGGGCAAAATGCTGGCGGCCGAGTGCGAAAAGTGGTTCCGGGAAAACGGTATAGGGAGAGCAGAATGCATGGTGTCTTCCACAAACCCGCTTTCACAGGCGTTCTGGAAAGCGTGCGGATATACAGAATACAACAAACAGTGCTGCAAACGTTTATACGGGGTCCCCAACAAGACGTAAGACTTGTTGGGTTGTGCATTAAGTATTAATTATTTGAAAATAAGGAGATATGAATTATGGCAAAGTTGTTTTACCAGGAAGACTGCAACAGGGAGTATCTTATCGGCAAGAAGATAGCGGTAATAGGATATGGCAGCCAGGGACACGCGCATGCGCTCAACCTGCATGATTCGGGGTTCGACGTCGTTGTCGGGCTTTACAAGGGTTCGAAATCTTGGGCGAAGGCGGAGGCGGCAGGGCTGAAGGTAGCAACGGCCGCGGACGCGGCAAAGCAGGCGGACGTAATAGTAATGCTGGTAAACGACGAACTCCAGCCCATAATTTACGAGGAGTCAATTAAGCCCGGACTTTCGGAAGGCAAGTATCTTATGTTCGCGCACGGCTTCAACATACATTTCGGACAGATAAAGCCGCCTGGTGACGTCAACGTGTTCATGATAGCGCCCAAAGGCCCCGGCCATACCGTGCGCTCGGAGTATAAGGAGGGCAAAGGCGTTCCGTGCCTTATCGCGGTAGCGCAGGATCCGTCGGGCGACACGCAAAACGTAGCGCTCGCTTACGCCTTGGGAATAGGCGGGGCGCGCGCCGGCATACTGCAGACGACGTTCCGCGAAGAGACGGAAACGGACCTCTTTGGCGAGCAGGCAGTGCTATGCGGAGGCGTGACCGAGCTTATGAAAGCCGGATTCGACACGCTCGTAGAGGCTGGATACGAGCCGGAGAGCGCTTACTTTGAGTGCATACACGAGATGAAGCTTATAGTCGATATGATAAACAGGGGCGGGCTTTCCTACATGCGCTACTCTATAAGCGACACGGCGGAATTCGGCGATTACTCGGTAGGCCGCCGCATAATAACCGACGAGACGCGCAAAGAGATGAAAAAGGTTTTAAAGGAGATACAGGAAGGCGTTTTCGCCAGCAGATGGATACTCGAAAATAAGGCGGGGCGCCCGAATTTCAACGCGCGGCGCAGGATAGAGCGGGGTCTCGAGGTGGAAAGGGTAGGCAAGGAGCTGCGGAAAATGATGCCGTGGCAGGACGAACCCGAATATTGATAACGGGCGGTTACCATAGAGCCGAATGCTCTATGGGGTAATAACGGGGCCGCGGAAAGTTAAAAACTTTACGGGGTGTATAGGAGCATCTTATGTCAAAGAAGATAGAAATATTTGATTCCACGCTGCGGGACGGAGCGCAGGCGCGAGGCATAAACTATTCGCTTACCGATAAAATGCACATGCTCGAGCTTCTCGATAACCTCGGAGTGGATTATATCGAGGCGGGCAACCCCGCTTCCAACCCGAAAGAGAGACAGTTCTTCGAGGAAGCCGTCAAAGCGCCTCTTAAAAACGCGAAGCTGGTAGCGTTCGGAAGCACGCGCCGCAAGGACACCAAGGCGAGCGAAGACGCGGGATTAAAGGCGCTGCTTGAGGCGAACACCGGCGTTGTCGCCGTGTTCGGCAAGGCGTGGGACCTTCATGTCACCGACGTGATAAACACTACGCTCGAAGAAAACCTTGCGATGATATACGATACTATGAAGTATCTCAAAGACAACGGGCGTGAGGTAATATTCGACGCGGAGCATTTTTTCGACGGTTTCAAGGCAAACAGGGAATATGCGCTTAAAGTTATAAAAGCGGCGGCCGAGGGCGGCGCGACGACAATAGCGCTGTGCGACACGAACGGCGGCACTATGCCCAAGGAGCTCGAAGAGGCGGTTAAAGCTTCGCTCGAAGCGGTGGACGTAAAAATAGGCGTGCATGTGCATAACGATACGGAGCTTGCCGTAGCGAATTCCATACTGGCTGTGCAGGCGGGGGCCTGCCACGTACAGGGTACGCTGCTTGGTTACGGCGAGCGTTGTGGCAACGCGAGGTTAAGCTCTATAATACCCGACCTGCAGCTAAAGCTCGGGTACGACTGCATAGGCGACCACATAAGCGAGCTTTACCACGCTGCCCGTGAGGCGGCGGAGATAACCAACCTGCCGTTTGACGAAACGCTGCCGTATGTGGGCAGGAACGCGTTCGCACACAAGGGCGGCATGCATATAGACGCGCTTTGCAAGGCGAAAGGCTCGTTCGAGCATATAGACCCCGAAGCTGTAGGTAACAGCCGGGAGTTTCTGCTCTCCGAGGTGGCGGGCAGAACGGCGATGGCGTCAAAGCTGCGTGACGAGTTTCCCGAAGTCGCAAACGACAAGGAAAGCGTCGGCAGGCTGATGAACAAGCTAAAGGAGCTCGAAAGCGAAGGGTACAGCTTTGAAGGCGCGGAGAGCAGCTTCAGGATATTCGTGATGAAGGAGCTGGGCATACACAGGCAGCATTTCTCGCTGGTGCACTTTAAAGTAAACGACGAGCCGGCGTATGAAAAGACATTCGGCTCGTACGCCGTAGTGAAGGTAGATGTTAACGGCAATACAAGGATGGCGGCGGCGGAAGGCAACGGCCCTGTTAACGCGCTCGACAAGGCGCTGCGTGAAGCGCTTGGCGAATTCTTCCCGAAGCTTAAAAACATTACGCTTACCGACTACAAGGTGCGCGTGCTCGATACGAGCGCAGCTACCGCCGCAAAGGTGCGTGTAATAATAGAGTCGGCGGACGGCGTGAATTCCTGGCGGACGATGGGCGTTTCCACGGACGTTATCGAAGCGAGCTTGTATGCTCTCATAGACTCAATAGACCATTTTCTTTCAAGCTGATAAGGACAGGTGTGATATGAAATACAATATAGCGGTCATACCCGGGGACGGCATAGGCCCGGAAGTGGTAAACGAAGCGATACGCGTGCTTAAGCAGGCGGTAAAAAATACCGGCGTAGAGCTCAATTTCAAGGAACACATTGCGGGCGGCTGCGCGATAGACAAAATAGGAATGCCTCTACCATACGAAACGCTGCGCGACGCAAAGGCGAGCGACGCGGTGCTGCTGGGCGCGGTGGGAGGCGAAAAGTGGGATACGCTTCCATCGGACATGCGGCCCGAAAACGCGCTGCTAGGCCTGCGCTCCGGGCTCGAGCTGTTTGCCAATTTGCGGCCCGCGATACTGTTTAGGCAGCTTGCGCGCGCTTGCCCGCTTAAGCCCGAGCTTACCGAAAACGGGCTTGACATACTCGTAATAAGGGAACTGACGGGCGGCATTTACTTCGGCAAAAAGAAGCGCAAGAAGGGCATGGCTTACGACACGATGGCCTATACTGATGAAGAGGTAAGGCGCATAGCGCATGTGGGCTTTAAAGCCGCGATGAAAAGGAAAAAGCGCGTTGTAAGCGTAGACAAGGCTAATATACTCGAATCATCAAGGCTGTGGCGGAGCGTCGTTACCGACGTCGCAAAGCAGTACCCGGAAGTAGAGCTTTCGCATATGTACGTGGATAACGCCGCGATGCAACTGGTGCGGAACCCTTCCCAGTTCGACGTGATATTAACGGAGAACATGTTCGGAGACATACTGTCCGACGAGGCCGCAATGCTTACCGGCTCAATCGGCATGCTGCCGTCAGCAAGCCTCGGCGCCGGGAGCCTTGGCATGTACGAGCCTGTACACGGCTCGGCGCCCGATATCGCGGGCAAGGGCATAGCCAACCCAATAGCGACGATAATGTCCGCGGCAATGATGATGAGGTATTCGTTGGGTCAGGAAGAGATAGCGAATAGGATAGAGGCTGCCGTTGACAGTGCGCTCACTGGGGGCGCGAGGACGAAGGACATAGCGATTGAGGGCGAGACGGCGCTTACTACGGCGCAGATGACAGACGCGGTGCTGGATAACCTGGAGGTATAACAATGATAAGCGACAGTGTAAAAAAAGGCGCGAACAGGGCTCCCCACAGGGCGCTGTTCAAAGCTATGGGATATACGAACAGCGAGCTTGAGCGTCCGCTTGTTGCGGTCGTGCATGCCGCCAGCGAAATAGTTCCGGGGCATATACATTTGGACAAGATTGCAAAAGCGGTTGCCGACGGCATAAGGATGGCGGGCGGAACGCCTGTGATGATACCGTCCATTGGCATTTGCGACGGCATAGCCATGGGCCACGCCGGCATGAAATATTCGCTGGCGTCAAGGGAACTCATTGCCGATTCGATTGAATCGATGGCAGGCGCACACGGCTTTGACGCTATAGCGTTTGTGCCCAACTGCGACAAGATAGTACCCGGCATGCTGATGGCTGCGGCGAGGCTTAACAGGCCGTCGATATTCGTAAGCGGCGGGCCTATGATGCCCGGTAGGGACCTTGAGGGAAACAACTGCAGTTATTCTACGATTTCCGAAGCGGTTGGCTCTTATAACCTTGGGAAAATAAGTGAGGAAGACCTGGGCAGGTTGGAAGACAGCGCTTGCCCCGGCTGCGGCTCGTGCGCGGGCATGTTCACCGCGAACAGCATGAACTGTCTGACGGAAGCTCTCGGCATGGCAATGCGCGGCAACGGCACTATACCCGCGGTACACGCGGAGCGCATAAGGTTCGCAAAGACGAGCGGGGAGCAGCTTATGAAGTTGCTTGAAAAAAACATACGCCCGCGTGACATAATGACTCAGGATGCGTTTGAAAACGCGCTCGCGCTCGATATGGCGCTCGGATGCTCTACAAACTCGGCGCTGCATCTCCCGGCGATAGCTCATGAGTGCGGTATATCGCTTTGCCTTGACAAGGTGAACGAGATAAGCGGTAAAGTGCCTAATCTATGCAAGCTCGCGCCCGCAAGCTCTACGCATATCACCGACCTGCATTACGCGGGCGGCGTGTACGCGGTGCTTAACATACTCAATGAAAACGGGCTGCTTAAAAGCGGCGCGCTGTGCGTAAGCGCCGTGCCCATCGGCGAGGCGGTAAAGGGCGCAAAAGTGCTGGATAATAGCGTGATAAGGCCTTTTGAGAAGCCGTTTTCGAAGCAGGGCGGAATTGCGGTGCTGCGTGGCAACATAGCGCCGGGCGGCTGTGTCGTCAAGCAGTCCGCGGTTGCTCCCGAAATGATGAAGCACTCCGGCCCGGCCCGTGTGTTCGACGGCGAGGAAGCGGCGGTAAAGGCTATATACGACGGGTGTATAAACAAGGGCGACGTCGTCGTTATAAGATATGAAGGCCCCTCCGGCGGTCCCGGCATGAGAGAGATGCTTACTCCCACGTCCGCGCTCGCAGGCATGGGAATGGATAAGGAGGTCGCGCTGATAACCGACGGACGGTTCAGCGGCGCGACAAGGGGAGCCGCGATAGGGCATGTATCGCCCGAGGCGCAGGCGGGCGGCGTTATAGCCGTCATTGAAGATGGCGACATTATAGAGATTGATATAACGGCAAGAAGCATATCGCTGCTTGTTGACGAAGGAACTATCGAACAAAGGCTTAAGAATCTTAAAAAGCGTGAACCGGCCGTTAGAACCGGCTGGCTAGCAAGATACTCGCGGCTCGTGTCGTCGGCGGACAGAGGCGCGATACTCGAATAAGGATGGGGGATCTTATGAAACTGTCAGGTGTTCAGATAATTATGGAATGCCTGAAGCGGGAAGGAGTAGATACGGTATTCGGTTTTCCCGGCGGTAAGGTGTTAAAGCTATATGACGCATTGTACGACGAAAAGAGCATAAGGCATATCGAGACGGCGCACGAGCAGGGCGCGGCGCACGCCGCGGACGGGTATGCCAGAGCGTCGGGAAAGGTAGGCGTTTGCTTCGCTACGTCGGGTCCCGGCGCGACTAATCTCGTTACGGGGCTTGCCACGGCATATATGGACTCGATACCGGTAGTAGCGATAACGGGGAACGTGCCCGCCGACCTGCTTGGCAAGGACAGCTTTCAGGAAGTGGATATAATGGGCGTTACCATGCCCATTACCAAGCATAATTACCAGGTAAAAAGCGCTCAGCGCTTATCCGAAGTTTTCCGCGAAGCGTTCGCCTTTGCGCGCTGCGGCAGGCCGGGGCCTGTGCTCATTGACATAACGAGCGACGCTTTCAACGAGGTGTGCGAATATACCGAGCCTGAAGAACTTAAGCTGCAATGGCGCACTACTGATATGCCCGAGCAGGAGATCGCCGATATGATAAACGGCTCAAGCAAGCCGGTGATATTGGCTGGCGGGGGAGTTGTGCTGTCAAACGCGGCAAACGAGCTTTTTGAGTTCGCGGAGAAGATAGACGCGCCTGTAGCGTGCACACTGATGGGCACGAGCTCGTTCCCTGGGAACAACAGGCTGTATACCGGCATGGTGGGCATGCACGGCACTAAGGCGAGCAATATGGCGTTCCAGAACTGCGATCTGCTTATAGTGCTGGGCGCGCGCTTCAGCGACCGCGTAACGGGCGACGCAAAGAACTTCGCTTCACACGCGAAAATAATACAGATAGACATCGACGCTTCGGAGATAAACAAAAACATATCGACCGACATTAATGTCGTGCAGGATATAAAGGAGGCGCTTCGCAAGCTTAACAGTATAGCTCCTAAGAAGTCCCACGAGCAATGGATAAGCGACGTAAAAAGGTGGAAAGAAGAGAACGACGCGCATATACCCAAAGACCATTTCCCGAAAATCATAATGGAGAAGATATGCGAGCAGCTCGGCGAGGACACGATTATAACGACGGACGTGGGACAGCACCAAATGTGGACGGCGCAGTACTATCCGTTTAAGAAGCACAACAAGTTCATAACGTCGGGAGGCCTCGGCACTATGGGGTACGGCCTCGGGGCTTCGATAGGCGCGCAGATAGCGTCTCCCGGCAAGCGCGTGCTGCACATTACGGGCGACGGCAGCTTCCGCATGAACCTTGCGGAGATGGCGACTACCACAAGATACAACCTGCCCGTAATAACGATATTGCTCGACAACAGGACTCTTGGAATGGTGCGCCAGTGGCAGACGCTGTTCTTCGGCGGTAGATATTCCGAGACGACGCTGCCCGAGCTTGACTTCTGCACGATAGCCCGCGGTTTCGGGTATTTCGCACAGAAGGCCGATAATCCCGGCGACTTTGAAAAAGCGCTTAAAGCCGCGCTGGAAAGCGGTAAACCCAGCCTGATACACTGCGTTATCGATCAGGACACTATGGTATTGCCGATGGTTGCGCCGGGCGCTTCGATAGATAAGATTGTAATGAGCATATCTTAAAGGGAGGCTGTATTGGCAGACTGGAATTCCGACCTGTATCTGAAATTCGGGAAAGAGCGCACGCAGCCGGCGATTGACCTCGTCAACCGTATAAATGTCGCTGCGCCGCAGCGCATAGTAGATATCGGCTGTGGGCCGGGCAACAGCACTCGCGTGCTTGCAGAGAGATTTAAGGGCGCGCGGGTGCTCGGCATAGATTCGTCGCCCAACATGATAGAGGCCGCGAAGAATCTTAACCCCGGGCTCGAATTCAGTTTATGCGACGCGGGCAGAGATTTAAAAAGTCTTGGCAGCGGTTTCGACATAGTATTTTCCAACGCCTGCATACAATGGATACCCGACCACCCAAAGCTGCTTAAAGACATGATGGAGCTGCTTCGAGCCGGGGGAGTGCTCGCCGTACAGATACCCAACCAGTTCGAGCAGCCCATACATAACATAATATGCGAGACGGCTGCGCGGGAAAAATGGGCGGAAAAGCTTGGGGTTGCAAGGCCATTTTACAACCTTAAGCAGAGCGAGTATTTCGACGTGCTTTCCGGCATATCGTCCGATTTTGAAATATGGGAGACCACGTACTATCACCGCCTTAAGTCGCACGAGGATATAATAGAGTGGTATCGCGGCACCGGCCTTAAACCTTACCTTGACAGGCTGAGCGATGAGGATAAAGCGGACTTTGAACGCGATGTGCTTTATAGCGTCAGGCAGCAGTACCCCGTGCAAAGAAACGGCGAGGTGATATTCAGGTTCCCGCGGCTGTTCTTTACGGCGATAAAATAATTTCCCACCCTTCAAGGGGCGATTTTTCTTGAAAATAAGGGGCTTTTGCTGGAAAATCTGGGCTAAGATTCTTCGTCCCTATGGTCCTTGGAATGACACATGAGCTTTCCTCAATTTGCGGTATTAGTTGCTCGGGGTAATTCTGAGCGCAAGCGAAGAATCTTTAGCGCTTTGATTTTATATATTTAATTTATGTAAATCTATCCGTTGCTCCACACGCTAAGCGTATGGTTTTTTACGATAAAAAAATAACCGTCGGTATTGACGGCTATTTTTATGTACTTGCTTAGTATATATAGTCCGCTACGGCTCTTTCCGTCCGTACTTTGCTTACGTAAGCGGACACTTCCTTGTGCCTTGGATGGTTTTGGTACCTCCCAAGCGCGGCCTCGTCCTCAAACTCCGTTAATAGCACCATGTCGTACGCCATATCGCTGTTGTTTATATTGAAGCCCAGCTCTATATGCCGTATCTCGGGGATGACGTCTTTAAGCGCAAGAAGCCTTTCCTTTACATACTCCATGTTCTGCAGCTTTGTTTTTCCCTCGACCTCGTCCTTAAAGCGCCACATTACGATATGCCTCAGCATATGAAATCTCCTTTCACGGCTATCCTGCTATCAGCCGGGCGCCTTCGTCAAACGCCTGTTCATTTATCGCGATGAGATTGGCCTTGTGTTCGCCGAATGTTTTGGCGACGGCTTTCATCACGCTGTCCTTTTTAACCAAACCTGTTGCTGCGACGAACGCACCAAGCATTATGAGGTTTATTACCTTAACGTTTCCGAGCTTCATTGCAGCTTCGTTCACCGGTACATAGTAAACCTCAATGTCGTTTCGCGCCGGCTTTTTGTCTATAAGCGACGAGTTTATAAAAAGCTTGCCGCCCGGCTTTAAGAACTTTTCAAATTTGTCGAGCGACGGCCTGTTGAACACTATAACGCAGTCCGCTTCGGTAACGACGGGGGAGCCTACCGGCTCGTCGGATACTATCACGTTGCAATTCGTCGTGCCGCCGCGCATCTCGGGGCCGTAAGAAGGCAGCCACGAGACGTTCTTGTCCTCCACCATGCCCGCGTATGTTAATAGCTGGCCCATCAGCAACACGCCCTGACCGCCGAATCCGGCTATTATAAGTTCGTTTGTCATGCTTTTGCCCCCTTATCCTTATAAACTCCGAGCGGATAATAAGGTATCATGTTTTCATTAAGCCATTTAAGCGCTTCGACAGGCGAAAGCCCCCAGTTGGTGGGGCATGTCGAGAGCACCTCGACAAGAGAGAAGCCCTTGCCCGCTATCTGGTTTTCAAACGCCTTTTTGAACGCTTTTTTGGCCTTGTTTATATTAGGCACGTCGTGCAGCGACACGCGCTCTATGTACGCCGCGCCTTCCATTGTAGAGAGCATCTCTGCGACGTGTATCGGGTAGCCGCAGTGGCTTGCGTCCCTGCCGTACGGGGACGTGGTAGTCTTCTGTCCGACAAGCGTGGTGGGAGCCATCTGGCCGCCCGTCATGCCGTATATCGCGTTGTTTATGAAAATTACGGTTATGTTTTCTCCCCTCGCGGCGGCGTGCGTTATCTCAGCCGCGCCTATTGAGGCGAGGTCTCCGTCGCCCTGATACGTGAACACTATGTTTTCGGGGTGTACGCGCTTAACGCCCGTAGCGACGGCGGGGGCTCTTCCGTGAGCGGCCTCGAGCATATCTATATCCCAGTACTTATATGCAAATACCGCGCAGCCGACAGGGCAGACGCCTACGGTCTTTTCCCCGATACCGAGTTCGTCAATGCATTCCGCAACAAGCCTGTGCGCTACGCCGTGCGTGCAGCCCGGGCAATAATGGAAAGGCACGTCTGTCAGTATAGGACTTTTCCTGAATACCACTGCCATTATAACCCCTCCTTTATCGCTTTTAATTCGTCTATTATCATGGCCGGCGTAGGAGCTACGCCTCCAACCGTTCCCGTGAACGACACTGGCCTTTTCCCGTTTACCGCGAGCCTTACGTCTTCCACCATCTGGCCGGTGCTCATCTCTACCGCAAGGAACGCTTTACATTTATCGGCCGCGTCGGAATACGCCTTATAAGGGAACGGCCACAACGTTATCGGGCGCAGCAGCCCGGCCTTTATGCCGTATTCTTTTCTTGCCTTTGTTATGGCGTTCTTTACGATACGCGCCGTCGAGCCGTAAGCGGCTATGCATATTTCAGCGTCGTCCATCATGTAAGACTCGTACTGCACCTCGTTTTCCTTGATGCGGTCGTATACTTTTGCAAGCCTGCCCATTACCGCTATCATCTCTTCCGCTTCTATATAAAGCGAGTTGATAAGCGCTTTCTTTTCGCCGGCCTTGCGCCCCGTGGCTGCCCAAGTTTTTTCGGGCAGTTTGCGCTCTTTCTGCGGGCGGAACTCTACCGGCTCCATCATCTGGCCTATCATGCCGTCGCCGAGTATCAGCACAGGCACCCTGTAAAGATCCGCGATGTCGAACGCCTGCATAACGAGGTCCGCAGCTTCCTGCACGGAAGAAGGAGCGTATACCACCATGTGGTAATCTCCGTGCCCGCCTCCCTTTACGGACTGGAAATAATCGCCCTGCGAGGCGAGTATGCCTCCGAGCCCGGGGCCGGTTCTTACCATGTTGACTATAACGCAGGGCAGCTCTGCGCACGCGATATAGCTTATGCCTTCCTGCTTTAAGCTTATTCCCGGCGAGGACGAGGACGTCATTACGCGCGCACCCGCGCCCGCCGCTCCGTATACCATGTTTATCGCCGCCACCTCTGATTCGGCCTGGAGGAACGTTCCTCCGACCTCGGGCAGCCTTCTCGCCATATATTCGGGTATCTGGTTCTGCGGGGTTATAGGGTACCCAAAGAAAAACCTGCAGCCTGCCTGAACCGCAGCCTCAGCTATGGCTTCATTTCCTTTCATCAATACTTTTGCCATATGACCACCTTTAAAACGTTGCTCCAAAAGGAGTTATTTTTCCACTGTAAATACGACGTCGGGGCACATCTTTGCGCACGAAGCGCATGCAATGCACGTTTCCATATCGATAATTTCGACAGGGCTGTAGCCTTTGTCATTTAGCTCGGTCTCGGAAAGCCTCAGTATTTTTTTCGGGCAAACCGTAACGCAGAGCCCGCAGCCTTTGCATGCGTGTTTATCTATCGTAATCTTTGACACTGTACCACCTCTTGTTTATGATGTCGATTATTGAAGAATAACATATTAATACGTGAAAATCAACGAACAGCATTTAACTGACGCCGCGTTTTGTGCAGTTTTGCAGGGAAAACACGCATATATTTAATTTTAAGTATGTAAACTCTTTGTAAATACAGCCGTATTTTAAACGCGAGAACATAGATAATTGGAAATGTAACCAATCTAAACAGTTGCTTATGGATATCGTGAATGGTAGAATGTAGTCGTGTATTTAAAAGCCATAAAAGGGTAAAGGGTAAAAGCAAAAGCGCCCGAAGCGGCAATATAACGCTTGCCATAAAGCAAAAAGCTTATGGGATATACGGGGTCCCCGACAAGACGTAAGGCTTGACGGGGTAAAAATAAACAGGAGACGGGTAACAGGAAAGTATTATGGGATTTATAAAAGATATAATCGGCGGAAGCAACGATTCAAAGCTTAAAAAGATAAGAAAGATTGCGGACGCCGTTATCGCACTCGAAGGTGAATTCAAAGCGCTCAGCGACTCGGAGCTTAAGGCAAAAACAAACGAATACAGGCAAAGATACCAAAACGGCGAGAGCCTTGACGATTTGCTGCCCGAGGTGTTCGCGCAGGTCAGGGAAGCTTCCGACCGCGTGCTGGGCATGCGCCATTTTTATGTACAGATAATCGGGGGTATAGTGCTGCATCAGGGCAGGATAGCCGAGATGAAAACGGGCGAAGGCAAGACGCTCGCAGCGACGCTTGCCGTCTGCCTTAACGCGCTTACCGGCAAGGGGGTTCACGTAATAACGGTCAACGATTATCTCGCAAAGCGCGACTCGGAGTGGATGGGCAAGCTGTATACGTATTTAGGGTTTACGGTAGGGCTCATAATACACGACATACCCGCCGAGGACAGGCGCAGGAACTATAGCTGTGATATAGTATACGGCACGAACAACGAGTTTGGGTTCGACTATCTGCGCGACAACATGGTAATACAGAAAGAGAACATGGTGCAGCGCGAGCTGGAGTTTGCGGTCGTCGACGAGGTGGACAGCATACTAATTGACGAAGCAAGAACTCCGCTTATAATCTCGGGCCCGGGCGACAAGAGCACCGATATGTACGTCACCGTCGACAGGTTCGTAAAGACGCTGAAGCTCGACGAAGACTTTACGATAGACGAAAAGCTTAAATCGATAAACCTGACGGAGGAAGGCATCGCGAAGTCGGAGCGGCATTTTAAAGTCGAGAACCTTGCGGACATAGAGAATACCGAGCTCAACCATCATATAAACCAGGCGCTCAAAGCTAACAATATAATGAAGCGGGACATAGATTACGTCGTCAAAAATGGCGAGGTAATAATAGTAGACGAGTTCACCGGCAGGCTGATGATAGGCAGGCGGTATTCCGAAGGGCTGCATCAGGCCATAGAGGCTAAGGAAAACGTCAAGGTTGAGCGCGAGACAAGGACGCTCGCCACGATAACGTTCCAGAACTACTTCAGGATGTACAGGAAGCTCTCCGGCATGACGGGCACGGCCAAGACGGAAGAAGACGAGTTCCAGGGCATATATAACCTCGACGTAGTACAGATACCCACCAACAAGCCTATGATAAGGGTGGATCAGAACGACGTTATATACGCGACGGAAAAAGGCAAATTCCGCGCGATTGTGGACGAGATAGCGCGCGTGCACGCGACGGGCAGGCCGGTGCTTGTGGGCACGGTTTCGGTGGAAAAGTCCGAAAGATTATCCGACATGCTGACAAGGGCGGGTATAAAACACAACGTTCTGAACGCGAAGCATCATGAAAAAGAAGCGATGATAGTGGCGCAGGCGGGCAAAAAGGGCGCCGTCACGATAGCGACGAATATGGCGGGCAGAGGCACGGACATAATACTCGGCGGCAACCCTGATTTTTCGGCGAGAGGCGACATGCGCATTGAGAATTACACCGAAGAGATGATCGAGCAGGCCGTAAGCCACGCGCCCACCGACGATCCCGAGATTCTAGCCGCGAGAAAACGCTATAACGAGCTGCTTGATAAATATAAAAAGTCGATGCAGGCGGAGCACGACGAGGTCGTGGCGCTCGGCGGGCTTCATATAGTCGGCACGGAAAGGCACGAAGCGCGGCGCATAGACAACCAGCTGCGCGGCCGCAGCGGCAGGCAGGGAGACCCGGGCTCGTCCGTGTTTTTCATATCGCTTGAGGACGACCTGATGCGCCGCTTCGGAGGCGACAGGGTGCAGGGACTTGTTGCGTCGGTAAGTCAGGACGACGACATACCGCTTACGTTCGGTCTGCTCACAAAGCAGATAGAATCAGCGCAGAAGCGTATAGAATACAGAAACTTCGAGATAAGAAAAGACGTTCTGCAGTTTGACGACGTAATGAACAAGCAGCGCGAGATAATATACTCGCAGCGCAGGGAAGTGCTGATGGGCGCCGACGTAAAGCAGGCCATTATGGATATGCTCGACTCGATAATAGACGAGGTGTTTCCGGTGTTCTGCCCCGAAGGCACGCTGCCCGAAGAGTGGGACATAGCAGGCTTGAGCGAATATTTCAACAAGGTGTTCCTGCCAAGGGGCCACAGCCTGTTTAGGGGCGCTGAAATTGAAGAGCTTACACACGATTCCGCAAAAGAGATGATAAAGGAGCTGGCAAGAAAGTACTACCACGCGAAAGAGGAAGAGATAGAAGCGGCAGGCCAGAGCATGCGCGAGATAGAAAGGATACTGCTGCTGCGCGCCGTCGACCAGAAATGGATGGCGCACATCGACGCGATGGACCAGCTGCGCCAAGGCATTGGTTTAAGGGCGCTGGGGCAAAAAGACCCCATAATAGAGTACAGGCGCGAAGGCTTCGATATGTTTGAAGAGATGATACATGAAATACAGCAGGACACGATAACTATGCTGTTCCATGTAAAGATAACGTCGCGTCCGCAGCGGAGCGAAGCGCCCAAAACGATAGAAGCGCCCAAAAAGATGGTGGATTCCGCCGGAAGGAAGCTCGGGAGGAATTCGCCCTGCCCGTGCGGAAGCGGCAAGAAATACAAAAACTGCTGCGGCAAAGAATGACTTTCAAAGAATGACTACCGTGTATAGGAGACAAACGTGTTTAACATAGAAGATGCAAAGATAAAGCTGACGGAAATCAAAAAGCTTGCAGGAGAGACGGAAGCCGCGCTGGGCGTAGAGCAGCTCAAAAGCGAGATGGCGGAACTGAAACGGAGCATGGAATCTCCCGAAGTCTGGAACAACGCCGAGGAAGCAAAGAAAATAGGCAAGAAACTTCGTCCCATTGAGGACAAGCTTTTACAGTTCGATAAGATGATGAAAAGAATAGACGACGCGGAGGTTATGGTGGAGCTGCTCGAGGAAGAGCCTGACGAAGATACTGCCGCCGAGCTTTCGGACGAGCTTTTGGCGCTCACTAAGGATGTGGAAGACCTGCGTTTAAAAGCCCTGCTCCGCGGCCAGTACGACGCTAACGGAGCGATACTCTCGCTGCATGCGGGCGCGGGCGGCACGGAGGCCCAGGACTGGGTCGAGATGCTTTACCGCATGTATACCCGCTGGTGCGAGCGCAAGAAGTATACAATGAAGGTGTTCGATTTGCTGGTCGGAGACGAGGCGGGCATAAAGAGCGTAACGTTCGGCGTTTCTGGGCTGAACGCTTACGGATACCTCAAGGCCGAAAAGGGCGTGCACAGGCTGGTGCGTATATCGCCCTTCGACGCGAACGCGCGCAGGCACACTTCGTTTGCCTCGCTCGACGTTATGCCGGATATTGAGGACGACGACACTGACATAGAGGTAAGCCCCGACGAGATAAGGGTGGACACGTACCGTTCGTCGGGCGCGGGCGGCCAGCACGTCAACAAGACCGACTCCGCGATAAGGATAACGCATCTCGCAACAGGCATCGTGGTACAGTGCCAGAACGAACGCTCGCAGATACAGAACCGCGAGACCGCAATGCGCATGCTAAAATCAAAGCTTGCTGAGAGGCGCGAGGCCGAGAAGATGCAGGAAATGATGGAGCTGAAAGGCGAGATGAAAAAGATAGAATGGGGAAGCCAGATACGCTCGTATGTGTTCCATCCGTATACGCTTGTCAAGGACCATCGTACAGGCGTGGAAACGGGCAACATAGGCGCGGTAATGGACGGGGACATAGACGCGTTTATAAACGCGTACCTTATGGGGTCATAACATAATGTACAAATCAGTAATATTCTATTTCAGCGGAACAGGTAATACGTGGTGGGTAGCGGACAGGATAAAGAAGCAGCTCGACGCGAAAAACATCAACGCGGACGCCGTGTCTATAGATAAGCTCGACGCTAAAAAAGCCAACTGGTGGATAAAGACCGCCGACCTTGTGTTTTTCGGGTGGCCTGTTTATTTTTCCGACGCGCCCGAGCCCATGAAGCGCTTTATAAACAATCTGCTGCCTATAAAAAAGGGCAAGCATATACATACGTTCTGCACGCAGGCGTCTTTTTCGGGAGACGGCGCATGGTGCTGCCACAAGCTGTTTGAGCAAAAAGGGCTGATAGTGGACAGCACGCAGCATTTTATCATGCCTTCAAATAAAAAAATCTATCGCGGAGAAGCGGGTGAAGCTAAAGCGCTTGCCATAATGGCCGCATGCGACAAGCAGGTGGAGCATTACATAGAAGACCTGCTTATAGGCAAGTCGCGGCTTATAGGAAAGCATTCATACGCTCTGGGGATGCTGCAGCGCGTACCATTCGGACTGCTTGCTAAAGCGTATAAGCGGATGGGCGCCGATAAGACGAGGTGCACGCGCTGCGGGCTGTGCGCGCAGCTTTGCCCTTCGGGCAACATAAGCATGGCAGGTTTCCCGGAATTCGCGGACAAGTGTTCACATTGCATGCGCTGTTACGCGTTATGTCCGGCAAGCGCCATTACAATAAACGGCAGGCCTTTGAATGCCAAAAAACCGGTCAGGCCGTACGTAGTTCACGATAAAAGGTTCAAGCCGTCCGTTTTAAAATAGCATTTCAAGCCTTTTCATATTTAACATCAAGTATACATAACGGTTCGCAGGCATATATTTTACTGTTCCATAAAATCCAAAGAAGGGCGAAAGTTATGTATATAGATGAACCAAAAGATATACCTTTAAGTAAAACGCCGCATAAAGTCGTAATAGATTCGCGTGAAAAAGTAATTATTACCGGCGTCGAGGATGTGGACAGCTTCAATGAAAATGAGGTCATAATGCTTACCAACCACGGCTTTATTACGGTAACCGGCGAAGACCTTCATATCAGCAAGCTGAACCTTGACGAAGCGCAGCTCGTTGTGACAGGAATGATACAAAGCATAGATTACGCGGATCATGAGGAAGAAAGAGCTAAAAAAGGCGTCTTTTCCAAGATGTTCAGGTAACGCTTATGTCAACGACGGATTCTCAGGCGTATATCTTTATAATAACGCTTTACGGCGGCATGCTGGTTGGGCTCGCTTACGACTTTTACCGCTTTCTGCGCATTGCGATAAAGAGCGGCAAATGGCTGACGGCTTTTCTCGACACGCTGTTCATAATAACGCTTGGATTGATAGTCGTTTTTGTAATGTACTTGGCGAATCAAGGCGAACTGCGGCTTTACACATTCATTGGATTCGTGCTGGGCTTTACGCTGTATATAGCGGGCGTATCGCCGTTTGTTCAGTTCATCGCCAAAAAGATATCCGAAGCGTTCAAAAAGCGAAAGGGCAAGTAAACTTTTACATCACAGGCAGGAGATACGAACTGCCGCGTCGAATAAATATGTTATATAAATCGGAGCGTCTGAAAATCGAAGTTTTCTGGCGACATACCGAAACATCCAACAGGCGGCGGCCTTTTGGGTATTATTTTGTGAGGTTATATGAGGGTCAAAAAGAAAAGGAAGATTGGGCTTAAGTTTAAGCTTATAATTCTTGCTTGTTTTCTGGTTTATGTGGGCGTGGCTGTATATATGCAGCAGATGAACATAAGCTATCTGAATAAAGAGAGAGAATCGCTTGAGCAGCAGTACAGACAGGCCGAAGCGGATTTAAGCAGGCTTCAGCATAAAAGCCAATACATGAGCACGGAAAAATACGCGGAGGACGCCGCGAGAAAAAAATTCGGGCTGACATATGACGGGGAATTGATATTGGAGCCGCAGCAATAGCTTTATATGATAACTATAAAAACGCGTGCAAAGCGCGTTTTTTATGTGCGAATGAACTATTAATTTGGTATGGCATAATTGCAATGCAAAAGGAGATTATATGAATTACGCTGTAGTCGATATGGGAACCAATTCCGCAAGGCTGATGATAGCGCACGTTTCGGACGGAAATGTAGTATCGGACTTTAAGACGCTGCGCACGATACGTATCGGCGAGGGCATGACCGACAAAAAAGTGATACTCGCTTCCGCTATACAGCGCGCGAAAAACGCTATTGAGGAGTTTAAAAGCATAAGCAAAGCGCATAACGCAGAGCGCTTTTTCTGTTTTGCGACGAGCGCCGTAAGAGAAGCGGAAAACAAAGAAGAGTTCCTTGAATATATAAGCGCACAGTGCGGCGTCGATATAGAAGTGATATCGGGCGACATGGAAGCGTACTTAGGGTTTGCGGGCAGCGTGGGAGGCAGCGGCGGTATGCTGGATATAGGCGGCGGGAGCACTGAGGTAATGCTGGGAAGCTTAAAAGACGCCCGCTTTAAGCATAGCTTTAAGATAGGTACGGTCAAGTTTCTTCAGCTTTTTCCGGGCGGAGACGAAGCTGACCCGGCTGCGTTTTCAAAGGCGCATGAGCTTGCGCGCGAAACGTTTTCGGTGTTGCCGGACAGCGGCGGAGTAGTGTATACCGGCATTGGAGGTACCGCGACGGCGCTGGCGGCCATAGACTTGGGGCTGGAAAAATATTCCGCTAGAAAAGTGCAGGGCCATGTTATCACTCTTGATAGAGCAAAAGAGCTATGCGCTATGCTGGAAGGCAAAACGAAGAAGCAAAGGGAAGAGCTCGCTGGCCTTGAAATGAACAGGGCTGACGTTATAGTCTTTGGAGCGATAATACTGCTCGAGTTTATGATTGCCACCGGCTCGGATCGTATCATAGTAAGCGACAGGGACAATCAGGAGGGATACCTTGCTTTGAAACTGAACCTTTTACCGCTATATTAATGTAGAAATTGCATAGCGGAATATGATAAAATTAAACATTATACAAAGGTACATTGCCCGGACAATATAAAATGCTCAGCATATGGCTGTCTATAAGACAGAAAAAGTATATATGGGGTATGGATTATTTTAAGGCGGGGAAGCGACAAACATAGCAGAGTTTGGTATAATACGTAATGGCTGCTGATACGCTTGCTTAAAGCAGACGTCGGCGCGGGTTCATGGCCTTTCGGCTTGATGGAGCGAAAAAGAGTATGGTAATGTCTATAATCGGGCGCTGTATGCGCGGTTAATAATAAATTAGGAAGGATAATGTAAAGGGGGACGCATATGGCCAAAACATTGGGAATTGCATTCGGCGGAAGCGGAGCAGAAGGTATTGCCTGCGTTGCGTATATAAAGGCGCTTGAAGAAGCGGGTATAAAACCGGACGTCGTTTCGGGGACGGGCATAGGCGGCGTAGCCGCCGCGATGTACGCCTCGGGCATGACGTCGGGGGATATCATGAGCTTCATAAGCGAAATAGAATTTCCGGGGACGAAGAGGCCGATAAACATATTTAAAGTCAAGGACGCGCGCATGGGAATACTCGACGATATGGGCCTTGAGGAATATTTCAAGATGGTGATGCCCATAAAGGTATTCGACCGTCTGTATTTTCCGCTCAGGATTGTAGCCGCGGATTACGAGACAGGCAGCGAGGTAGTATTTTCAAGCGGCGACGTAGGCCACGCAGTACGAGCAGGTGCTGCTGTGCCGGGCATATTGTCTCCGTATGAAAAGAACGGAGTCATATACATTGATGGTTCATGCGTCAACCCCGTGCCGTTCGATATCATACGCGGTGAGTGCGACGTGCTTGTTGCGATAGACCCCGATACCGACCAGGAAGTAGACGGCGACAGGGAAATAGGCGTGTTTCAGGCTATGCTGAGCTCGCACGCAAATACAAGAAAGTCGCTTTCAAGGGAGAAGCAGAAAGCATGCAAAGTCGATTTATATGAGCACGTGACGACCCCCGGCGTAACAACTTTTGACTTCTGCAGATATGACGAAATAGTATCAAATGCGGGAGAAAATGCAGGCTGTTTTATAGCCGAATTGCAGGAATTGCTGTAAAACCATGAATATAATTGCCGTAAATCCATGCTTTTATGTAAATATTGTATTTTTTTATCATAAAAATTCAAAAAAAATGTTGACAAATGGGATATTTTAAGTGTATAGTATTGCCAAACTTAATATATACAATAACATTTACAGCAATTATTCATACCAATGTTTAGTGAAAGGCAAACTCGTACGAAAGTCGGGGACGCAAAGCAAAGAAGTCTAAAGCGTATATTACGCCATGATAGTTCAGCCGCCTCGTTTATTGAGAGCGGCTTTTTTAGTTGAGAGACACAATAGAAGTTAAACAGTGGTGTGAATAGGTAATACGTAATAGAACTTGTTTAGTGAAAAGCAAACCCGTACGAAAGTCGGGGACGCAAAGCATGAAATCTAACCCCAGCATCGATTCAAGCACTGGAAGGTACTGGATATGATGGTTCGGCCGCCTCAAATTTATTGAGACGGCTTTTATTTTTAAGCGAGTAAGCAAGGAGGAAAACTCTATGAAACTCAGAAGAATCATTGCATTGGTGGTAATCGCAACACTCATCACCATATTTGCAACCACCGTTTTTGCGGCGACGGGGGCGTCTTTCAGCTATCCGTCCGGCAACGGCGAAGCAAAACAGGTGTTCGTATCGTCAGCCAATGCGGACGAGGGGCTGATAGAGCCCACTTCCGTAGACGGAAACTTCGGTGAAGGCGATACGTGGAAATTCACAGCACGCCCCATGGCTGGCTATGAGTTTGACAGGTGGGAAGTTTCGGGAGCCAGTAACGTAAGCGGCCTCGACAAAAGCTCGCCTGTTCTTTCGTTCAGCTACAAAGAAGGCGGTTTGGCGGCTGACGAAGCAAACAGGTTTTCCGCCGTCGCTGTCTTTAAGGCGGTAGAAGCTGATCCGGAAGCAACCGCAAGCGCAGAGAGCAGCGAAGAGCCTTCCGCAAGCGCTGAACCTTCCGAGAACGCTGAACCGAGCGCTGAACCGAGCGCGGAGCCTTCCGAGAGTGCGCTGCCCAGCGCTGAACCGAGCGCGGAGCCTTCCGAGAGCGCGCAACCGAGCGCAGAACCAAGCGCGGAACCGAGCGCTGAACCGAGCGCGGAACCAAGCATTGCGCCCAGCCCTGTAATGGGCCCGAACGCTATAGCCGCAGAGGGCGCTCAGAATTATACGCTCACAATAGAAAAGATTGGCTCTAGCTCCAGCACAAACGGTTCGACCGTATCTCCTGCGAGCGGTACGTCGTTTGCTGCGGGAACGGTTGTTGACTTAAGCGCCACGCCCAATTCGAATTCCAAGCTTGTAGGCTTCTTTGCGAATCGCGTAAACACCTCGTACGGTAATGTATATAAGGGCTTGATCAACAAGGTTACGATGGACAGCAATAAGACGGTATATGCCCTTTTCAGCAGTAACAATTATAACTTTGACCATATAGACGTTGAACTCGACGGAACAATCACTATAGACCGCCAGATTAACGGCGTGTCCCAGCCCGGATATCCGAAGACGCTGAATATTACCGTTTCGGATCCTTCGGCAACGATAGTCGCGGGCGGCCAACCCATTAATATTCCCAAGGATAGATTCAGCGTTCAGGGCGCTGAATTCAGGTCGCTGAACCTTTCACACAAATGGCCGACTTCTGTTTCAATCAACGCGACGCTCAAAGATCAGAACGGGAACACATATCCATTCAGCCATCAGTTTTCGGATAGTGAGATCAGAGCTGCATACGCTTTATGCCCTGGCACCGAACAAGGCAACTCAAAGGGCTTCGACTACGAAATAAATGCAACTGACATCGCGAACCAGATCGTACATACAGTAGTATTCAAGACCTCTACAGGCGGTAAGATTGGCGACGGCAGTACGGATACGATAACACACACCGGAGTGCCGGACGGTATCGAAATGTCGACCATTACCCCCGCTGTAACTCCCGATCCGGGATACAAGTTCACCGGCTGGTCTCCTGCTCTTCCCACGACAGTGGAGGAAGACGGAACGTATACGGCGCAGTTTGAGCCGATAAGCACGTTCAGGGTAAAAAATCAGAACGGCCCCGGCAACAGCGGCAGAGGCCTTGGTGGAGACCACGGCTATATACGTGTAACATATAACGGATCGTCGGTCGATCTGGATGCAGGCCAGGAGCATACCTTTGTTTACGTCGCGGGAGCGGGCGATGTTAAGGCTGAGTTTGTGCCCGATTCCGGATGGCAGTTCCTGTATTACGTTATAAACAACGGCGCCGAGCATATAAATGATAGCCCGGATTTTATAGATCCCAGCAGCTATGCGGAACAGAACGGCGATAACGACAGGATCAAGCTTAATCCCAAGTGGACGGACGGCCTTTACAAAGTAACATACGACAGAAACGGCGCCACGGGAGGCTCTGTTCCCACCGACTCCGCAAAGTATGAAGAGGGCGATAGTGTTACCGTGAAAGGCAACACAGGCAGCCTTGAAAGAACGGGATATACGTTTGCCGGATGGACGATGAGCCAGGACGGCACGGGAACCGTTTATAACGCGGGCAATACGTTTACTATGGGCAACGCCGATGTAACGCTGTACGCGAAGTGGACGCCTATAATTTACACGATAACCTATAATTTGAACGGCGGCACCAACCATGCGGACAACCCGTCCACATATACTATAGTAACCCCGACGATAACGCTTAAGAACCCGACGAAGGCCGGCTATACGTTCACCGGCTGGACGCCTTCGAACAGCATACCTCAGGGTTCTACAGGCAACAAGACGTTTACCGCGAACTGGACGCCTACTGTGTACAATATTACCTAAGTTATGAACGGCGGCACCAACCACCCGGACAACCCGAAGACGTATACCGTCGAGCAGCTGCCCATAACGCTGAAGACCCCGACGAAGACCGGTTATACGTTCGGCAGCTGGTCGCCTTCGGGTAACATACCTGTGGGCACGACAGGCGATCTTACGTTTACTGCAAACTGGCTGGATGCGGACGAATACAGCATTACTTATATAATGAACGGCGGTACGAACCATCCGGACAACCCGCCTAAGTATACGGTGGAGAGCCCGACGATAACGCTGAAAAACCCGACGCGCGACGGTTATACGTTCAAAGGCTGGACGCCTACGAACACGATACCGCACGGCTCAACGGGGAACAAGACGTTCACGGCGAACTGGGAAGCGATCGAATATAATATTACTTATATAATGAACGGCGGTACGAACCATCCGGACAACCCAGATAAGTACACAGCTGAATCCCCGACGATAACGCTGAAAAACCCGACGCGTAACGGTTATACGTTCACCGGCTGGTCGCCTGCAGATAATATACCGCAAGGCTCGACGGGCGATAAGACGTTCACGGCGAACTGGACGGCAAACATCTACGCGATAACATACCATCTCAATGGCGGCTCGGATCCTGGAAATCCGGACACCTACACCGTTGAGACTGAAACGTTCACGCTGAAGAACCCGACTAAGGACGGATATACGTTCGCGGGCTGGGTAGGCACCGCGCTTCCGTCGGCGACGACAGAAGTTACTATACCAAAGGGATCTACGGGCAACAGGGAATACACCGCTCTTTGGACGGCTATAAACTACCCGATAACATATGACCTTAAGGGCGGCACGGTGGATTCGGCAACTCCCAACCCGACAAGCTACACCGTAGATACCCCGACCTTTAGAATCAACAACCCGACGAAGGCCGGTTATACGTTCGATGGCTGGACAGGCCCGGGTTATGACACTCCTTCAAAGACTGTGGAGATACCTAAGGGCTCGACGGGTGCCAAGCACTACGTTGCCCACTGGACGGCTATTGAATACACAATTACGTATGTTATGAACGGCGGCACCAACCACACGGATAACCCGGTTAAGTACACGGTGGAGAGCCCGACGATAACGCTGAAAGACCCGACTCGCGAGGGCTATACGTTCAAAGGCTGGACGCCTTCGGATAATATACCGGCGGGCTCGACAGGTGATAAGACGTTCACGGCGGACTGGGAGAAAATCGAATACAAAATCAACTACGTTATGAACGGCGGCACCAACCACCCGGATAACCCGGATAAGTACACGGTGGAGAGCCCGACGATAACGCTGAAGGACCCGACGAGGACTGGTTATAGGTTCACCGGCTGGT
>JAEZIZ010000143.1 GCA_023415915.1 Bacillota bacterium | reverse complement strand
ATAGAAGACGATCCAAATAACCTCGAGGAAGAAGCCGACGCGCCCGACGACAGCGGCATAATAGAAGACGACCAGGACAATCCCGAGGTCGCGCAATGAGAAGGTTGACTTAAAGTTCCACGCAACGTTTCGTATCTTAGGAAACGGCTTAACGAAGCAGCCAGGTCTCATACTAGGTGAACGACAAGAACGAAAAATACTTTGGTTAATACTTTATCGAAACTGACAGCCCCGTCCGTTGGACGGGGCTGTTGTGTTTTCAATCTATGAAGCTTCCTGCTTACTTGCTAGAATATCCTGAAACCGCAGATGAAGTTGCTGCTCCAATATTTTGATCCCGTATATTTGCGCTTTACCACTTTCTTATTGTGCGACGACGCGTCTATCTGAACGCCTCCGCCCGCGCAAATCGCTACATGCCCTTTATATACTATTATATCGCCCTTCTTAAGATCGCTCATCTTTGTTATCTTTTTATACTTCGAGCTGTTCGCCCATGCGTGCGACGTCATATAACCCTGCTTTACGCCGACCTTGTTGAGGCACCAGTATACAAACCCGGAGCAGTCAAACTTGTCGGGCCCTTTTGCTCCGCGAACGTATTTGCATCCCCTCTTGGAATTTGCGACCGATATCAGAGAGTTCGCATTCGACCCGGTTATGTTCACGCCCGTAGACTTCTTGGCCTTGTCGGACATAAGCACGCCTATCGTCTGGGGGCCGACCTTGCCGTCCACTGCGAGGCGGTTAGTGTTCTGGAAGCTGCGCACGGCAGAATCCGTGTCAGTGCCGAAATATCCCGTTACCTTAGAGAGATATTTAAGCTCTTTGAGCCGCTTTTGAATTCTTGTGACGTCGTCGCCCTTAGCGCCTATATGCAATGCGTTTATCTGCGCGTCGGAGGCCATCAGCGCCTCTTTTGTCGCCGGCCCTATATATCCGTCCGCAATAAGCCCGGAACTCTCCTGAAAGCGCCTTACCGCCGCTTTTGTATCCGAGCCGAATTTGCCGTCGGGTTCCGTAGTAAGATAGCCAAGCTGTTTTAACCGCTGCTGGTACGTAAGTATCTCGGGGCTCTCTTCGCCGAACGAGTAGGCGTTCGCTATCACCTCTTCGGAATACATCGCTTCGCGTAATGCATTGCCTACCTTGCCGTCTTCGGGCAGCTTGTTCATCTTCTGAAACTTCTTAACCGCTGCCTCCGTATTTTCGTCGAACGTTCCCGTTACGTCGTTTAGATACCCAAGCTCTTGCAGCCGCTGCTGAAGCTCCGCGACGTCGGTGTTGTTTTCCGTGTCCTGCATTCCGAGCGATAACGTGTATTCCTGCGCGCCCTCCGCAAACAGCGCGTCGTATGTCTGCTGGTCAATCTCTCCGCTTGCGCTAAGCCCCGACTGCGTCTGAAACTGCGTTATCCCGGCCGTCGTCAGATCGTCGTAAACGCCGCTCGGCTCGTCGTCGTCTATATACCCTAAATCCATAAGCCGCTGCTGCACGTCTTTTACGACCTGCGCGCTCATGCCCTGGGATATCGACAGAGGAGCATATGCGGGCATCGCAAGCGTTATCTTCCTCGCCGTCGTGGCTTCCGGCGGTATGCCGTTAATGCCCGCCACCGCTTTGCTGCCTTTATTGGGGCTCAGCAAAACCGCAAGCACTACGGCTATGGCGGCAACAGCGAGCACGCCGGAAGCTATGAATATAAAGCGCCTGTCAATGCGGTCAATAAGCCTTACGCGCCTTGAGCTTCTGCGCGCTGTCGTCCGCGGCTCATAAGAGGGCCTTTTGTAACCATGCGGCACGCTTGCCGCATTCCGGCTGTGCCGCTTTCCGCCTTTAATCCGCCTGATAAACCTTAGCAGCTTTATATTTGCTTCGCGCATTCTATAGCCGACCGAGCGTCTTCTCATCATAAGTTAAATCTCCAAATAAGGATTTTTATAATGTGATTCCCGTCATGCTGTATTATACCTTATTTGTTTCGTTTTCACAATACTTTCGTAATAACTTTGTAATAATTTCTATTCTTCAAATACATAATAAACTATGATTGACAAACAGGCAATAGCTGTTATACGCTTCAATAAAAAGGATAAGCTTGTCAATACTATTACTACCGGGCTTAAGTTTAACCTCCGCCCAAAACACTAATGCCTATTGAAAAGGATGTGAACTATATGGATTCGGAAGAATTAAAGAAAATCAATGCGTACTGGATGGCGTGCAACTATTTGGCCGCCGGAATGATCTATTTGAAGGATAACCCGCTGCTAAAAGAGCCGCTTAAACCTGAGCACGTAAAGAAGCGTCTGCTGGGGCACTGGGGCTCAAGCCCTGGGCTCTCGTTTATATACGTGCACTTAAACAGGCTCATAAGCAAATACGGCCTCAACATGATATTTATCGCAGGCCCAGGGCACGGCGCGCCCGGCGTTATAGCTCCCGTCTACCTCGAAGGCACGTATTCCGAATTTTATCCCAACACGCCCGAAACGGAAGAGGGAATGAAGGCGCTGTTCGGGCATTTCTCATTCCCAGGCGGCATAGGCAGCCATTGCACGCCCGAACTTCCCGGTTCGATACACGAGGGCGGAGAACTTGGTTACAGCCTCTCGCATGCGTTTGGCGCCGCATACGATAACCCCGAGCAAATAATAGCGGCAGTCGTGGGCGACGGCGAAGCGGAAACAGGCGCGCTGGCGACGGCGTGGCATTCCAACAAGTTTCTGAATCCCGCAACGGACGGAGCGGTGCTGCCGATACTGCACCTTAACGGCTACAAAATAGCAAACCCCACGATACTCGCAAGGATAAGCAGGGAAGAGCTCGAAAATCTGTTTAAAGGGTACGGCTATACGCCGTATATCGTCGAAGGCCCCGATACGGATTCGCTGCACATGCGCATGGCCGAAACGCTCGAGAAAGCTATTCTGGAGATAAAGGCCATACAGGCAAAGGCGCGCAGCGGAGACATATCGCGACCCATGTGGCCTATGATAATACTTAAGTCGCCCAAGGGCTGGACAGGCCCCAAGGAGGTTGACGGACATAAAGTTGAGGATTTCTGGCGCTCACACCAAGTGCCTATATCCGGTGTGCGCGATAACCCGGCTAATTTAAAGCTGCTCGAAGAATGGCTCAAAAGCTACCATCCTGAAAAAATGTTTGACGAATCCGGCAGGCTTATACCCGAACTGAAAGCGCTTGCCCCCAAAGGCGCGCTGCGCATGAGCGCCAACCCGCAGACGTACGGACTTACAAGAAAACAGCTCCGGCTGCCCGATTTTCGCGACTATTGCATAAAGGACGTAAAGCCGGGAAAGACGGAAGCCGAGAACACGCGCATGCTGGGCGAGTTCCTCAAAGACACTATAGAATATAACAGGGATAATTTCCGGGTGTTCGGCCCCGACGAGACAGCATCGAACCGTTTGGACGCCGTCTACAAGGCGAGCAAGAAGGTATGGATGGGCGACATAATAGACGCGGATTCAGACGGCAGCGAAATTGCCCATGACGGCAACGTGATGGAAATGCTGAGCGAGCATACGCTATTAGGGTGGCTCGAGGGCTATATACTCACAGGCCGCCACGGGTTTTTTCATACATACGAAGCATTCTCGCACATCATAGATTCCATGTTCAACCAGTTCGCCAAGTGGCAGCAAATAAGCAAGGAAGAGGTCTCATGGCGCGCTCCTATATCCTCTGAGAACATACTGCTGTCGTCCACAGTATGGCGGCAGGACCACAACGGCTTCTCTCATCAGGAGCCGGGCTTTCTTGACGTAGTCACTAACAAGAGCCCCGAGGTAGTGCGCATATATCTTCCGCCCGACGCAAACTGCCTGCTGTCTACCGCCGACCATTGCCTTAAGAGCGAAGGTTACGTCAACGTAATAGTCGCGGATAAGCAAAAGCACCTGCAGTACCTTAATATGGACGAGGCTATAAAGCACTGTACGAAGGGCATTGGCATATGGGATTGGGCGAGCAACGACTGCTCAGACGAGGATTGCGGCGATACGGATATCGTAATAGCCAGCTGCGGAGACGTGCCTACCCGCGAGGCGCTCGCCGCCGTCGCCATATTGCGGGACGAGTTCCCGAAACTCAAGGTGCGCTTTGTGAACGTAGTGGACTTGATGAAGCTGCTGCCCTCAACGGCGCATCCTCATGGCCTTACTGACAAGGAGTTCGACTCGCTGTTTACGTCCGACAAGCACGTAATATTCAATTTCCACGGATACCCCTGGCTGATACATAAGCTGACGTATAAGCGCACCAATCAGGAGAGGATACACGTGCGCGGGTATAAGGAGATAGGCAACATAAACACGCCATTAGAGCTGACGATAAAGAACCAGACCGACCGCTTCAACCTCGTTATCGACGTCATAGACCGTTTAAGCCTCGGCTCGAAGGGCGCGCACGT
>JAEZIZ010000085.1 GCA_023415915.1 Bacillota bacterium | reverse complement strand
CCGTTATCTACACCGGTAAGCCTTAAACTTACCGGAACCCGTTATAAACATTGTTTCACGATATAGTATGCGTATGTTATATCAGTGGTGAATCAAAAAAGCCGCCAGGCGCCGAGGCCGCGGCAGCTATTTATAAAAGTGATGCCGGAAAGCTTTATTTGCATAGCATTGGCATTAAACGGCCTGCCCGCTGCGATTACTATCCCAATAACACTCTGGCTTAATTAATGACCATAAAAAAGAGGCTCGTTTCAAGCCTCCTTGTTTGCTGCTTTGTTTTAAGCCCCTTCATTTACCGCGTATCCTTCTTTTAGCGATTTGCCGTGCTGCCTTGCAAAGTTCTCCCTGTTCTTTGCAAGGTACCTCTCGTGCAGCTCGTCAGCGTCCATGCCTGCCTTAAGGCACATGCTGACAAAGAAGTGCAGTATGTCCACGAGCTCTTCCTTAACCTTGTCCGTGTCCACCGGCTTTTCGTTCTTCCACCATTTGAAGTTTACTTCGTCAATGAGCTCCGCAAGCTCGGAGAGCATCGCAAGCGTCTCCTTCTGTATCCACTGCTCCATCGATATGCCGCCAAGCCCCCGCCTTTCGGCCAGTTCGGTGTCAAACATATACTGATGCCTGAAAATATCCTCAAGCTTGTCCATTAAACCCCTCCAGCACTTTTTCTATCTCGCTTCTCTTTTCTATCTTGCCCGCGAACACTGCAGACATCTTTGAATAGTCGAGTATCTTGTCTATAAGCGCGTTTACGCTGTCTATTGTAACTGCCTCTATCTTGCCCAGCGTCTCTTCTTCGTCGTATTCCTCGTCAAGCAGCAGCAGCGATTTGCCGAGCGCGCTCATCTTCGCGTTTGTGCCTTCCATTGAAAGCACATAGTTGCCTTTAAGCTGATCCTTGCCCATTTTGAAATCTTCTGCGCTTATGCGCTCCGACTTAAGCTTGTCCAACTCCTGTTTCATCAGCATCACAACATTATCCGCGTTTGCGGCCGTCGTGCCCGCATACAGCGAAAACATACCCGCAAAGCTGTATGTGGAAGGATACGAGTATACGGAGTAGGCAAGCCCTTTCTCCTCGCGTATGGACTGAAACAGCCGCGAGCTCATGCCGCCGCCCAGCGTGTTATTAAGCACTGCGAGCGAAAACCGCTCGTCGTCCGCAAAAGTGCAGCCGGGGAACCCCAGGCAAAGGTGTGTCTGCTCTGCGTCTTTTTCCACAAACAGAGAGCGCACAGTTGGCACGAACGGCTCGTCGCACTGGCTCTTTTCCTGCTTTGCGCCGCGGCGGTATCCTCCTATGTACTGCTGCAATATATCCATCATCTGCTGCTCGTCAAAGCTGCCCGCCACCGATATGACTATATTTGCCGGATAATAGTGCCTTTGTATATAATTCGCGAGGTCGTCGCGTGTAAAGCGCTGTATGTTCTCCGCCGGCCCCAGTATGGGCTGGGACAGCGTGCTGCCCGTAAAGAACAGCTCCGATATCTTTTCGTGAGCAAGCTCTTCGACGTTGTCGTTGACCATCGCTATCTCTTCCAACACGACGCCTTTTTCTTTTTCGAGCTCGCCCGAGTCCAGCGTTGAGTTCTGGAACAAATCGGTGAGCACATCCACTGCCACCTCAAGCTTATCGGGCGTTACCCGCGCGTGATAGCACGTGCATTCCTTTGACGTAAACGCGTTAAGCTGGCCGCCTATCTTGTCCATATCGACCGCTATTTGCTTAGCGGAACGCTTCTCGGTCCCTTTAAACAGCATGTGCTCTATCACATGCGATATGCCGTTTTCTTCGGGCGTCTCGCATGTTGACCCCGTCTTTACCCATATGCCTACCGCCACCGAATTGTAGGCCATCTTCTCTGCGATTATCCTTATGCCGTTGTCCAGCGTCTTTATCATCCGTTGCATGTCTCCTCTACAGCATTTCATCCATCTTTAGGATAGTATAACCTTTATTCAGCACAATTTGTACTACTTTTTCGAAATCCGCCAAATTGTTATCGGCGCTTGTGTATATAAACATGTCTCCCAGCAGGCTCTCGCTGAAAACCTGCTGCCAGTCGTCATTCTTTTGCAGCTTTTCAACGTCTATGGACGGGCAAACCTGCAGCACCTGGCTGCCGCTTAAATAACTCATAACGGGTATATTGTACCCGCCGCCTATATACAGCATAAGCCTTTGCCCGCTTTCCTTGCACGGATAAAAGCCTATGCCGTTTCCCCTGCCCAGCACCTGCCTTATAATATCGTTGTTTTGCGAATACTGCTGTTCTGGGAAAAAAAACGTGGCATTTACGCCGAATCTGTCGAGCGCGTCCATGTATAAGGCTACGTCGCTGTTATCGTCGGCTGCTATCTGCAGCGCCACGTTGTCCCCATTTGTGTTCCCCTTCATCACAGGCCCGCGCATAAACAATGCAGGATATGCGGAAAACGCCGACAGATAAACGAAAACAATAATCGCTGCCAGCGCCAGATTCGTAACAATAAGTTTTCTTAAGCTGCTCTTTCTTTTCAGCATACTATCACCACCTGTACATAGATATATTCACCGGACGTTAACTTAAGTACTGCGGCTTGCTTTATAAGCATGCTCTTTTTACGCGCCCGTTTTCATATTCATTATATGTTTATTGCGTTCGTCCGTTCGGAATGAATGGCCGCAAGAGGGAAGAAAATAAAAACCGGCCTTAAAGGCGATACAACATACAGCCAAAGTCCCTATCTGGAAAACAAATAAAAAATTGAACCTAAAACCCGAATATTAAAATGCCCTTCATCTGGACTCTGCCAGTGAAGGGCGAACGTTAATTCATAAAATCCTCGTATAAGCGCCCAGCCGCCCGTACCGAAGGTGCAGGCGGGGCAAGACCCGATGACAAACTCACGTTTGTCATCGGTTTAAACCAGCCTTAGCCGGCAGAAAGTGCGTCACACTATATAATCTATTTCGCTTCCGCGTATATTTCGCCTTCAGCGTAATATGAAGGCGCGTCGGCCTGCTTAACGACGGTGACCGGAATCTCAGAATACTGGGGAGGAACGTACGATTCAGAGGCTAAAAACTGGCTCGCCTGCGATACCGCCTCGCGCGCGAGCGCGCCCGGCGCGCAGAATATGGCGGCAAAAGCTTCGCCTGACGACACGGCGCCTATTATATCCATATCTCCGCCGAACACCGCTATTTTAACGTCTTTGCCCGATTCCTTTACCGCGCGAATCGCGCCCCTGCCCAGTTCCGGGCTTTGAGCGAATATAAAAGCTATATCCTTTGAAAGCTCAGCTTTTACGGTTTCGTACGCCTTTTCCTCGTCTGTGCCGCAAAACTGCTCGGACACAACCGATATGCCGCCGTTTCCTTCTACTTTTGAATTGAACCCGTCAGTCATTAGCTGCATTGTGAAACTGTCGTATTCCGTGCCAAGCAGCATGCATCCCCCGCCGGAAGCCAGCGCGTCAAGCGCACACTGTCCCGCCTTCTCTCCTATCGCGGTATAGTTCGGGGATATCAGCATGCTTGCTTTTCCGTTCACAGGATCGACTACGTTTATTACCTGCACGTTATGCACATCGCATTCTGCGAGTTCCGTTTCCAGAGAATCGACGTCCACCGGATCGACGACTATAACGGAAGGCTCCGCGTTAAGCATCTCGCTTAAGTCCTCGCGCTGCTGCCCGGCGCTTGCGGCCTCGGTAACGCTCGCTTTTATTTTAAGAGAAGCGCACTCGCTTTCAATATCCTCTATAAGCTTATCGCTGAACGCTCCTCTGTCCGCAAGGCAAAAACCAACGTCCGCCTTCGCCGCCGCGCTATCCTCGGCAACGGTAGCCGAGACAGGCGCGCTCACCGTGGCCTGCGCATCAACGGGCGACTCGCCGCAGGCGCATACTGTAAGCGCGGTAATAATAATCACGGCTGCCGCCGCCAGCTTTTTCATGGAAACCTCCCGATACAATTCGGCATCTATAATACCGTCTGTCTGTTAGTTTGCACTATCTGCCCCTGTGCTTTTGTTTGCGCTTAACCGCGCGTAATTCGTATTTTTCATCCGCCGCGCGCTTTTTATCGCCGCTGTGTTTCGCTCTCAAATCGTTCTTATGCTCTTCATGCTGCAGCTTAAGCGCCATTTGGGCTTTTGTAGAGGCGCCTACGTTTTTGTTAGCGTTTGCGGCTTCGCGCTGCCGCTTTTTCGGATTCTTTGCAGGCTTTATTGCATCGCTCTTATACCCAGCAGTGGGTGGGCTGAAGCAAAGCGAGTAATAGCCGTCAAGCACAAACCGAAGTATTTCATTATCCAAAGGGCGGGTTGCAAAGAATCTTTGGCATACCGAATAGCCCGTCTCGTCGCTTTTTTCGAAAAGCGCCGCATAAAACTGCCCGTTGTAGAATACGCTTAAAGTTACTTCCGATTTATACATAAAACTCCCCCATTTCACGTACGCGAAACAGGAGAGATTGGACAGCCGCATAAAGCGGAAGGTTACTGGCGCAAAGCCGCCTTGTAAAGCTTTGCGTTATAAGGCGGTTTAGCGTGTGCGGACTACCTACCGCACTGTGTTTTTACCTCTCCGTATTATTAATATTATAGCATAAAACGAGCGCGGGTTAAATATTTCTCCGGTATGCGCTACATACATGGAAAATTTTATGGATTATACTATTAATAATTGTTAAATATATTATAATATTAACAATTATTAGATGTTGGAGGAGCATTAATGGAGCCTTTAAGAACTGACGATTCGATAATATCGTCGATATTTGCGCTTACCGAACGTATACTCGAAAAGCGTGGAACGCGTGTTCCCGGTTCGCAGAGCGCTATAAGCGCGGCGGATGATTTATTGGAATACATGGAGCAATTCTGTCATGTACGCAAAGAGCGCTTTATCATGCATCCCGGATCGCAGTTCAATATAGCAAGAGTTATGGGCGCCGCATATATACTGTCTTTGCCATTGCTAATCCTCGGGGGCGTATTCTGCTTTATAGCTGCCGTACTATGCGTCATTGCCTTTGCGTACGGATTTGTACATTTTTTCCTTTACGGGAAGCTGTTCGATGTGTTCTTCAGAAAAAAACCGGGCTGTAATGTCGTCGGGGAAATTGAGCCTTCGGAAGCGGTAAAAAAGCAGGTTATAATTTCCGGCCATCAGGACAGCGCCCATGTGTTCAGTTTCTTTTCAAGATTTGAAAAGCTCGCGGGAATACGGCTCATTCTCGCGTTTGCTTTCTTCATATTTTTAATGGCGGCCGGCATCATCGGCTCATTGGAGATGATATTTACGGGTTCAGCCGATGGGCTTAGCGGAGCGTACCTTATTACAGCGCTTGCGGGATTGCTATTCACTGTGCCAGCGATCAATTTTATATCAACAAAGGTTTCCCCCGGGGCGGGCGACAATCTCAACGGCTCGTCGATAGCGATACACTTAGGCAAGTTCTTTGCAGAAAACAAAGAGTATTCTTTAAAGAATACAAGGCTCATAATACTAAGCACCGACGGAGAGGAGGCTGGCCAGCGGGGCGCGGCCAATTACGTGAAGCTGCACAAAGACGAGCTTAAGAAAGTACCGACTTATTTGATCAATATCGACAGCATATACAAGCAAAGCGAGCTTGCACTCATGCTGCGCGACAGGCAAGGATTCACTAAACTTTCAAAGCCTCTTGCGGACATATGCCTTGACGCGGCCGCCGCTTTAGGATATACGCCAAAGAAAGTGACACTTCCGCTCGGTTCGGGCACGGACGCCGCGCCGTTTGCCAGGGCAGGCATAGCGGCGACGTCCATAATCACCATGTCCGCTTCCATGTTCGATCAGGGGCACGTTTATCACACGCTTAACGATAACATCGAAAGCATAGAACATGACGCTGTAAGGGCTGTATTCGATATAGCCGTCAACTCGATAATCCGCATCGACGAAGCAAAGGCCGTTTGATAATCCGCATTACCGTACATAAGGGCTTCATGGTTTTAGGTATTATACCTAAAGCGTTACCGCTCCCAGCGCGTCGCCTATGCTGCCGCTAATCACAAGGTTGGCTCTTTTGTCATACGGCGTAGGCGTTTTGTTGATAAGCACAAGCTTGTCCCCGCCGTAATACTCTATAAGCCCTGCCGCAGGATACACTGCCAGCGACGTCCCCCCGACTATCAGCATATCGGCGTTATATATATATTCTACAGCCGCCTCAAGCACCGACTGGTCGAGGCCTTCTTCATAAAGCACGACGTCCGGCCTTATAACTCCGCCGCAATCGCATTTCGGAACGCCGGAGCCGCTCTTTACGTATTCAACGTCGTAATGCCGGCCGCACTCCTGGCAATAGTTGCGGTAAACCGAGCCGTGCAGTTCGAACACGTTTTTACTGCCCGCTTTCTGATGCAGCCCGTCTATGTTCTGCGTTATTACGGCTTTCAGCTTCCCCGCCCTCTCGAGCTCGGCGAGCTTTGTATGCGCCCTGCCCGGCTTTGCGTCGAGATAAAGTATCTTATCGCGGTAGTATTCATAGAAATCTTCGGTGTGCGTTACAAAAAAACTGTGGCTCAATATCATTTCGGGCGGATATTTGTACTTTTGTTTGTAAAGCCCGTCCGCGCTGCGAAAGTCGGGTATTCCGCTCTCGGTAGACACTCCCGCGCCTCCGAAAAACACTATATTGCCGCTTTCACTTATCAATTCCTGCAATCTGTTTTCGCTCATAAATTTTCACCCTGAGTATATTATAACACCTGCAAAGAAAAACGGCGCAGTAAAAAACATTCTTGAACCTTTACCTACCCAACGAATTCTGTTCGCCGGGGGTTCAAGAGGAGAAGCTGTCGGCGCCTCGACTGAAGGGTATGCAATTACCTCTGCTATTGCTGATTTTGTGCTTTACCCTATCGTCGCTTCGCGCCACTTCCCCTATAAGGGGAAGCTATTTTTGCACTGAATTGCAAGGCTCATATCTTGGGCTAACAATCTTGTTCCAACTTATGCGTTCTAAGGCTTCCCCTCGAGGGGGAGCTGTCAAATGCAAAGCATTTGACTGATGAGGTGATTTTTATATCAGCGGATACCCCCTCATCCGGCGCTCCGCGCCACCTTCCTCTGTTCGCAATAGTCGCCTGCCGTCACTATCGTTCGGCATTCTCCTTTGCTTACAGAGCCTCCGGCTCGCTTCATCACCCACTGGGTGCGCTCGTCTTCGCCTCCTCTGTTCGCAATAGTCGCTTGCCGTCACTATCGTTCGGCATTCTCCTTTGCTTACAGAGCCTTCGGCTCCCCTGCGGGGGAAGGTTTTATTAATACTCTCCGCTAATAGCTTAAGCTCTTCGGAACTCTCCGTCGCTACCGGATAATTTATGCAATAAAAAAGCCGGTTGCCCGGCTGTATGAAATAATGTTTACATCTTCTGTTCTTTGCCCATGAATACTACGGCGAGCGTTCCCGGCCCCGAGTGGCATCCTATAACCGGGCCGACGTCCTGTATTACGACTTCCTTGAAAGGCACGTTCTCCGCAACCATCTCTTTCAGTTTTACGGCGTTCTCCATATCGTTTGCATGGAGCACGTATCCCGTCTGCTCTTCCGGGTTTTCGACGTTTTCCTGTATAACGTTAAGAAAATACTTCAGCACTTTCTTTGTGCCCTTTATTTTATCTACGACTGTCAGCTTTCCTTCGCTGTTGATTGTCAGTATAGGTTTAACGTCGAGTATTGTGCCCAGCGCGGCCGCCGTACTCGAAAGCCTTCCGCCCTTTTTGAGATAGTTTAAATCGTCCACCGAAAACCACCCATGAGCCTTGTTCCTGTTGCCGACAACCCAGTCTTTTACCTCGTCAAGCGTTTTCCCCTGCTCTTTGAGCTCCTGAGCCCGCATAACGAGTATTCCCGCTGGCATGGATATCCTGCGGGTATCCACTACCTCTATCCTTGCGTTCGGATAGTCCTCCTCAACGTTGTTCTTTGCCATCAGCGCAAGCTCGTAGTGCCCCGAAAGCGCGGAAGAAAAAGCGAGGTACAGCAGCTCTTTGCCGTCTTTAATTATATCCCGGAAGAAATCTTCGATATCAGCGGGCGGGCGCGTGGACGTGATAGCGTCGTCACCCCTTTTGAGCCCTTCATAGAACCCGATAAAGTCCGTATTCCTGCCAAGGTCGAACAGCTTCTCTTTGCCGTTAACCGTATAGGGCATCAGGAAAACAGGTATGTTGTGCTCGTCGGCAAAAGTATAGGGTATCTCTGTATCTGAATCTGTCACTATAACATAGTCGTTCATGGGATCCTCCTACTAGAAATTATCGATAATTCCGTAAAGCATGTAAGTATATATTATTTATACTATCATCCCGCCGCTCTTTTTACAAGACGAATAAAGAACTCTACCCCTTCGCATAGAGAATCTATACAAAGCCTCTCATTAGTTGCGTGTATTTTATCGTAATCGTCGCACATCGAACGGAACGGTTCAAACAGGTATACGCCGTCGGAGATATTGGCGAACCACCGCGAATCCGTCGTGGCGACCATCAGGTAAGGCGTTATAATGAACCCTTCGAAAAGTTCCTTTGCCGTCTGCTCTATCATACCGCACGCTTCGCTCTCAATGCTCGAAACCTTTGACGGATGCGGAGGCACGAGTACCTCTACATTTATTTCGCTTCCCACAGTCTTTCTTATATGCCTTAAAAGCTTATCCATATCGTCGCCCGGCGCCAGGCGGAAGTTAACTACGGCCTCCGCCCTTTCTGCCAGCACGTTGGGAGCGGAAGACCCCTTTAGCATCGTAGGCGCGGTAGTGGTGCGCACCGCCGCCGCTCCGACAGGGCTTGACAAAAGCCTATTTATAAGCAGCGGCTTTGTGAGAAACAGGTTGGCTGCGATGACGTTCCGCGGAAACCTCATGTAACCCCCCGCCTTTTCAAGCATCAGCTTCAGCGCTTCATTAAGGGAAGGCTTCATCTGGCGCTTTTCGAGCGCTACTATAGCCTTAGAAAGCGCGCCTACCGCGGTTCGCTTCGGAGGGCGCGAGGAGTGCCCTCCGGCAGATTCGGCCGTGAGCTTTATATCAACGTAGCCCTTCTCGCATATGCCTATCGTTGCTATCCTGCCGTTTATGCCTATCTCGGAGCCGTCCATAAATACGCCGCCTTCATCCAAAACAAAGTCTAGCCTTATGCCTCTTTCCTCCAGCAGCTTTGCGGTGTTCCTGGCGCCCAGCGTTCCCATGCGCTCCTCGTCAAACCCGAGCGCTATATAAATGTCCCTCTTTGGCTTGAAGCCCTTGCCGATAAGGTTTTCGACACTTTCCATTATCGCGGTAAGCTGGCCTTTCATGTCAATAGCGCCGCGGCCCCACACATACCCGTCCGCTATGTCTCCCGAAAATGCGCCGTGCTCCCACTTGTCCGCCGTCCTTTCATCGACAGGTACTACGTCCATGTGCGCCATAATAAGGAACGGCTTTTTATACTGGCTCTCGCCTTTCCACCTGTAGAGCAGCGCGTATTCGTTTACAACTTCCCGCTCAAGCGTATTATGTACAAGAGGATATGTCTGTTTTAAATAGCTGTGAAACTCAATGAAGGCCTCTCTGTCTATACCCTCCATTGATTCCGACGTGATTGTCTTTATACTTATCATACCTGAAAGGTTGTGCGCTATACGTTCCTTATCGAGCGGCAGCGGGTCGGGCCTTACAGCCTGTTCTTTTTTCGGCCTTCGCGAGGCGGTGTTTACCGCCATTACAGCCGTGAGCAGCAGCAGTACCGCCAGCACGGCATATAGTATGGTCATAATGCGCTCCTTTAATGTATGTCTTCTGCATGGGACCATGATGATATTTGTCTAATTATATATCGGCGCATTGGGTAGATGCAACAAACGCCGTTATTTCCGTAGTTTTCAGGTTTTACGCTTAAGTAAACACCCCAAAAAGCTTGACGTCTTTTTGGGGACCCCGTATAAACGTAAAAGCGCAGGCCGGCTGGCCTGCGCTTTTCTGGCCCCAAAAATGTTCCACGGTTTTTTGAGGCGAAAAATTTATATTAATACATCCCAGGCATTCCACCGCCGCCGCCCGGCATGGGCGGAGGAGTTTCTTCCTTGATGTCCGTAACGATGCTCTCGGTCGTAAGCAGCATCGCAGCGATGGACGCAGCGTTCTGCAGCGCCGATCTCGTAACCTTGGTAGGATCGATAATGCCTTTCTTAACAAGGTCGCCGTACTCGTTCTTGGCAGCGTCGTAACCGAAGTTTACATTATTCGCCGATTTGATCTTGTCGACTATTACGCTGCCCTCAAGGCCCGCGTTAAGTGCAATCTGGCGTACCGGTTCTTCGAGCGCACGCAGCACTATCTGCATACCCGTCTTAACGTCTCCGGTTTCGTGCGCTATTACGTCGTTAAGCTCTTTCGAAGCCGTCAGCAGCGCGATTCCGCCGCCCGGCACGATGCCTTCTTCAACAGCGGCTCTGGTTGCAGCAAGCGCGTCCTCTATGCGCATCTTGCTTTCCTTCATCTCTGTCTCGGTAGCCGCGCCTACCTGTATCACCGCAACGCCGCCCGCGAGCTTGGCAAGCCTCTCCTGAAGCTTCTCGCGGTCGTAATCGGAAGTCGTCTCTTCGATCTGAGCCTTTATAGAGTTAATACGCGCTTTTATCTCGGACGGGTCTCCGCCGCCTTCCACGATAGTCGTGTTCTCTTTGTCGACCTTAACCTGACGCGCGCGTCCGAGCATCTCTATCTTTGCTTCTTTCAGCTCTATGCCGACTTCCTCGGATATTACCTGGCCGCCCGTAAGTATCGCTATGTCCTGCAGCATAGCCTTTCTTCTGTCGCCGAATCCCGGAGCTTTAACCGCAACGCAGTTGAACGTTCCGCGGAGCTTGTTGACTATGAGCGTCGCGAGTGCTTCGCCTTCAACGTCCTCTGCGATTATGAGCAGCTTCTTGCCCTGCTGTACTATCTGCTCAAGTATCGGCAGCAGTTCCTGTATGTTGGATATCTTCTTGTCGGTGATGAGTATCAGAGGATCGTCGAGCACCGCTTCCATCTTCTCGGTGTCAGTTACCATGTACGCGGATGCGTATCCTCTGTCAAACTGCATGCCTTCAACGACCTTGAGCTCAGTCTTCATCGTCTTGCTCTCTTCAACGGTGATGACGCCGTCGTTTCCGACTTTTTCCATGGCCTCGGCGATGAGCTTGCCTATCTCATCATCCGTAGCGGAAATGGCGGCTACCTGAGCAATTGCCTTTGAGTCTTCAATCGGGTGTGAAAGCTTCTTTAAGCCTTCCACCGTGATTTCGGTCGCCTTTAATATTCCCCTCTTAAGTACCATCGGGTTTGCGCCCGCCGCTACGTTCTTCAATCCTTCGCGGATAATAGCCTGAGCGAGCAGCGTAGCCGTCGTCGTTCCGTCACCGGCGACGTCGTTCGTCTTTGTGGCGACTTCCTTGACAAGCTGGGCTCCCATGTTTTCAAACGGGTCTTCGAGCTCAATCTCTTTGGCAATGGTTACGCCGTCGTTAGTGATCACCGGCGAACCGAACTTTTTATCCAGCACAACGTTCCTGCCCTTAGGGCCGAGCGTAACTTTTACCGTATCGGCAAGCTTGTTTACTCCCGCTTCGAGCTGCCGTCTTGCGTCTTCGCCAAACTTTATCTGTTTTGCCATAATAACTCCTCCTTACTTATTCTACTGTTGCCAGCAGATCGCTCTGACGTACGATTATGTACTCAGTTCCGTCAACCTTGACTTCGGTGCCCGAATATTTCGAGTATATGACCTTGTCGCCCTTCTTAACGGTCATCTTGACTTCTTTACCGTCTACGAGCCCGCCCGGTCCCACAGCAATGACTTCCGCTGTTTGCGGCTTCTCTTTTGCGCTTCCCGTAAGCACGATGCCGCTCTTAGTAGTTTCTTCGCTTTCAAGACTCTTAATCACGACTCTGTCGCCTAACGGCTTTATCGTCATAATTCAGAAACCTCCTTAAAATTAATTATTAATAGATTGCTGATTTTGGAATTTACACCCCAACAAGCCTCTCGGCTTTTTGGGGATCCCGTATTTTTATTAGCACTCACTCCAATCGAGTGCTAACAGCTATAAATATAATATATTAGGGATATGATGGCAAACAGAAAATTTCCCATATTAATACGATTATCTTGAAAAATACACTATAATTTAAAAATATCTCACGATATCTATAAGAATGCTAGCAAAATCTTTGATTTATATGATTACCCGTTAATAACTTTCATGTGTTCAAGTACTCCGTGTGCATACCAGGCAGGAGGCTTTTCCCGCCCGGTATACAGTCTAAACCAGCCCCAGTAAGCGCGCCGTATTTGCCACGACAAAGCAGACCGCAATGCCCGATAGTGTCGGTACGGCAAACGAAACAGCCGTCCATTTCCAGCTTTGCGTCTCCTTTTTAATCGTCCAGCACGTTGTGCCGCACGGCCAATGCATCAGTGAGAAAAGCATCATGCATACCGCGGTTAGCCACGTCCAGCCGTGAGAAACCAAAAGCTGACGTAGCTGTTCTAAAGACTCCAGCTCCATAATGCTGCCTGCCGACATATAGCTCATTATTATTATCGGGACGACTATCTCATTGGCCGGAAACCCGAGTATGAATGCCATCAGTATAAAGCCGTCCAACCCCAACAGGCGCGCAAAAGGGTCAAAGAAGTTTGCGCAGTGCGTAAGCAGGCTTATACCTTCGTATTGTACGTTGCCTAAAATCCATATGATAAGCCCCGCGGGAGCGGCAACCATTACCGCGCGGCCAAGAACAAACAGCGTCCTGTCAAATATCGATCTTACGATTACTCTTACTATCTGCGGCTTTCTGTACGGCGGCAGCTCCAGAGTAAACGACGAAGGCAGCCCTTTCAATATTGTTTTTGAAAGCAGTTTTGAGACAGCAAGAGTCATCATGATGCCAAAAAGAACCACCCCGACCAGCACGAGCGCTGACACCGCCGACTGTAACGGGCCCGCAACCAATCCGGCGAAGAACATCGTTATGACCGCTATAAGAGTCGGGAACCGCCCGTTGCATGGCACAAAATTGTTGGTTATCGTTGCTATAAGCCTTTCCCTCGGCGATTCGATGATACGGCACCCTACAACACCCGCGGCGTTGCAGCCAAAACCCATACACATAGTAAGCGCCTGTTTTCCGCACGCGCATGCCTTCTTAAAGAACTTGTCGAGATTGAACGCCACTCTTGGCAGGTATCCCAAGTCTTCAAGCAGCGTGAACAGCGGGAAGAATATAGCCATTGGAGGCAGCATTACGGAGACGACCCATGCAAGCGTGCGGTATATGCCAAGTACCAATACGCCATGAATCCACGGCGGTGCGCCTATCAACGAAAACAAGTCTGTCAGCCGGGCTTCCACCCAAAACAGCCCCTCGGATATCAGCGCGGAAGGATAGTTTGCGCCGGTAATCGTCAGCCAGAAAATGACGCCAAGCAGCGCAAGCATTATCGGCAGTCCAAAAACGCGGGAAGTGAGTATCCTGTCTATCCTTCTGTCGTTCCTGTCGTACCTGTCGTTTTCAAACGTTACCGATTTACGGCATATATCTTCCGCAGTGCGCACTATGCGCGAAACTATGATATCGCGCATGCGGTCTTCCCCCACGCCCTCCGCGGCAAGAATGCCTCTCGCTTCCGAAAGCCTCTTTGAAACTGCGGGGTCTTCAGATATATTTACTCCCAAATACCTGTTGATTGTATCAATCAGCTTTGTGTCGGCCTCCAGCATCCTCAAAGAAACCCAACGGCTGCTTAACTTATCCGCTAATACGCTTTTAACCGCCGGTTCTATGACTGCTACTGCCCGTTCGACAGCTTCGCCGTAATCTATCTTAAGGGGGCGGGCGGCGCACGAACCGTTTGAGGCCTCATATACGGCGTCCATCAGCTCGCTAAGTCCCATACCTCCCCGGGCGTTTGTTCCTATTACCGGAACTCCCAGCATATCCGACAGCTTTTTTATATCTATCCGTATCTTCTTCCTTCTCGCTTCATCCATAAGGTTTACGCACACTACGACTCTGTTTGTAATCTCAAGCGTCTGGAGCACAAGGTTAAGGTTGCGCTCCAGGCACGTCGCGTCCGTTACCACCACGGTAGTGTCGGTACCGCCGAAGCATATGAAATCCCTTGCGATCTCTTCTTCTGCAGAGTTGGCCATAAGCGAATATGTACCGGGAAGGTCTACCATAATGAAGCGCCTGTCCTTATGCCTGTATCTCCCCTGTGCATTCGTTACCGTCTTACCCGGCCAATTCCCCGTGTGCTGTTTAAGCCCTGTTAAGCTGTTGAAAACCGTGCTCTTTCCTACGTTCGGATTGCCCGCAAGAGCTATCAGTTTATCCGCGGGTTCGGTTTTTTCAATACTCAGTTCGTTAAGCACGCCCAAGCCCGTAGACTTGCTTGTAAGCCCCATATCAACCCTCCGCCCGCTATCACTTAGCTTCGACCATTATTTTGCGCGCTTCTTCCGAGCGCAAAGCTATCACCGCGCCACGGATATTGTATGCGACCGGATCGCCCGCGGGGCTTTTAAGCAGCGCTTCCACCACGGTATCAAGTATCAGCCCCAAGTCAAGCATCCTCCTGCGTGCGCTTCCGTCCGACGTAAGCATTTTCACCCTTCCTTTTTGCCCTATAGGCAAAGCATCCAAAGATATATAGTGTTCCATGATAATCTCCAAATCTTATATGTTACTTTCTCATAAGATTTTTAACATCGAGAAAGTTTTCTCTATACTATATTCAAACGTGCTGACAGTGTGCAGAAAAAACTTTCTGCTGTTTTCAATATGCTTTTCACAGTAAAAATAATAATTCCCTGAGTATGGCAGGACTTTTTTTATTTAGCGTTGAATTAAATACGATACACAATTCGAGGGTAGGGGTATGCATATGGATAAATGGGACAAGCGTTTTATGGATCTCACCGAAACCATATCCAAATGGTCCAGCTGCTATAAGGATAACAGGAATATCGGCGCGATCATAGTAAAGAACAAACGTATATTGACGACCGGCTACAACGGCGCTCCGGCAGGCGTAAAGAGCTGCAAGGAACGCGGCGAGTGCCTACGGCAGAAGCTGAATATCCCTTCCGGCAAACAACACGAGCTCTGCTTTGCAATCCACGCCGAACAGAACGCCATTATACAGGCCGCGAAAATGGGAGTGAGTATTGAAGGCGCAACGCTGTATTGTACGCATCAGCCGTGCGTGATATGCTCAAAGATGATAGTGAACGCGGGCATAAAACGGGTCGTCTATGCCAAACCCTATCCTGACGATTTTTCACACAAGATATTTGAGGAAGCAGGCATTAAACTGATACAATTCAAAGGCAATGGTTCCACTTAAGTATTGATAAAAATAATGTGGAAATATATAATGTGTGTGTGATTTTCTTTACACACCATATTTTGTTATGCTGAAAAGGGAGGACATATGGCCAAGGAATACAGCGCAAGCGACATTCAGGTTCTCGAAGGGCTTGACGCCGTGCGCAAGCGCCCCGGCATGTACATTGGCTCCACCGGCCCCAAAGGGCTTCATCATTTGTTATGGGAGTTGGTCGACAATGCGGTAGACGAGGCTGCCAACGGATTCGCGGACAAGATAAACGTTACGCTGCACGAAGACAATTCCGTTACGGTAGAAGACAACGGCAGAGGCATTCCGGTAGGCATCCATCCCGAGCTTAAGGTCTCGGGCGTCGAGGTCGTGTTCACGCAGCTGCATGCGGGAGGCAAGTTCAACAACGACGCGTACGCATACTCGGGCGGCCTGCACGGCGTAGGGGCATCGGTGGTCAACGCGCTTTCCCGCTGGCTTTCAGTCACAGTCTATTGGAACGGCAAATCATACGAGCAGAATTTCAAGAGCTTTTTAAAGAACGGCAGAATTGAGAGCGGCAGGCCGGTTTCTCCGCTTGCGGAAACGGGCGTAACGAAAAACCGCGGCACGAAGATAACGTTTCTGCCTGACGACAGGGTGTTTGAAACTATAGCGATGAACTTCGACACCGTCGCCTCGCACTTGAGAGTACTTTCATACCTCACAAAGGGCGTAAAGATAACGCTCACCGACGAGCGCCAGAAAAAGGACGGCAAGCCTAAGAAGGCCGTGTTCGATTATCAGGGCGGCATAATCGACTTTGTGCAATATCTCAACGAAGACAAGAAAGTGCTGCATAAAACGCCCATATATCTGGACGGAGAAAAGGGCGACATAAGGGTAGAGATTTCCCTTCAGTATAACGACACGTACAACGAGAATATACTCTCGTTCGTCAACAATATACAGACTGCCGACGGCGGAACGCACGTGGTGGGCTTTAAGACCGCGCACACGAAGGTTATGAACGAGTACGCGCGCGAGGCGGGGCTGCTGAAGGAAAAGGACGACAACCTCGCGGGCGACGACTACCGCGAGGGCCTATCCGCGGTAATAAGCGTTAAAATGAAAGACGCGCAATTTGAGGGCCAGACCAAGGCAAAGCTCGGCAACACCGAAGTCAAGACCGTTGTGGAGAGCATCGTTCAGGAAAAGCTTTCGCTGTTCCTTGCGGACCTGAATAACACCGCGATGGCAACCGAGCTGGTAGGCAAGGCAATAAAGGCCGCCAAGGCCCGGGAGGCGGCAACAAAAGCGAAAAAGCTCGAGCGCCAGCGCAGCAAGCTCGAAGGCGCGCCGCTCGTGGGCAAGCTTTCCAGCTGCACGGGCAGGGACGCCACGAAGAACGAGCTGTTCATAGTCGAGGGCGACAGCGCCGGCGGCAGCGCGAAGCAGGGGCGCGACCGCCGCTTTCAGGCGATACTGCCGCTGCGGGGCAAGCCGCTCAACGTGGAAAAGAAGAGGCTTGACCAGGTCATAGAGAACGAAGAGTTCCGCTCAATAATAACGGCGCTCGGCACCGGATTTGACGGCGTTTTCGACGAGAGTTCGCTTAACTACCACAAGATAATAATACTCGCGGACGCGGACCAGGACGGCGCCCACATACGCGCCATACTGCTGACGTTCTTTTACCGCTATTTCCGGGATCTGCTGACGTCGGGGCATATCTTTATAGGCAGGCCTCCGCTTTACAGGGTATACAAGGGCACAAAAACCATATACGCGTACACGGACGCCGAGCTAAAAGCCGCGCAGGAGGCGTTGGGCAAGGACGCCAATGTACAGCGCTACAAGGGCTTGGGAGAGATGAACCCCGAGCAGCTCTGGGAGACTACGATGAACCCCGCGACAAGAAAGCTTTACCGCGTGGAGCTGGACGACCTTGCGGAAGCAGAGCGTCTGGTTACGCTTTTAATGGGCGACAAGCCGGAACCGAGGAAGCTCTATATATCCGAGCATGCGAATTTCAACAAAGAGGACAGCTTTTTTAAAGAGAAGGTGATGGAAAGTGCCCAGTAACAAGTTTGAAGTTGATAACAGCGAAATTACTCCCGTCTCGATGAGCGATATGATGCACGATTCCATGATACCGTTTGCGGAATACGTAATCATGGACAGGGCATTGCCGCGCGTAGAAGACGGTTTAAAGCCCGTACAGCGCAGGATACTCTATACAATGCTTGAGTTGGGGCTTACGCCCGACAAGCCGCACAGGAAATCCGCAAGGATAGTGGGCGATACTTTAGGCAAATACCACCCGCACGGCGACACTGCCGTATACGACGCGATGGTGCGCATGGCGCAGGATTTTGTGATGAGGGCGCCGCTAGTTTCGGGGCACGGAAACTTCGGCAGCATGGACGGCGATTCCGCCGCGGCCATGCGCTATACCGAAGCGCGGCTCTCTCCCATAGCTATGGAAATGCTCGCGCATATACAGAAGGACACCGTAAGGTTTTCTTTCAACTTCGACGACACATTGAAAGAGCCCGATATGCTGCCCGCGCGCTTTCCCAACCTTCTCGTCAACGGCGCTTCGGGCATTGCGGTCGGCCTCGCCACTAACATACCGCCGCACAACTTAGGCGAAGTGATCGACGGAGTAATCGCGCGCATCAGGAATCCGCGGCTTACGCTCGACGAGCTTATGGAGCACATAAAAGGGCCGGACTTCCCCACCGGCGGCTACATGCTCAACCTTGAGGAATTGAGAACGGCGTATGAAACGGGCCGCGGAAAGATAACGCTGCGCGCCAAAACGAGCATAGAAAAGGGTGCCAACGGCAAGACGAAGATAGTAATCACCGAGATGCCGTACCAGATAAACAAGGCCGCTATGCTTGAGAAGATACTGCAGATAACCGAGCAGAAAAAGGAGATGTTCGCGGGCGTCTCCGACATACGCGACGAGTCGGACCGCACGGGCATACGCGCGGTAATAGAGGTGCGCAAAGACTACGATCCCAAGAAGATACTTAACTGCCTTTACAAGTATTCCGATATGCAGACCACTTTTGGCATAAACATGGTTTGTATAGCGGACGGCCAGCCGAAGCAGCTCTCGCTGTTAAGCATAATAGACCACTATATAGCGTTCCAGAAGGACGTCGTTACGCGCCGCACAAAGTTCGACTTGGAGCGCGCAAAGCAGCGCGAGCACATATTAAAAGGCCTCATAATAGCGGTACAGAACATAGACGAGGTAATACGCATAATCAAGGGCTCGTCTTCTCCCAAGGAGGCGGGCGCAAAACTCATGGCGCGCTTCGGACTCACGCAGATACAGGCGCAGGCTATACTCGATATGCGGCTTGCCCGCCTTACCGCGCTGGAAATTGAAGCGCTGCAAAAAGAATATGAGTTTATTCTCGAGACGATAGCGAGGCTGGAAGCTATACTTGCGTCCGAGCAGAAGCTGCTTAAAGTCATAATACACGAGCTTACGGAGATTAAGGACAAGTACGGCGACGCTCGCAGGACTACGATACTGGAAGCCGACCATAAGATAGAGATAAACGAGCAAGAGTATAAATCCGTAGAGGAATGCGTAATAATGCTTACGCAAAACGACTTCTTAAAGCGTGTGAACCAGAAGTCGTACCAGAAATCCGCGCAGGCCGTGGCCGAGGGCGACCCATTAAGGTGCATAGTGCCTTCCTCTACCGACAGGCGCGTACAGATTTTTACCAATCTTGGCAACCTGTATTCGCTGCCCGCGCAGGATATACCCGAATGCAAGCCAAGAGACAAGGGCAAGCCTTTAGGTGCCATACTTGCCGGCATCAACACAAAGGAAAGCATTGTCGGCATATTTTCTGTGGACGATTACTCAAAAGGCGACGTGTATTTCGCGACAAAAAACGGGCTTATCAAGAGAACGGCGCTTTCAGAATACGACGTACGCAACAAAAAGATAGTAGCGTGTGGGCTTGCGGAGGGAGACAGCATTGTTTCCGTTAATCTTCTGCAAGGCGAAAGCGACTGGCTTGTAGTTTCAAAGGCGGGTATGGCCATACGCTTTTCCTCCACCGACGTTTCTGCAATGGGGCGGTCGGCAAAGGGCGTTAAGGGCATCACGCTTGGCAAGGGAGACAGCGTCGTTATGGCCTCGCCGATAAACGAGCAGGACGATATCGCTATATTCACCGAGCTTGGATACGCCAAGCTGACTCGCGTATATAATTTCGAAACGCAGCGCAGGGGCGGCAAAGGCGTAATCACCATGGCGATGCAGAAAAACGGCGCGACAGGCACTTACATAGCAGCGGCGTTCCCGGTTTCCGAGCCGTGCAGCATAGCGGTCGTGCTTAAATCCGGCCAGACTTTCGACCTTTCCACAGAACAGATGGAGCGCTCGGTAAGGACTTCAAAAGGGAGCCCCGCCGTGATGGCAGTGCTCGGCGATTACGTCGTATCCGCGTACAAATCGTTCATATCATAGCATAAACGATAAAAAACTCCCGGATGGGAGTTTTTTATATGCTATTTTATCCTGTAGCTGTAGTGCGGCCTTGTGCGCTTTTTAAACCGCTTGCTCCTTCGCGTAGTTATCAGCCGTACGATAAGGAACACTATAAGCCCTATCGGAATTATAAGCCAGTACCACACCGAGCCGCTGCCCTGCCCGGGGTCTTTTTTGGCAGGCGTAGGCGGCAGCGTTGTTACCGCCGTCTCGCCGCTTATAGTTCCCGCCTCGGCAATATCCCTTGAGGCAATAAGGTCCAGAGTACATACTGCCTCTCCCGTAGCCTCGCTGCTGTAGGTAACAGTGCCGAGCACGTCGTCTTTTTTAATGGGCGCCTGAAGCGGAAGTTCCGCGTTAAACGTGGGAGTCGCCACAAGCTTATCCGTGCCGTTTGTAAGGCCGTTGGCCGTTGCCTTTTCCAGCGTTACGTATGTCGTTCCCGCCTCCGGCTTTTTAAATTCAAGCATGCCCTTTCCCGAATCCTCGGCCGAGTAATTCTCTACCTCCACCTGCACAGGGCCGGCGGCTTCGAGATACGGCGCGACGTCTATCGTGGTATAATTCTCGAACCCCCATTCAAAGAGGCCTTTTGCTATTTTCCAGCGGTCGGAACGGTCTTTTGTCTGGTCGTTGAAAATGAGGCAGATTAGATTCATGCCATTCTTGGTCGCTGATGCGACAAGGCACCCGCCCGCGGCTCTTGTTGACCCTGTCTTAATACCGGTCGCGTATTGATAATAGCTTGTATCTTCAGCATCAAGCAGCACGTTTGTGTTCTCGATGGTCTGCGCCGGATGCTTGTTTGTCGCCGCCATATCATAGCTGAATGTTTTTACCATTTCCTTGAAATCAGGGCTTTTCATCGCATATACCGCGAGTTTTGACATATCTCTCGCAGTGACATAGTGGCCTTCTTCCTCCACGCCGCCGGGATTTTTAAACGCGCTTGAAGTCATCCCTATTTCCTGTGCTTTTGCGTTCATCATGTTCATAAAAGCGGTCATAGGATTTTGCGGGTCGGTTTTTTGCCCGACATGCACGGCAATGGCACAGGCCGCATCGTCTCCCGAGACGAGCATCATGCCATATAACAGATCCTTCATTGTTATCTTTTCATCTTTTTTAATTTTAAGAAGAGAATATCCCATGCTGATCTTTGGCGTCCAATCGCCTTCGGGCGGAACAATAACCTCTTCAGTCAGCGATGAGTTCTCAAGCGCAACTATTGTTGTGAGTATCTTCGTAGTGCTTGCAGGCTTGACTTGCTCGTCGGCCCTTTGCTCGTGCAATACTCTGCCCGAATCCGCGTCTATAAGCATTACGGCAATATCCGGATTAATTTCCCCGGTATAAGCTGGCGCAGCCGCCAGAGCCGTGCCCGCAAACATACCGAGCACTAAAAATAAAACCAAACAAACAGATGTAACCTTTTTCAACTTATACATCCTCTCAAATGACTTGTTTATAGCCCCGATATAATACACCCCATCAAGCCTCACGACTTGCTGGGGACCCCATATTAAGAGGCTGTCCGTCCCAAAAGCCTTGTTCACGGGGCGTATGCGTAAATAGGGTACAACCAGTATAACAGTTTCGTAATATTTTGTACATAGCATTGTCGTATATTGCAACAAAAAAACAGCCTTCGCATGCCCATATCATGTAGTTTTATGCAGTTTTATTTGTACTTTTTAGCCATATTATACGCCCGTTCATTTTTTTGTGTTTTCAAATCTTATGCATAATTGTATAATAACTTAAGACATCTTTGCACAGGGAGAAATTAATGACATACAAACTGGTGGCTATAGACCTGGACGATACGCTGCTTACGCACGACAGAAGAATAAACGATAGAGCAAGGGCTGCTATTGAAAAAGCTGTAGCTAAAGGCATTATCGTAGTGCTTTGCACGGGCAGGACGCAAAAGGGCGCTCAAAGATATTATGACGACTTGGGGCTTGATTCGCTTCTCATAACAACGGGCGGCGCGGAAATTTTTGACGGAGCGGGCAACGCTTTATATACGAAAAACCTTGACCCGAAAATCGTAAAACAGCTGCTGGAATTCGCATACAGCAGAGGTATACACGCAAACGTATATATAAACGGGGACATCGTTTTTCGTGAGAGAAACAGCTTTACCGACGCTTACGAGCAGCGCGCCGGCTATACAGGCATAGTCGTGCCGGATCTTTTGGAGCGAGAGCTGATAACGCCTAAAGTGCTGTACTATGCGAGAGAAGACATACTGCTCGATGCCCGGGAAGATGTTGAAAAGGTGTTCCCGCAGCTTACCATAGTGCGTTCGTTCCCAACGTTTCTTGAATTTCAGGACGCGGGGGTAAACAAAGGCAGCGCGCTTGAATATGTGGCAAACCACTACGGCGTTAAACGGAATGAGATAATCGCGATTGGCGATACCGAGATAGACATACCCATGCTAAAATATGCAGGTCTGGGCGTGGTGGTAGAAAACGGAGACGACGAGGCAAAGCAGGCCGCCGACATAGTCTGCGCATCCAACGACGAAGGCGGCGTAGCTGATGTTATATATAAATATATACTGGAGGCATAGCCTTGAAAACTAAACTGAATATAGGCAAACTTGCGAAAGACCTGAATTTAAGCATACTTTATAAGGGCGACGTCGAGGACATATATGTCGATACGTCGGACTTGAACCGTCCGGGGCTGCAAATGGCCGGGTTTTTTGAATACTTCGCCGTCAACCGCATACAGCTTTTCGGCATGGTGGAGATGACATATCTGCAGAATCTCGACCCTGAGCTTAAAAGAGAACGGCTCGACAAGTATTTTGCAAGCAAGGTGCCTTGTGTGCTTATAGGGCGCAATCTGACGCCGCCGCCCGAAATGCTTGAAGCAGCAAAGAAATACAACACACCGGTATTGATGTCCGGGCTTACTACCACCAAATTAAGCCATAAGACTACGGTGTATCTGGATAAAGTGCTCTCCCCCAGCATCACAAGGCACGCAGGTCTTATGGACGTTTACGGCGTGGGCATACTGTTGCTGGGAGATTCGGGCGTAGGCAAAAGCGAGACCTCGCTCGAGCTCGTTAAGCGCGGCCACCGGCTCGTGGCGGACGACGTCGTCGAGATAACAAAGATCTCCGACAACCAGCTTGTAGGACAGGCTCCCGATGTAATACGCCATATGATGGAGATAAGGGGGCTTGGAATAATAGACGTGCGCACATTGTACGGAATAGGCGCAGTGCTCACGGAAGAGACGATAGATTTTGCGGTCAAGCTTGAGCCGGGAGACGTCACGAATATCGACAGGCTCGGCATAACGAATGAATATATAACGTTGCTAGGCGTGCAGATACCAACGATAACGATACCAGTACGCCCCGGCAGAAACCTTGCAATAATCATAGAGGTAGCCGCGATGAATTTCAGGCTCAAAACTATGGGGCAGATAACCGCGGAACAGCTGGACAGCAAGCTGCTGGGCATAATATCGCCTAATTACACAAAGAAAGAGGAGTGAAAAGCCATGTATCTTGCCGGCATTGACCTTGGGGGAACGTATATTAAAGCGGGGCTTGTAAGGGAAGATTTTTCTCTTGTCTGCAAAACAAGCGTGCCCACAAATCCGGGCAGAGGCTATCAGGCAGTTATCAAGGACATGGCGGGCGCGGTGTCCGGCCTCGCTAAAGAAAACGGCATAAGCATAGGCGAAATAAAAAGCGTAGGCATAGGCATACCCGGCGTCAGCTTAAAGGACGGCACCGTTATAGTGCACAACACATATTGGCTTAATGTGCCGCTGTGCGACGAATTCAATAAGCACCTTAATATACCCGTCGTTGTTGACAACGACGCGACGGTGGCGGCGCTGTATGAATATCACCTGGGCACGCTGGCGGGCTGCCGCGTGGGAGTGCTGATTACGCTGGGCACGGGCGTCGGCGGCGGCGTAGTGATGGACGGCAAGGTATTCAACGGAGCTCATGGCCTTGGCACCGAAATAGGGCACATGGCCATAGTCCGGGACGGACTGCAGTGCACGTGCGGCAACAAAGGCTGCCTTGAAGTGTATACGTCGGCAGGCGCTTTAGTGCGCGCAGGCCGCCGCTGCGTTATAGACCGACCCGAAAGCATGCTTCACCACTTAACGGGCGGCGATTACACAAAAGTAACTGCCGAGATGATAATGGACTGCGCCAAAAACGGCGATTACGTGGCTTTAAGCATCGTGGACGAATACGTAGAGTATCTTGCTATGGGCATATGTACGATAATCAATGTGCTTGACCCCGACGTAATAGCTATAGGAGGCGGGCTGTCGGGTGCGGGCGATTTCCTGCTCGATAAGATAAGAAAGGCAAGCGAAGGAAAAGGCATATTCGAAAACCAAAAGTACGCCGATATAAAACTCGCTAGGTCCGGAAACGACGCCGGGCTTATTGGAGCGGCTATGCTTGCCAAGTCATGATTGAAGGCTGAAGCAAGTATAAATAGGTAAGAGGGAGACTTTATGAAGATCAAACCTTTTACCTGTTTTTTATTTGCCGTGGCGATTATACTGATAGCGCTTTCGCCCTGGCTTATACAGTCCTATTACTCCGAAGCGCCCGCAACCGTGCCTTATAAAGGCATACTTACGCTTTGGAACATAACGGGCTGGCGCACGGGCGGCTCTTCCTGCGGCTCGTTCCTTAAAAAGCGTATAGCGGATTTTGAAGCCCGCCACGCGAGCATTTTCATCGACTTTGTCGATTTGACGGCAGCCGAAGCGGACGCGGCATTGCAAAAAGGCGAGGTTCCCGATATCGTCTCCTACCCCCTAGGGCTGGATATAGACCTTCCGCTGTCTCGGTTGCCGCATAAATACACTATTTTTCCCGAAATTAACGAAAACGCGTACCCCTACATGTGCGGAGCGTACTGTTTGCTGATAAACGCCGATATGCTGGAAGAAAACGGCTTGTTTGCACCCGTAGGTTGGGGGGTCCGCCCCGACGAACTTTTAAGCATGGCGGGGCTGGGCGTATGCTTCGACTCGGAAGAGGGCTGTCTGTCGCTGCCTGCTATAGCGCTGCATGAATACCCTGAAACCGAAGGCCCCAAGCTGCATACATGGGGTGAGCCTCCTGCTCCGGACGCGGCGACGGGGCTTACCGTAGTGGCGTATTCTGACGGGCTTAACTGCTTTTTTTCGGGCAAGGCAGGCCTGCTTATTGCGTCTCAAAGGCAGCTGTTTGAGGTTAATGCCAAACTCGAAGAAGGCGAAGCGCCCGCGTACCTCGCATACGCGTTAAGCAGTTATACAGATATGATACAGCTTGTAAGCGCCGTATGGTCGGACGACGATAAAAAGCGGCAGGCGTGCGTGGATTTCGCCGGGTTTCTCATTGAAGAGCGCGTACAGGCAAAGCTTGAAGCGCTGGGCGTCTTTCCGGTACTCCCCGGCCTTGAAATATACGCGGATAACGATTGCATGGCCTCTATTTATAAACTGCTTTCGGAGGGCGCTGTGCTTGCGCTGCCCGAAGACAGGCCTATGCTCAGCGATCTATCCATAAAAGCGCTGGGCGGCAACAATGACGCTTTAACAAAGCTTAAGGCATATGCCCGGCGGTGAATGACCACTTGGACATATATTACAAATACAATTTAAATCTCAGCGGATTAATATAAAAAACCGCGGTCTTGCCGCGGCTTTGGTTTGCAGAATGTCACTTGCAGAACTTCTCGTAGTAATTCTGCAGTCCGAACTCGTATATAAGCGCCTCAAGCGTAGCGGGACCTGCAACGCCGTCCTGTTTAAGCCCCTTCTTTTTTTGGAACTCCATTACGGCTTCCTTCGTGTCCTTGCCGAAATACTTGTCCGCCTTGACGTCGTAGCCAAGCTTATTAAGCATATACTGCAGCCTGTAAACCCTGTCTTCCGGCTTGCACCCTATCGTAGGCCATTTATACGTCCGCTCGTAAAGCGCGGGAGGTATGCTGTCGCCTCTGTATCTGCCGCTGTAGTTCGCGGTATAAAACGCATGCGCCCCTATATTGAACTGGTATACATGGGAGCTCCAGTTGGATTTTGAATTCGACACCTTAAAGAAGTATACGTTCTGCGGTACAACCCACACCTGAAGGTCGAGCACATTTCTCGCCGCTATCTTGGACGCGACGCCCGGCCTTGTACTCTCGTTGTATGCGAACTGTCCCGGCCTCGTTACCACGTCTTTTATCGTGTTTCCCGGGAACCCCCTGCTCAGCACCCTGTTCATAACCACGTTGCCGACGGCAATCTTTCCCTTCATGCTCTCGCCGCGCGCCTCGGCATGTATGACCTGGGCGAGCATGTATGCCTCTTCATCGCTGTATTCATAGTAGTTGGAGGAATACCCCATTTCGTTATAATAAAGCTTTGCCTCGACTTTAAACTTTTCCACTTCCCTGTCCACGCTGATGGGCGGAAGCGTCTTGTCGGGCGGAGTCGTCGCTATTAACGTAGGCTCAGGCGTGTTTGAAACGACAGGCACGGAAGGCTCCGTCGACGCGGAGCTCTCATTGCCGGATATGCCCGGCTGTTCGCTTACATCCGGTTGTTCGCTTATGTCCGGCTGTTGGCTTGCGTCGCCGCTAACATCCGGCTGCTCGCTTTGCTGCGGAGTGATTTCATCCGACTTACCGGCGGCATACGCCACGCTCTTGTTTCCCGCCTTCGTGGGCAGCATGTTGGCAGCTTCGGCAGGAGCGGCCGCGCCTCCGGGTACAAACACTATAACGAGCATAAGAGCGGCGATTACTATTCCCGTACCGGCGTATAACGCTATTTTTCTGTTTCTTCTGCCTTTCCTGCCCACCCGCTTGTTGCTTCCGGCGAATTCCAGCGCGGCGTCATTGCTGGTCTGCAATTGCCTGCTGAAAACAGACGCAAGCTTAGCGCCGAAGCTCTTTTTGTTCTTATAGCGCCTCTGCGTTTCGTGTATCACGGGCATCTTTTCCAAAACGCCCATACCGTTTTGTTTTTTCTTTGCGGAATGTCTTCCCTGTCGTTTTACAGCGCGTTCATGGAACACGGCGACAGGTGTATCCTCAAGGTTCTCTTCGAATAAATCTGCAGCAAATTGCTCGGGTTTAAAAGTCGTTTCCTGCTTATTTTCTTCGGCGATTCGTTTTTGCGCGTCGGAAATAACAACCCTCTGCACGTTTATGGGCTGGCTGTTTCTGTGAAATATACGGTTGAAAATAGTGCCCGATTTTGGCATTCTATTCTCCTTGAGCATAGCTATCCACATTAGGTGTACTAATAATACATTACGGTCGAAAAAATGTCAATGTTACGTAACATAATCGTAACATTTGTTAACTCTGCCAAATGTTTCCACGCTACACATTATTCTTATATATCTTTGCTTTTATTCCCTTTGATGACTGTTACTTGCAGCAAATTGCCACGAGGATACTGCTATATCGCGAGCACCGACTCCTTGATGCCCAGCGTTTTGGCCGTTATTTCCCGTATGCCGTTTATCATACCCTCATCATTGCGCATGTTGTGGTGTAAGTAAGCGTCGATGCCCAAAAAAGCGATAGCCGCGCAGACGCCGGGGTTTTTCACCTTGAAAAAGCCCTGCTCTATGCCTTCGACAATAATATCTTCAAGCAAGGGATAAAGTATATTCATTCGCTCTTCGTTGACTACGTGCTTAAACCAGTCCGAATTGCTCTGTTTGAAATATGTCTCCGGCTCGGTGCCTATATCGCACTGCTCAATAAGCGCTGAAATATAGTATTCCATCTTTGATATCGCGTCTTTTAACGTGTCCATCTGCTCGCGCAGCTTGTCCCGGTATTCCTCGAGCTGCATTGAAAATATAAACCTAACTATAGACTGTTTGCTCTCGAAATAGTAAAAAAACGTGCCTTTTGCTACCCCGGCAAGCGCGCATATTTCCTCCACAGCCGTTTCATCATACCCTTTTTCCGAAAATAGGGTTCTTGCGCTGCTTAAAATAAGCATCTTTGTCGCCCTGTCGCGTGCCATAATTCCTCCCGGCACGGCTAAAAACAAAATTAGCCGATAATGATGATTCCATTATCGACTAAAGTCAGATTTTTATACGGTTTCTGCAGAATAAATGAATATAAATGTACGACTTTTAATCCAGGTTCTGGTTCTTGCGCCCTACGCGCAGCCGCACCATCGCTCTCGCAAGCGCGATCTGGTTTTGCATATATTCCTGATAGCTCTGTTTCTGGCGCATGCGTTCCTCCGCAAGCTCTTTTGCTTCCTGCGCGCGCTTAAGGTCTATTTCTTCGGGCCATTCCACAGCCTGCGAGAATATAATCGTCTCATTAGGCCTTATTTCAACAAAGCCCGACGAAGTCGTACACTCCTTCCATTCGCCGTCAATATTGAGCTTCATCACGCCTATGCTCAAAACGATTACCATAGGCTCGTGCATCCTTTGAATGCTCATATAACCGTCGGATGTGGGTATTATTACGCTTTCAACCTCGCCGTTGAAGAACGTCCTCTCGGGAGTTATTATTTCAAGGCGGTATTTCGCGGGCATTTGCCTTTACCTCTTCTTAACCTTTGCTTTTACTTCGTCTATGTCTCCGACCATGAAGAACGCGCCTTCCGGAATGTCGTCCACCTCACCGTCGACTATGCTCTTAAAGCTGCTTATGGTCTTCTCGACGGGCACGTATTTGCCGGGTATGCCGGTAAACACCTCTGCGACGGACATCGGCTGGGAAAGGAACCTCTGTATCTTCCTCGCCCTGAAGACTGTAGTCTTGTCGTCTTCCGAAAGCTCCTCCATGCCGAGTATCGCTATTATATCCTGCAATTCGCGATAGCGCTGCAGCACTTCCTGCACGCGCCTCGCAACGCTGTAATGCTCCTCGCCCACTATCCTCGGGTCGAGTATCCTCGACGTCGATTCGAGCGGGTTTATCGCAGGATATATGCCGAGCTCGGATATCTGCCTTGAAAGCACCGTCGTAGCGTCAAGATGCGTAAACGTAGTGGCGGGCGCGGGGTCGGTAAGGTCGTCCGCGGGCACGTATATCGCCTGTACGGACGTTATCGAGCCGCTCTTTGTAGACGTTATCCTTTCCTGCAGCGAGCCAAGCTCGTTGGCAAGCGTAGGCTGGTAACCGACCGCAGCGGGTATGCGTCCGAGCAGCGCGGATACCTCGGAGCCCGCCTGTATGAACCTGTATATGTTGTCTATGAACAGCAGCACGTCCTGGTGTTCTTCATCGCGCAGATGCTCGGCAAGCGTCAGCCCTGTGAACGCCACGCGCATCCTCGAGCCCGGCGGTTCGTTCATCTGTCCGAATGCCAGGCACGCCTTTTCTATTACGCCCGACTCGTTCATTTCGGAAATAAGCTCGTGGCCTTCGCGGCTACGCTCGCCAACGCCGGTAAATACCGAATATCCGCCGTGCTCAGTCGCTATGTTGCGAATCAGTTCCATGATAAGCACGGTCTTGCCTACGCCCGCTCCGCCGAACAGACCTATCTTACCGCCCTTGGCGTAAGGCGCGAGCAAATCTATCACCTTGATGCCCGTCTCGAATATCTCCGTCGCCGGGTTCTGGTCGGAAAATTTGGGCGGCATCCTGTGTATCGGCAGCCGTTCGTCCGATTCTATCGGCCCTTTGCCGTCTATAGGCTCCCCTATCACGTTGATTACCCTGCCGAGCATATGTTTTCCTACAGGCACGTTTATTTTGTCGCCTGTGTCGATAACAGTAAGCCCGCAGCAAAGCCCTTCGGTAGCGTGCAGAGCGATACACCGCACGGTGTCGTCGCCCATATGCATCGCAACCTCAAGCCAGACCTCCCTGTCGGGAAGCTTTATTACGAGCGCGTTGTATATCTTAGGCATATGTCCATTGGGGAACTTTACGTCCAGCACGGGGCCCGTTATACGTATAAGCTCTCCCTTATTCGCAATTTTCATTTCCTGCATATATTTCTCCAAAACACTTATGATAAAGCTTCAAGAGCTCCCATTATCTCTGATATCTCTTTTGTTATCTCCTGCTGGCGAGCCCTGTTGAAATCTTTGGTGAGCTTTTCAATCATCTCTTCAGCGTTATTTGTGGCGCTCTCCATCGCGGTCATACGCGCGCACTGCTCGCTCGCATATGATTGCACAAGGCAGCCGTACACAAGGCCAATGATATACTGAGGGACGAGAACGTCGAACACCTCTTTAGGCGAGGGATGATATTCAAGCTCCGCCGTATAATTCGTTTCCGTTTCGACTCCTTTCAAGTTCGACATAGATAGCGGCAGAAGCTTTAATACTCTGGGCTCCTGTTTCAGCGCGGATATGAAATGCGTATATACGATGTACACTTCGTCCATGATTCCGCTCTCGTAAAGCTCAAATATATCGCCCGTTATATTCCGGGCGGAGCTTAGCGTCGGGTTCTGGGATACGTGCAGAAACTCGACGTCGACCATGTACTTTCTGCGGTCAAAGAACGCCCGCGCCTCCTGTCCTATCGTCAGTATGTATCTTTCCTCGCTTTTCTGCATGTACTCGTACGCAAGGTTAAGCACGTTGTGGTTATATCCGCCGCAAAGCCCTTTGTCAGCCGCTATCACGATATATGCCGCGCGGCCTCCGCTGTTCTCGCCGATGTACGGGTGGCTCAATTCGTGCGTGTGCAAAAGTATATTCTTTATCGACGACTGCACGCGTTCAAAGTATATATGGTTGGATTCGTACTTCGCTATCGCCTTCCTCATCTTTGAGGAGGAAATAAGGTGCATTGCTCTTGTTATCTGCTCAGTCTCGGATATCGAATGTATGCTGTGCTTAATGTCCGCCATGCTGGCCATTATTCGTCATCCTCTTTCTTGAGCTCTATGCCGTTTTTCTCGCAGTAAGCAACGAGAAAATCTTCGGCAGCCTTGCGCAGCTTGGATATCGACTCATCCGACAGGTCGCCCGTTTTGTCTATGCTTATCCTTACATCCGGATAGTTCCTGTCAACGTATTCGAGGTACTGTTCGTTGAACGGCTTAACATGACTAAGCGGCAGCTTTATGAGGAATTTATTCACCGCAGCAAATAGCAGTATTACCTGGCTTGCCATAGACAGAGGCGAATACTGGCCCTGTTTAAGCGTCTCCGAAAGCCTCGCGCCCTGTTCGAGTGTCTCCCTTGTCGCGGCGTCGAGATCGGATGCAAACCTTGCGAACACGGCGAGCTCCCTGTATTGCGCAAGATCGAGGCGCAGCCTGCCCGCCACCTTCCTCATCGCCTTTATCTGAGCGCTGCCGCCCACGCGCGAAACGGAAAGCCCGACGTTGACTGCCGGCCTTATGCCCGCGTTGAACAGCTCTGATTCAAGATATATCTGCCCGTCCGTTATCGAAATAACGTTTGTGGGTATGTAAGCGGATATGTCGCCCGCCATAGTCTCTATTATAGGCAGCGCCGTTATCGAACCGCCGCCGTTTTCGTCGTTAAGCTTCGCGGCGCGCTCTAGGAGCCTTGAATGCAGATAGAACACGTCGCCGGGGTAAGCCTCCCTGCCCGGCGGGCGGCGCAGTAGAAGCGACATTGTCCTGTAAGCGACGGCATGTTTTGATAAGTCGTCGTATACAATAAGCGCGTCCTTGCCGGAATACATGAATTCCTCGGCTATAGAGCAGCCAGCATAAGGCGCTATGTACTGCATCGATGGCGTATCGCTGCCCGTCGAGGCTACGACAACCGTGTAATCCATCGCCCCTTCCTCGCTAAGCGTCTGCAGAATGGTGGATATAGTCGACGCCTTTTGCCCTATCGCTACATATATGCAATATACGTCCTTGCCCTTTTGGTTCAGTATTGTGTCAATGGCGATAGCGGTTTTGCCCGTCTGCCTGTCGCCAATTATCAGCTCTCTTTGGCCTTTGCCTATCGGTATCATGCTGTCGATAGACATAATGCCCGTTTCAAGCGGCTGCTTGACGCCCTGCCGGTCTATTATCTGCGGCGCGGGCGCTTCTATTGCCCTGTATTTAACGGCCGACAGCCTGCCCTTATTGTCCATCGGTATGCCCAAGGGGTTTATCACCCTGCCCAAAAGCTGTTCGCCCACGGGCACCTGCACTACCGTTCCGGTGTTCCTTGCGGTCGAGCCTTCCGCCACGTCTGTAGCGTCGTTTAGCAGCACCGCTCCCATCTTTTCTTTAGACAGGTTCATCACTATGCCGTAAGCGCCGTTTTCAAACTGCAGCAGCTCGCCGTATTTGCAGCCTTCAAGCCCTTCCACGTATACAACGCCGTCGCCCGAATATGTGACGGTGCCTATTTCGGAGGAATTAAGGTCGCCCGAGTATTCATTTATGCGCTCGCCTGTGACTTGTTTGAATTCCTCGGCGTCAAAATCCAGCTTGTAATCGGTTATATCCTCACCGTCGCTGTATGGAGCGGCTTCGGAATCTATTATGAATTCTTTAAGCCTTCCAAGATTGGAACGTATGCTTCTGTCGTAAACTTTATTATTAAGCACCACAACAAAACCGCCAAGGAGCGAAGGGTCCACCTCGACGTTAAAGTTGATCTCCTCGCCGGTCATAGATTCAAACCGCTTTTTTATAGATTGGATGGTCAGTTCATCTAATTGAACGGCCGATTTCAGTTTGCCCTCGATAGCCAATTAACCCACCCTTTCAAAGAACTCGTCTATTATTTTGCGGTTGTCTTCAACAGATACTTCCCGTTCGAGCACTTTTTCCGCGATCTTAACAGCCATATCCGTGATTTCGACCTTTAAGTCGGCGCGCGTCTGAACTTTTTCCGCTTCTATTTCCTTCTTAGCCCTCAAAACCATTTCTCTTGAGTGCTCTTTCGCGTTGTCGATAATCTCTTTCGCGTGATCCCTGGCCATTTCATTGCTCTTTGTTATTATGGCCGCAGCCTGGTTTTCCGCATCAGCCATCATATTGTCGTATTGTTCCTTCTGCCTTATAAGCTCTTTTTCGCGGTTGTCAAGCTCATCTATTTTATTGGCAAATGTATTTTCGCGTTTTTTCATATACTTAAGTACAGGCTTATATAAAAGCAGCCTGAGTACTACAAAAAGCACTATGACGTTAAGTATATGAATTCCGATTTCCAGCGGAGATAATTCCAGCATTTCTACACCTCACTAAGTACGTACGCCTCTCCTAAAATGCACCAATTTTGCCCATCATCAGAATGGCGATAACAAATCCGTATATTGCAGTCGTTTCCGCAAACGCAAGACCAATAAGCAGCATCGCGTTTATCTTGCCGCTCGCTTCGGGCTGCCTTGCAACCGCCTCTGTGGCGCGGCTCGTCGCAATGCCCATTCCTATTCCTGCTCCTATGCCCGTAAATACCGCAATTCCAACACCAATTGCAACTAAAGCTGACATGTACTTTTTCCTCCTGTTAAATGAATATAATTATCTTTTTTTACCGTAAGCAACCGTCTCTTCCATGAACGAAAGCGTCAGTATAAGAAAGATATACGTTTGTATGCCCACATGGAAAAGATTGAAATATATCGCAAGTACGGCAGGAATGCCTACCGACAAATATATTACGCTGTATAAAAGGTCCATGACCACCATACCGGCGAACATATTCCCGAAAAGACGGAACGACAGCGATACGGGGATAACCATATGCGTGACTACGTTTATCGGGAACATAAACGCTTTGGGTTTGAAAAACCAGCCTATTCTTCCTAAAATCCCGGTATGATAAATGCCGTAGAAGTTAATAAGCACGAACGACATGAAAGCCAGCGCTATCGTAAAGTTTATATCCGTCGCGGGCGGCCTGAAGCCCATCAGCTCGGTAAGGCTGGTCGAAACTATCATAATAGCTACCGTGAATATATATGACGCGTATACGGCGCCGTGTTCCCCCAGCGATGATTTCGCGAAGTTTTCGGCAAAACTGACGAACATCTCGAGCACGTTTTGTATTCCCCGCGGTACGGGTTTAAACTTTCTCAATACAAATACGCGTATTATTACTGCGGCAATTATCAGTATTGCCATGACAACCCATGTAAGAACTATGGTCTCGCTTATCTCAATTCCGAAAATGGAAATCTTGTTGGGCATGACATGAAAGCTTGTCTCCTCTAAGCGGATTGAATGTCCTACAGATTTTGTCAACATGTTGCTAAGCATCGTTTTTACCATCTCCATTATTTTTACTGCGGCGTTTCAGCATATAAACAGATCCTGACACCAGCCCGAGCAGCATACCGCCCGCCGTCCAAATAAGATGAGCGAGCGACACGGTGGATATAAAATATAAAATTACCGTTATAGCCGCCATCTTCGCAATGAACAGCAATACCCCCAGGAGCTTCCTATATGTTTCGCCCCCGAGTATCATTCTGCCAAGCTTGCTAACTGCCAGCAATTGCAGCCCGCCTATCGCTGCGCCTACAAGTAATCCCCACATAATCAATCCATTTTAATTAATACTGTTCAAAAATACAAGTACTCCGACACGAAAAATGTTTCTTTAATATACTATATATCCGTATATTTTTTTCGCTATCGCAGCACCCGGGGTAAGTGCCCTGGTGTATTGCCTTAGCAAGGCAAGTTATGTCAAGCTCTTCCCCGTCCCCTATGTTGTTCCACTCTGCAAAGTCGTCGCGTACCTTTGCATACTCGAGCAGTTCCTGTGCGCCGAAAGCTTTGAGCAGCAGCGAAGCGTCCACTATCCTTGCCATGCCATAAGGGCTCGCCCCTTCTTCTTCCGCGGGAATAAAGTAATTAACACTTCTATGCCCGCTTTCCAGCAGGTATGCGAGTATAGGCTCTATGTCCTCCGCATCGGTGTATACCGTTTCTATAACGTCGGCGTTGCCCCGCTCGCTGTTATACAGCATATATGCGGCAGGCTTACCACCTTTTATAAGCACTGTGGTCTTTCCGCCGTCCGTCGCGTGCTCTTCAAGACGCCAGCGCCATTCGCGCTTTTCCCTTACGATATACCCGTCGCACCGGCTCATCATGCTCCGATAAAGCCCGGAAAACAGTTCCGCGTCCCACGATTCGATTATATCCGCATCCTGCCGCAGCCTAGTTTCCTTGGCGCTTATAAAGCGCGCGTACGAGTAAGTCGCCCAGCCGAACTTCTCGTAAAAGCTGTGTTTGAACGGGTACAGGTGGGTCAGCATTATGCCGCGCTGCTTCATTATTTTCAGCGACTCGTAAAGCAGCGTGCGCATAAGCCCTTCGCCCCTTCTGTCCGCGGCGGTGGCAGCCCCGGCGATATACGAAGACATAACCGGCACGCCCTGTACGCACATTTTCAACGGTATCATATGTACGACTGCAACGAGCCGGCCGTCGAACGCTCCGAGCGAATTTCCTTGGCTGACTTTGTTTGTAAAATACCATTCTATAAAAGCGTCCGAGTCTCCGAACGCTTCTTTCCAAAGCGCCTTGGCCTGCGGTATATCAGTCTCCTTAAGCAGCCGGATATCCATATTACCCGCTCCTTACGCAATCGTATTTCTCCAGCAGAAAAACGGGGTTATACGACAGCTTTGCCTTTCTTAAGCCTTCCAAGCCCATGTCCTCCTCGCGGTTGATGTACTTTACACCGCTCCATTCGTGCCGCGCGAATTCCCTGTTTATCAGCGCGAACGCTCCGGGGATTTCGGGATTAGCCTTTTCTATATGTATTATAGCCATATCTCCGAACTCTTCGCCTATCGAGAACGCCTGCAGCTCGCCGTCTATGAATATCAGGCCGCACTTTAAGTTAAGTTCATCAAGATGGCTCAGCGCCCGCTTTATTACCTCGAGCTCCTCATATCCTTCCGGCGAGTCATCTTTGCCGAGTATCCATTGCTGCTGCAGCGCTATGCACGCATCATAATCATTATCGGTATATTTTCGGTATTCATAAGTGTGGTCTTTAAGAAGTTTGTTTATATGGTTTCGCTTCGCGTGCAGTTTCTTGCCTTTGAGCGTTATCAAATCTTCCGCGAGATACACGTATTCGAAGTTTGCCCTGTCGGGCAGAAAATCGTACTTTCCGGGACAGTCCTTTTCTATCTGCGCTTTTTGCTCGTTTGTGACCCCTTTTATCAGAAACGTTCCGAATACATCCATCATATACTCTTCGATTTCCTTAAGCGGCCTTGCGAAGTTGTACTCGCAGTCCTTTAAGAAAGGAGGGAGCATAAAGTCCTGTCCGGCGTAGTTAAGCAGCAGGTACATCGTATGCCCGTCGCAGTATATCCTGGTTTTCATCGCCTCGCCCCAAATGTACTTGTTGGCGAACGACGCTTCGATGTTGTGATAACCGTAGCAGATAGCATACGTCTCAAACAGGTCTTTGTCTTCTAGCTCAAGCGGCCTGAAATTCAGCATTCTTTCTCCTGATGTTCGTAATATGAGATGATTATATACTTTTCCGCATAAATATCAATCACCGCTGAAGCTAAATTTTTGGCTTATGATGTCTTTACGCACCGGCAAAGCTTTCTGGCGGCGAAAATCTATGCCCCGCTATCAAATCGGCCTTAACAGTTTGCTCTGTTAAGGCCGCAGTTTAGTACGGGGTCCCCAAAAAGCCGTGAGACTTTTTGGGGTGTAAATCTTTCGTATCTCTTTATTTTATTCAAGTATTTCGCCTTCGGTGGAGATTACGGTGACGCTCCAGGGTATCATCTTATTGCTGTTTATAAGCGCCTGCTTAACCGCGTACTCTATGCCTCCGCAGCACGGCACGCTCATTCGCAGCACCTCCACGCTTTTTATGTCGTTGTTCTTTATTATCTCCGTCAGCTTCTCGGAATAGTCTACCATATCGAGCTTCGGGCATCCTATCAGCGTTATCCTTCCCTTCATGAACCTGTCGTGCACATTAGCGTAGGCGTAAGCGGTGCAGTCCGCGGCGATAAGCAGCTTAGCTCCGTCAAAATACGGCGCATTTACAGGTACAAGCTTTATCTGGCACGGCCATTGCCTCAATTCGGAAACGTTATCCGTCCGCTCAACTGCGGGCGCGGCTTTTGCCTTCCTTTGGAATACCTGCGCGTGTGCGGACGGGCATCCGCAGGCCATCGGCTTTTGCTCCGCATTTTCGATATTCAATTTATTGCGTTTTACCATCTCTTCGTCGAACGCGTCCGCCTCGCGCTCTTCTATCGTTATCGCACCCGTCGGGCACTCAGGCAGGCAGTTGCCGAGACCGTCGCAGTACGAATCGGATATCAGCTTTGCCTTGCCGTTCACTATTTTGAGCGCTCCCTCGTGGCACGCCGAAACGCACAGTCCGCAGCCATTGCATTTTTCTTCGTCTATAGCGATTATATTTCTTTTCATTTATATGACCTCCTTGCTTTTCTGGTTTGATTGTAATATAATGCCCTAAAGATATCTGTTGCATTTGCAACATAAAGTGAAAGTTTTTTATGAATACTCATACTATACTTACAAAAACGGCGCTGTTTGAGGGGCTTAATACCGGAGAGATCGGCGGCATGCTTGACTGCTTAAAAGCGTCGGTACGCCGTTACAAAAAAGGCGATTATATCATATCGGCGGGCGAAGACACGCGGCATATAGGCGTAATGCTGTCCGGTCAGGCATTTATTTATAAAGACGACATACTGGGCAACCGCTCAATGATGGCGCTTATAGAGCCTGCCGACATGTTCGCCGAGTCGTTTCTGTGTGCGGGTATCACAACAAGTCCGGTAACAGTGGAAGCAGGCGCCGATTCGGAAGTGCTGCTGCTGCCTTTTCAAAGAATAATCAAAACATGTTCCTCATGCTGCGGCTATCACAACGCGCTTATTGAGAACATGCTGGGCATATTAGCTCGGAAGAACCTTACGTTGAGCGAAAAGATGGACCATATCGCAAAGCGCACCACAAAGCAGAAGCTCGCTTCTTACCTTTTGGGGCAGGCGACTATAAAAGGCAGCGCCTCTTTTTCTATCGGACTTAACAGGCAGGGGCTTGCGGATTATCTTTGCGTTAACAGAAGCGCTCTTTCAAGAGAGCTTTCGGGCATAGCAGAGAAAGGCATACTCGAGTTTCATAAAGACAGTTTTACGATACTGGATTTGGAGCGACTTGAACAGATACTGCCATGAGGAATAATACTGTTCAATAACAGGATTTTACCCTTTTAACCGGCTGATATGTTATAATAATCGTTAATTCGTTTCAGAGGTATTTGATATGGAACATTGCAGCGGAGTGACATACGCTTTAGGGTTCACCGCGGCCGGCGTAGCCTGCGGCATAAAGAAAAACGGCGGCAAGGACCTCGCGCTAATCAAGTGCGACGTCGTGGCAAACGCGGCGGGCATATTTACTAAAAACATAGTAAAAGGCCATTCGTTGAAGCTCGCGCAAAAGAACGTCGCGAACGGCCGGGCGCAGGCAGTTATCATAAATTCAGGCAACGCCAACGCCTGCCTTGCGGAGCGCGGCGAGCAGGACGCGCTTTTAATGGCAAAATTTGCGGCTGAAAAGCTGGGGTGTTTGCCGGAGGACGTGCTCACCGCTTCCACAGGCGTAATAGGCGTACCTATGCCTATGGATAAAATAGAAGCGGGCATAAAAAGCGCGGTGCTTTCGCGCGGCGGCGGCCGGGACGCGGCGCAGGCGATAATGACTACGGACACCGTAGTCAAGCAGGCGGAAGAAAGCGTAGTAATAGGTGGCAGCGAGGTGCGCATAGGAGGCATGGCCAAAGGCTCGGGCATGATCCATCCGGATATGGCTACTATGATATCGGTAATAACCACGGACGCCTGCATATGCCCCGAAGCGCTCAAGGCTGCGCTAAAAGTCGCGGCGGACAAATCCTTCAACAGGATATCGGTCGACGGAGACACCAGCGTGTGCGACAAGCTGCTGATTATGGCGTCGGGGCTCGCGGGCAACGGCGAGATATCGGAAGGAACGGAAGACTACAGCTTATTTCTCGAAGCTCTTAAGCGCGTTTGCGTTCGCCTTGCGAAGATGCTCGCGGCGGACGGCGAAGGCGCGACGAAGCTATTGACGATACAGGTAAACGGCGCAAAAAACGCCGAAAACGCGCGCCTTATAGCTTGCGCGATAGCAAAATCGCCGCTTTGCAAGACCGCCGTATACGGTAACGACGCTAACTGGGGCAGGCTGCTTACCGCAGCGGGCTATTCGGGAGCGTCTTTCGACCCCGGGAAGGTGGATATATTCATAGGCGATGTGCAGGTGTGCCGCCAGGGCGGCGGGCTTGCTTTCGACGAGCAGGCAGCGCTCGAAGTGCTGAAAAAGGATGAGGTGACATATACGCTGGAACTTAACGACGGCGACGCCTGCGAAACGATGTGGACGTGCGATCTGTCAACAGAGTATGTAAATATAAACGCAAGCTACAGAACATAAAAGGACCATAGCCTGCTTACGGATTATAGCCAAACCCCAATTTGTCATTCCGAGCTTGCGAGGAATCCCATGGGGAGTCTTAAAGAAGGGAGATCTTTAAGTCGTTATACTCCTTCAGGCGAAGCTGACTTAAGTGACAGGATATACTTTCTTGCATTTTAAAAGGAGGCCTTAGCCTCCTTACAGAGTGTCAAAAAAGTCAGCGAAGAGCTGGCTTTTTTGGTACAATGAAATAGGGTGATTAATATTGCTGAACAAGAACGAAGATAACAGAAAAACACTAGAAATCGTGAATCTGGATGATCTGGTCCCAAGAGAACACCTTCTCAGAAAAATTGACGCAGCGGTGAATTTTGAGCGCATATATGAACTGGTGGAAGACCTATACTGTCCTGATAATGGCAGGCCGAGCATTGACCCAGTGGTGCTGTTCAAGATCGTACTAATTCAGCATTTGTATGGAATACGTTCTCTCCGACAGACGGCAGCCGATGTTGAGATGAACATCGCATATCGTTGGTTTATTGGATACCCCATAAATAAGGCAACGCCTCACTTCGCAACAATCAGCTATAACTTTTTGCATCGATTCACAGAAAAAACGGTGGAGCAGATATTTGAATGGATATTAAGCGAGGTAGAATACGCGGGATATTTGGCACCGGAAGTTGTTTTTGTTGATGGGACGCATATTAAGGCCAATGCGAATATTAAAAAGAAAATAAAAGAGGCTATACCCGTTGCTGCAAAGGTATATGAAAAGCAGTTGCGCGAGGAGATCAACAAGGATCGTGAGGGACATGGTAAAAAGCCTTTTGACGATGACCCTCCAAACCAACCGCCCGAAGAAAAGGTCGTAACTAAATCTACAACTGACCCGGATAGCGGCGTATTTCATAAGGGTGAACATAAGAAATGCTTTGCCTATTGTGCTCAAACAGCTTGCGACAGTCATAACTTCATACTGGGCGTGACCGTGAATCCGGGCAACATGCACGATAGCGTCGCTTTCGACGAATTATATGACAAGGTGACCGGACGGTTTCCTCAAATTCAAGTAGTAACGGCGGATGCTGCCTACAAGACACCATGGATATGTAAGAAGATATTCGATGACAATCGTCTTCCATCCATGCCATACAAACGGCCTATGACCAAAAAAGGTAACTTAGAATGGTACAAGTATGTCTATGATGAATACTACGATTGCGTGATTTGTCCCGAGTATCAGATACTTAAATACTCAACGACCAACAAAGACGGCTATCGGGAATACAAAAGCGATCCTGAAATCTGCCGCAACTGCCCTTCGCGAGCACGGTGTACCGCCAGTAGGAACTGCCAGAAGACAGTTGCGATTCACATCTGGAGGGAATATATCGAGCGGGCCGAAGACGTGCGTCATTCTCCAATAGGTAAAGAAACATATGAGAAGCGAGGAGAAACAATTGAGCGTGTCTTCGCGGATAGCAAAGAAAAGTACGCGATGCGGTATACGCCATACCGCGGGCTTATCCAAGTTACTAACTGGGTAAAGCTCAAATATGCGGCTATGAATCTCAAAAAGCTAGCGATGTGGAAATGGAAAGACAAGTTATCCACATTACCTCCTTGTTTGAATTGGGCTTTACATCTACTATTTTCATTTTTCAAAATGAAAAACCCCATTTTCGTTTATTGAAAACAGGGTTTATCGACAATCTGAGGGAAGGTAAGAGTACCTTCCCTTTTTAATATCATAAAATTAAAGATTCTTCGCTTGCGCTCAGAATGACAAAAGTAACTATCGCCGCAAAACATGCTTTTATTAACGATCATGTGTCATTCTGAGGACCGAAGGGACGAAGAATCTTGGTCTGTTTTGGTTGATAATATACCTTGAGGAAGTCCAGCAAGAGTTCCTTTTAAGGTTATAGGAAGAACCGAATTACAAAGCACGCATATTAAGCATGTTGCTTTGACGTAATTATCATTAAATGTTATTATATGTTAAATAGTGTCGTAAACGAGGATGCACATGTGTTGTCTGAAAAGAAGAAAACGCCTTGATATGGCTTGGGCTGTATTATGCATAATGATGACGTGCTGCTTTATTGCCGCGTGTCAGCCGACTCCGGATAAAAATATCGTAATTGCGCGCGACAATGCCGAAAGCGTCATATTCGATTCCGTCAGCAGAGAAATAATCCCTAATGATTATAACGCGCCTTCGGAAGTAAGGATGAGATTTTCGCTGTTCAAGAATAGCTGCGACGTGGTAATCGACGCTACCGTGGATATGCCGCCGATAAAAGAGTTTCCGGTTGCGAGAGTTAAAGCCGTAAAGTTCGACAAGCAAACGGCGGAGAGAATCTTGGGTTGTTTTATCCGCGGCGGCGAATTGGTTACGCCGCGCGTGCTTACCAAACAGGACTATGAGAAGTTGATAATTGAGGAAAAGCGGGGGCGGCTGGAAAACGGCGAGTATGTGGTCGACGAGATAACGCAGCAAAGCGTGGCCGAGCTTGAAAGGAAAAGAGACGAGGCGCCCGAGGAGGATACATATGCTCCGATTACCGGCTATACGATGGCCGACGGCTTAAAGGCAAGGGTCATACGTGGCGGCGAGACGGCTGGCACGGTATATGCGAACGAGTCGCTGATAAGTTTTATATCGCCTGCGCCATACAGGCCCTTCACCATATATTCAAATGAGTTAGAAAGGCTGGATGCGGATTACGACATCTCAATGACTGCGGACGAGACCAGGCGCAAAGCGGAAGAGCTGCTTTCTTCGTTTGGCATTTCCGGCTTTCAGGCAAAAGAGACAACGGACGTATATTATTACGGCAAAGACTTAAACGACATAAAATTCGGCGGCTATTCAATGGTGTTTATGCGCAGCTTCGGAGGAATGATGCCCCTCTATACAACGTTGTTCTCGGGAACCCCCGAGGACAGCTATGAATACTGTCCGCCGGTAAGAACGGAAACCATTCATATTGATCTAGACGAGTTCGGAAACGTTCAGGGCTTCTCATGGCAGCATCCTATAGAAATAGTTGGAACTATAACGGATAATGTGGAGCTGCTGCCGTTCGAGGAAATAATGCATAGATTCAGAGAATTCGCAAAGCAGCATTGGGCATGGCAGTATAATGAACCAAAACATCTGCGCCGGTGTCGGAAAGCGTTAACGCCGACCGCGCCGCGCAGCATTACGTCGATGTAATAAAGATAAGCAATATAGCGCTAATCTTTCATATATACCGCTGAAAAACAGCGCCGAAGAGTTTATGTACGCTCCCTGCTGGGTATTCGAATACAGACATTTGATAGGATCCGAAGCGGCGGGCTTCGAGGAAGAACACTCTGCCGAAAGAGGATATAATGAGTATGCGCGCGAATATAAAGTTCTTAACGCAATAGACGGCGGAAGCGTTTCGGCTTGCTGATATCGGGAGATTGGATTAATTAAGCTTAAGCTAATCAAGCTTATTGCATTCCAAGCTCATTAGCTGAGTTATACCGCATATAGAGCGGCACCCCAAAGAAACGCGTTCTTTTGGGGAAACTCCGCGCAGTATTGTGTTCCTGAATACAATATGTTTATAATGCCACCACATTTACCGCCTGATTGCCTTTTGGGCCTTTCTCTATATCAAACTGTACGCTTTGCCCTTCATCGAGCGATTTGAAGCCCTGCGACTTTATGGCGGAAAAATGCACAAATACATCTTCGCCGCTCTCCGCTTCTATAAAACCAAAGCCTTTTTCCGCGCTAAACCACTTTACTCTTCCGTTCATTAATTATACCTCCATGATATTATTATCTTGTCCATAGCGAAAAGTTATCCGTAATAAAATTTGCGTATTAAAGTAATCATTTCTTCGGTTTTAAAACTGTGCAATAATATGCCAAAAAGCCCCTGCATTTCTGCAAAGGCTTTTTCGGCATATATTATTGGTGGTGGTGCTATTTGAATATGGATTCAGCTCGTTTTGCCTTCATGTTTCTTGGCGTTATTGAGCTTTCCCTCTCTTCAAACGTATTATACATCAATAGACGTACTTTGTCAAACATTTGTAATAAATTCTTAACGGATTTTTTTTATATGTAACGGATTGGTTATGTTTGGGCCACTTTAGGGCGTAAAATGTGTGGTATTATTGATTAACCGCACCACTTTTGGGTTAAAAGAATATATAAGTTGTGGTTTTAAGGTAGCAGGTGGAGATGAATTTAGCATCGCCCAAAACCGTAAAAGAGCTGCTCGAAAAATATTCCCTTGCGCCTCTTAAAAGGTACGGGCAAAATTTTTTAATAGACGGCAACATAGCCGATAAGATTGCCGAATCCGCCGTTCCAAAAGGAGCGTTCGCGCTTGAGATAGGCCCTGGGCTAGGCGCGCTCACGCAAAGGCTGCTAAAGCGCTGCGATATGGTCGCCGCCTATGAGATAGACTCGGGGCTGGTACGCTCGCTTAAAGATACGTTTGAAGGCGAAACAAGGCTTAAACTGTTTCACGAGGACTTTTTAAAAGCGGATATACAAAGCGAAATAAAGCAGCTTACGCCCGGAGACGTATACGTCGCGGCGAACCTGCCGTATTACATAACGACGGACTGCGTAATGAAGCTTATATGCTCCGGACTCGGCATAAAAGCGATAACTCTGATGGTGCAGACAGAGTTTGCCGAAAAGATGCTTGCCCTCCCAGGCAGCGCGAAATACGGCATGCTGGGCGCTATTGTTGAATTTTTTGCCTCGGCAGAAGTGCTGTTCGACGTCGCACCTTCATGCTTTTACCCCAAGCCCCACGTAGGCTCATCGGTTGTACGCCTTGAAATGAAGGAAGTTGATTTTGAATATGCAAAAAAGTACCTGCTTGTTTTAAAAAGCCTGTACTCTGCAAGAAGGAAGACGGTTAAAAGCAACTTAAGGCACGCGCTGGGGCTTACCGCCGAACAAGCGGAAACTGTACTGAAAAGCGCCGAAATAGACGATAACGCGAGGGCAGAGACGTTAAGCGCTGCCGACGTGCAAAGAATAGCTAGAAACTGCAACTTTTAAAAAAATAAATTTTGCAAGTTTTAGATTGCATACCGTCATAAGATATATTATAATGCTTACATGGATAAATAGTTTGTGAGAAAATACACAAACTTATATACAGAGTCCCCGGCAAGACGTAAGGCTTGATGGGGTGTATATAATTAATAATTAACCAAATAGGCCAAGCGAGGAGTGTTTATGACAACAAACAAAAAATTAACTGCATGGGTAGAAGAAGTGGCAAAGCTTTGCCGTCCGGACAGCATATACTGGTGTGACGGCTCGCAGGAGGAATATGACCGTCTTATCGACGAGATGGTAAAGAGCGGCATGGCAACGCGCCTTAATCCGGAAAAGAAGCCGGGATGCGTGCTGTTTCGCAGCCACCCGTCCGACGTGGCGCGCGTGGAGGACAGAACGTTCATAGCCGCCAAAACGAAAGACGAGGCGGGGCCGACCAACAACTGGATAGACCCCCAAGAGCTTAAAAAGACCATGAGCGGGCTTTATGAAGGATGCATGAAGGGAAGGACGATGTATGTCATACCTTTTTCTATGGGTCCCATAGGCTCGCCGATATCTAAGATTGGCGTAGAGATAACGGACAGCCCGTACGTAGTCTGCAACATGCGCATAATGACGAGGATGGGTTCTAAAGTGCTCGAAACGCTGGGCGACGGCGAATTTGTGCCCTGCCTTCACTCCGTGGGCGCTCCGCTCAATGAGGGCGAAAAGGACGCTTCGTGGCCGTGCGCTCCTATGGATAAAAAGTACATCAGCCATTTCCCGGAGGAAAGGCTTATTTGGTCGTACGGCTCGGGCTACGGCGGCAACGCGCTTTTAGGCAAAAAGTGCTTCGCGCTACGCATAGCGTCCGTACAGGCTAGAGACGAAGGTTGGATGGCCGAGCATATGCTGATTTTGAAGCTTACAAGCCCCGAGGGCGTAGTTAAGTATATAACCGGCGCTTTCCCGAGTGCGTGCGGCAAGACTAACCTTGCTATGCTGATACCTACGATACCCGGCTGGAAGGTCGAGACCATAGGCGACGATATAGCTTGGATGAAGTTCGGCAAGGACGGAAGGCTTTATGCGATAAACCCGGAATACGGTTTCTTCGGCGTCGCGCCCGGAACTTCTATGCAGTCGAACCCCAACGCGATGCACAGCTGCGAGAAGAACACGATATTCACAAACGTCGCGCTTAAGGACGACGGAGACATATGGTGGGAAGGCATAGGCGAGGACGCTCCCTCTCACCTCGTTGACTGGAAGGGCAACGACTGGGCGCCGGGAGCGGACCACCCGGCGGCGCATCCCAACGCAAGGTTTACGGCGCCCGCGGGGCAATGCCCCGTTATAGCGCCCGAGTGGGAAGACCCCAACGGCGTTCCTATATCCGCTATACTGATAGGCGGCAGGCGGCCGAGCACGGTGCCGCTTGTGCACCAGAGCTTTGACTGGAAGCACGGCGTGTTCTTAGGCTCTATTATGGGCAGCGAGATAACCGCCGCTACGATTTCCTCCAACATAGGGCAGGTAAGGCGCGACCCGTTCGCTATGCTGCCGTTCATAGGATACAACGTATGCGATTATCTGCAGCATTGGCTCGACATAGGCGAAGCAACGGGCGAAGATAAGCTTCCGAAGATATTCTATGTTAACTGGTTCCGCAAGGATAAAAACGGCAAGTGGCTCTGGCCGGGCTTCGGTGAGAACAGCCGCGTGCTGAAGTGGATATTCGAGCGCTGCGACGGCGAAGGCAAGGCGAAAAAGACCGCTATCGGCTACATGCCCACGCCCGAAGCTATTGACACGCAGGGCCTTGACGTCAGCAAAGAGGACATGGAAGAACTGCTCAAGGTAGAAAAGGCCGACTGGCTAAAGGAAGTCGCTTCTATAAAAGAGCATTACGCCAAATACGGCAGGATGCCGGAGGAGCTTAAAAACCAGCTTAAAGCGCTGGAAGAGAGAGTAAACAGCCTATAAAAAGGAATCACACATACGCAAGGGCAGCGGCTTTATACGCCGCTGTTTTTGTTTACACCCCAACAAGTCTATGTCTTGTTGGGGACCCCGTGTTTACACCCCAACAAGCCTACGCCTTGCTGGGGACCCCGTGTTTACACCCTGCTTGCGCTGTGCGCAGCGTGATCAATGGTTTGCTATTTTAAAAAAAGCATCGTGTTATATAATGGAAACATATTTTCAAAAAACAACTCTAAAAAGGCTGCGGCGATATAGAGTGTTAACAGAAGGAGTTAATTCCGACAATATTAAAGGAGCATAAAACATGAAAGTTCAAAAGATAGGAAAGAGGTCTCTGGTGTTCACATATAAGTTCTCCGAGTGGGACTTAAACCTGCATGTAATTAAGGGGGACAGGTACAATTACGTCATAGATACCGGATGCGGACCGGAGAACGTACTGCCGCTTATGGAGCATATAAATGGAAAACCGGCTGTAGTAATAAATACGCACTATCACTGGGACCACGTGTGGGGCAACTGCGCGTTCCCCGGCTCGCTGATAATATCGCATACGCTCTGCCGCGGGTTTACGGATACCGGGTGGGACGAGATGACGGCTAAGTACGGGCGGTTCCTTGCGGGCGATGTTGTAAAGCGCCTCGCTGACATGACGTTTGAGGGCAGCCTTTGTTTCGAGGACGACGGCATAAGGATATGGCATACGCCTGGGCATACGGCAGATTCGATAAGCGTATACGACGAGCAAGACGGCGTACTCAACGCGGGGGATAACATAGGAGACACGCCGCAGGAAATAGTTCCGAGCCTTTACTGCCCCCGCGAGGTGTATATAAAGACGCTTGAAACGTATAAAGAAATGAAGTTTGAAACGTGCATATCCGGGCATAACGTGCCGCAGGGTGCGGACATAGCGGAGAGGATACTTGCTGCGTTGAACGTTTGATATTCCGGACGAATATAATACGGTCGGGAGGAAGTTATGCACAGTGAAAAACCATTTAGGCCCATGCTGCTCGATTGTCTTTCTCCCAACTGCGGAGCGACGCTTATATCCGCTGTTGCGCAGATTCTCGCGGAAGGCCTGAGTCCGTCGCAGATAGCCGTATTGGGAGGTTTTCTGGCCGCCGTAGGGGATACGCTGTCTTATATGGCGTCGCAGGCGCAGCTTAATGAGGAGCTGTGCAATAAACTAGGCGAAAAAGCGGAAAATACGGATTCTACGCAGACGAAGAGTAAAAAGGATTCGGGCGGGGACGCATAGCCCTTGAGCTAGAACAGTCCTTCCACGTTGCCCGAGTCGTCTATCGTCATGTTCTCGGCGGCAGGCACTTTGGGAAGCCCCGGCATGGTCATCATCTTGCCCGCGTACGCGACAACGAAGCCCGCGCCCGCCGAGACCTTGAGCGCGCGCACCGTCATTATGAAGTTTTCGGGGCGGCCCAGCTTTTCCGAGTCGTCGGAAAGCGAATACTGCGTTTTGGCGACGCATATCGGCAAGCCGACGAAGCCGTTCTCGGCAAGGTGCTCTATACTGCGCAGTACGTCGGCGCTGTAGTGCACCTCGGAGGCGCCGTATATCTTCCTCGCAAGCGCGTTTATCTTTACCTGCAGGCTGTCGGAGAGCGAATAGGGGAAACGCGGTTCGCTTTTTTGCCGCGCCGCCTGCATAACGGCGCAAGCCAGTTCTTCGCCGCCCGCACCACCGCGCTGCCATACGGTGGCGGGTACGGCCGCTACGCCCATGCCGGCGCACATCTGCCTAAGCAACGAAATTTCATCTTCTGAGTCATTTTCAAAGCGGTTTATAGCCACGACCACGGGCAGTCCGTATACTCCCGTAATATTCTCTATGTGCTTTTCAAGGTTGGAAAAGCCTTTTTTCAGCGCCTCGGCGTCGGGCCTGTCCCATTCGCCTTTTTTAAGGCCTCCGTGGAACTTTAAAGCTCTTAATGTCGCCACCAATACTACGGCGCTCGGCCACAGCCCGGTCTGGCGGCATTTAATGTCGAGAAACTTCTCCGCGCCGAGGTCCGCGCCGAAGCCCGCTTCAGTCACCACCCAATCTGCGAGTTTTAACGCCGTCTTTGTCGCTATTACGCTGTTGCAGCCGTGCGCTATGTTGGCAAACGGCCCGCCGTGTATGAACACCGGCGTTCCCTCCAGCGTCTGCACTAGGTTGGGCTGTATCGCGTCTTTAAGCAGCAGCGCCATTGCGCCTTCCGCCTTCAAGTCGGAAGCGGTCACCGGCTTTTTATCGAACGTGTAGCCTATCTTTATGCGCCCGAGCCGCTCCTTTAAATCGCGTATGCCCGACGAGAGGCACAGCACCGCCATTACTTCGGAAGCTGCGGTTATGTCAAAGCCGTCCTCGCGCGGCATGCCGTTGGGGAGCCCTCCGAGCCCGCACGTGATGTTGCGCAGCTGCCGGTCGTTTACGTCCATGCAGCGCTTTATCGATATGTTGCGCGGGTCTATGCCCAGCGTGTTGCCCTGGAATATGTGGTTGTCCACCAGCGCGCACAAAAGGTTGTTTGCCGCAGTGATTGCATGTATGTCGCCCGTGAAATGAAGGTTGATGTCCTCCATTGGTATTACCTGCGAATAGCCGCCGCCCGCAGCGCCGCCCTTTATGCCGAAAACGGGGCCTAAGGAAGGCTCGCGCAATGCGAGGAACGACTTTTGTCCTAAGCGCCGCAATGCGTCCGAGAGGCCTATCGACATAGTCGTCTTGCCTTCGCCTGAAGGCGTGGGGTTAATCGCGGAAACCAGTATGAGCTTGCCGCAAGGGTTGTCCTTTATGCGCTCCTGTATGTTAAGCGATACTTTAGCCTTGTTGGTGCCGTACGGTATTAGCTCGTGCGGCTCTATGCCAGCGTTTTGCGCTATATCCCATATTGACTGTATATTTGCTTCCCTTGCGATTTCAAGATCGGTTTTATGCGGCATGTATTTTCACCTTTCTGGACGTTGTGGATTTTAATTATCGGTTGTTTGCCCTAATTTGTCAACAGCCAAGGGTAACGGGGATTTATAAATCGGAGCTGATTCGGGGTCCTTAAAATACCGCGAGGCTCTTCGGGACAAATAAGCGTAAATAAAAAAGGGCCGGTTTTAACCAGACCCGGCGGGGCATTTCCGCCTGCCCCGCGCTTACAATTTTAGACGGGCTTTTATGCGTTTGCTTTGCGCATAGTATGCGCGTGGCGCACGGCGCGCACGGCATCGTCTACGAGCATTATCACGAGCGCCACAAGCAGCATCGCCCAAAATCCGCTTGTCACAGTACCGCCGACTATGCCGTTCGCTATCACAAGAGTCAGCAGGTTTGCGAACACGCTCGCTATGCCGAACGTAAATAAGTTAAGCGGCAGCGCTATCATTACAAGCAGCGGGCGCAAAAGCGTGTTTACAGCGGCGAGCACTAGCGCGGGTGCGATAAGCGCAGGCGTATTTACGGGAGGCAGCAGTCCTATCGCCGTGGCCACGAGCAGCACCCCGAAATAAAGCACGGCTTTTATCGAATAGCGTAACAGAAACATTTATATCACCTCAACAAAACTTTTACCTTGACGCGCGCCTCGGGAGATTTTACGTCTACGTCCACAAAATCGAGTGAGCCGTAACTCTGCACCAGCATTATCATATTTTCCGCCGCGTACAGCCCCGCGAATATCTTGCCGCTTATACGCCTGAACAGCGACATTATGTCCATTATCCCTTCCAGCACTTCGTTTACACAGCGAAAGGGCACGATAAGGAATATCGGGAACCACTTTATGCGCACGGATATGAGCACTAACGAAGCTTTTCTAGTCAACATATACCTTCACCGTGGCGCCCTTCCGTTCGTCGCCGGTAACTATGTCAACAAGATCCTCGTTTATCTCCCCGTCTTCGAACATCTCAATTAGGCCTTTTAAGTCTATCTGGCTTAAGTCGATGCCGCTTTGCTCAAGCTCAGCTTTCGCTTCCTTGGGTATCAGCGACAAAAGGCCCATCGCCTTTTTTGCTATTGCGAGCGGCACGTTTACGTTGACTTTTGCCTGCTCGCTCTTCTCGGGGTCTTTAACGTCGACGCGCACGCGCAGCATCGTGCGTTTGCCCGCCGGGGTCTTACCCTCTTCGCTTCCCTGGCCTATGGCGCTTAATAGCTTTTCGCCTTCCTCGGGGGTTATGCGGCCGCTTTTTACCATCTCCAATATCCTGAGTACTTCTTCGTTCATTTCTTTTACCTTCCTTTTATAAATTCTTTAAAAGTTCAGCCGCCTCATCGGCGGTGATTTCACCTTTGTCCAGCCGGTCGAATATGTGCTTTCGCTCTTCCCTTAGCTCGTCTGAAGACATGCTGCTCTCCAGCCCCAGCCGTTTAATTACGGCGTCCAGCCTGCTGCGTACCGTGGGGTAGGAAATGCCCATGCTTTTCTCCACGTCCTTTATGCTTCCGCGGCATTTTAAAAATGTCAGCACAAAGAGCGATTCCTCTTCGGTGAGCTTGCAGAAATCGCAGCCGCTGAACGAACCTTTAAGCTCGCTCCTGCAATTGCTGCATGTAAGTTGTGTTGTTTCATACTGTCCGCCGCATACCGGGCAGATTGACGGCGCTTTTCTGTTCATAAGCTTATCTCCATATTGATTTTATATATTGTATATAGCACGAATAATTAAATATGTCAATATTAAAATTTATATTATTAATATATCTATTAATATTTTTAATATCAGGATAAACAAATGCTTATGTCAGACGTTATAATGAGCTCTTTTTTATTTTTAGTTAACGTCAAAATATATGATGTAGGGGGGATATTGTTTTTCCAACTTCTATGATTCCAAAAGAATAGTACCTGTTTCTTCGCTTGTCGGTGGGCGAGCCGGGGTTGAAAAGCAGCTTTCCCAGGTGAATGCCGCAAAACGGCATATGGCTGTGCCCGAATATTATGATATCGGTAAGCTCGTGTTCGAATGCCCGCGCGGCCCGGTCCGCTGTACTGCCTCCTTTGCCGTCGCCGTGTATTATGCCGACTTTAAAACCGCCAAGCGTTATCAGCTTTTTCCTGCCCAACAGCTCCTGTAAATCCGGCGGGTCGGTATTGTCCGCAACGGCTGCAATGGGTGCGAGCGCTTCAAGCGCGCGCAACACGCCAATGTACGATATATCGCCCGCGTGTATTATGGCATCGGCATGCTCGAAGGCGCGCAAAACCGCGCCGGGCAGATTGGCGGCTTTGCGCGGCATATGCGTATCGGAGAGTACGCCTATCAACATGCTGTCACTCCCAAATGCTTAGATCTTGGGAATCCCGGTATTATGTTGCCCGCCCGGCGGCAAGATACGCAATTCGCCTTAAACTGTTTGTTTTTACCCGAATATAGTTACGAACTTTATCGAGTAAAGATCGCACATCAGAAGATCGTCGGTATCCGTGGGCTGCAGCACTATATAGCTCGCACCCACTTCCTTCAGCACGCCCGTCCTGTCGGTAAACCCTCCGCTCGTTCCCAAAACGAACTCCACCCTCATGTTGTAGCCTATGAAATTTCTAAGAAAGCCTGCTGAATAATATGCGCTTGCCAGCACCGTGGGCGTTTCGGTAGCCTCCGTGGTTAAAGTCGGCTGCGCGGGAGAGAATTCGTTTTGTTGCTGGGGACGAGGCGTATATATGTTTTGCTGCGCGCCGCATTGCGGCTGCTGAACGGTTTCGAATATTGCGGGCGTAAGCGGCGTCCTCGCCGAAGTTATCGCCTGAGTTCCAGGAGTCATATTTACACCCCAAAAAGCCTCATGGCTTTTTGGGGACCCCGTATTTAGAGCGTCAGGCGCTTGACGGTCCGCTTTGCGTTCTATCCTCGTAAACCTAAGGTCGTTTCTTGCTTCGGATGATTGGTTTTCGTTCATGTATAGCATTCCTCCGTTTCCGGCATTGCGGGAATATATCCGTTTCCCTCGTTTTGCCGATCACCCTAACGATTATCAGGTGATAGTAAATCATATTCAGGCGGGTGGGATTCTGTTAAAAGCAATACGTAATCATGATATTTGGACAACAAAAAAGCCCTGCGTATGCAGGGCTTAAGAATGTCAAAATGTATATCTGTCATTCTGAAGGAATGTAGCGACTGAAGAATTCCCTTGTTTAGAGCACTTTCCATGGGATTCCTCGCAAGCTCGGAATGACAGAAGGGGGTGTCGACACTTAAAAAGCCCCGCTAAGCAGGGCTTTTTGGGGCTTAAATCGAAATCAAACTTTGAACAGCAGGTCGGCGTATACCGGCACGGGCCAGACGTCGGCAGGCATGAGCTGTTCAGCCTCGTCGATTACGACGCGCGCCGCTTCCATAGCGCTTACGACGTTCTTGCGGTAATTCAGCGCGGTTTGGTACGCGTCTTGGGCGGCAGCTCCGCTTAAAGCGCTTTTAAGGTCGGACAGTTTTGCATCCATCGCGTCAGCGAGTTTGGTAAGCTTGTCAAGTCGCTTTGAAGCGGCTTTGCTGCCGGTTTTCAGCGAGACTTCTGAAAGCTTTAACGCGTAGCTGAACACGGCCGGTACGAGCTGGCGGTCCATCATCGCAATGAGCGTCAGCGCCTCAACGTTTATCGTCTTGGAATAGTTCTCGAGCAGTATCTCGTAGCGCGACTCGAGTTCTTTTTCGTTGAGTACGCCCATATCCCTGAATACGGCGGCATTTTTCTCGGTTTTCAATTGCTTTATCGCGAGCACGGTGTTGCCTATGTTGGAAAGTCCGCGCCGCGCCGCCTCTTCTACCCACTCTTCGGTATAATTGTTGCCGTTGAATATTATCCTCTTGTGCTGCGAAATGTAATCCTTGACGATGCCGGAAGCGGCTGCCGTTGCGTCGGGCGCTTTTTCGAGCACATCCGCTATATCGGACAGTATCTTCGCTACGGCGGTGTTGAGCACGAAGCACGGCTCGGCGATATTAGTGGACGAGCCGCACATGCGGAACTCAAACTTGTTGCCCGTAAACGCGAATGGCGACGTTCTGTTCCGATCCGTAGAGTCTTCGGTGATTACCGGCAGCGACGATACTCCGAGGTTGGTCTTTATACGGCCGTTGCACGAATATGCTTTGCCGTTTGTCAGCGAATCGATTATGCCCTGCAGCTCTTCGCCCACGAATATCGAGACGATTGCCGGAGGGGCTTCATTTGCGCCCAGACGGTGGTCGTTGCCCGCGCTCGCTATTGAAAGCCGCAGTATGTCGGCGTATTCGTCGACGGCTTTTATTATCGCCGCGAGAAAAGTTAAGAACTGAACGTTGGACGCGGGGTCGCTTCCCGGATCGAGCAGGTTGAGCCCGTCGTTGGTGGCCATAGACCAGTTTAAGTGCTTGCCGCTGCCGTTGACGCCCGCGAAAGGTTTTTCGTGCAGCAGCGCGGCAAGGCCGTGGCGCTTGGCGACTTTGCGCATCATTTCCATAACGAGCAGGTTGTGGTCCGCGGCGACGCTTGCCGGGTCGAATATTATTGCAAGCTCGTGCTGTGCGGGAGCGACCTCGTTGTGCTTCGTCTTAGCGGTGATTCCGAGCTTCCAAAGCTCCCTGTCGAGATCGTGCATAAACTCGATTATCTTTATGCGCAGCCGTGCAAAATACTGGTCTTCAAGCTCCTGACCCTTGGGCGGTTTTGAGCCAAACAGCGTACGGCCGGTCATCACGAGGTCGAGCCTTTTTTGATAAAGCTCCCTGTTTATAAGGAAGTATTCCTGCTCGGGGCCGACGGTCGCTATTACCTGCTTTGACGTAGTGTTGCCCAAAGCCTTTAATACGCGCAAGGCGTGTTTGCTTAATGCCTCGACGCTGCGAAGCAAAGGAGCCTTTTTGTCGAGTATTTCGCCGGTGTACGAGAAGAACGCGGTGGGTATATACAGAGTCCCTTCCTTAATAAACGCGGGAGACGTGCAGTCCCATGCCGTGTAGCCTCTCGCGGCCGCCGTTTCGCGGAGGCCCCCCGACGGGAACGACGATGCGTCCGGCTCCCCTTTTATCAGCTCTTTGCCCGAAAACTCCATAATGACGCGCCCGTCGCCCAGCGGCGAAATAAACGCGTCGTGTTTTTCCGCGGTAATTCCCGTCATCGGCTGAAACCAGTGCGTAAAGTGTGTCGCGCCTTTTTCTATTGCCCACGCCTTCATCGCGCATGCGACCTCGTCCGCTATCGACGAGTCAAGCGGTACTCCCGACTCTATAGTTTCTTTAAGCGTTTTGAACGTTGTTTTTGAAAGCCTTGCTTTCATAACGCATTCGCTGAAAACACATTCCCCGAATATCTCTTCAGGCGAGAGTATTGTGCAGTTCGACATATGAATCCCTCCTAAAATATTAAATAAAAAAAGACGCTCCAAAAAAATAGTTGGAAACGTCTTCGTTTCAAAATATACGCTTAGATATATTATACATTATATTATATTAAAGTCAATAAAAAAAGATTGCAATTTTCAATATTTAATTTTAAAAATTTCATAAAAAGACGCGCTTTAGAACGAAGCGGCATTAAAATAGGGGAATGCGGCCCGCCGCAATATGTTAAAATGAATAATGAAAACACAAAAGCTGCAAATAGTCATAGCTTAAGTCTTACAAAAGGCTATCCGTTCAATAGCCCTTGGCTAAAAGTTGTTAAAGCTTTATTGCCCGTTCTTCATGCAGCCGCTTTAGCTATATAATATTGTACATAATTTATTTTATAAAAACGTAAAATGTATATGCAAAAGAGTGTTGACAATATAGCGTGGGATTTGGTAATATAGTTGAGCGCTCTTTAAAGAGCGCGCTTGTATGTAAGGTAAGAAAGCCGATGCTGACTGCCTAAAAAATACAAGCAAGAGAACCT
>JAEZIZ010000079.1 GCA_023415915.1 Bacillota bacterium | reverse complement strand
TTTTACCGCCGGGGCGGCCTTTGGACGCCCGCCTGCGCTTTTCCGGCGGCCACAGGCCGCCTCTACGCGCGCTAAAGATGCTTTTCTTGCCGTAGGGGCGGACCTCTGCGTCCGACCGTAAAGCATGATTTATATGTATGAGAATGGAGGGCGTGCACTCCTTCGGAGCACAATGAAGCCCTCACACGCGCGTTACAGCCGCTAATTTGAAACTTTTCAGCCGTCGTGCGGGTTGCTTTCGCCGCTGTGGGTAACGCGAACGTCTTCCGGCAGCCCGATATCCTTTTCCGATTCGGTTTGCTCATGGCGGGCGATCTGCTTCTCTCTTGCAGGGCCTATCTTGTCGTAACTCTTATGCATCCGTTTCATAGCCTTCTCCTTGTTTTTGTATATTGTCTGCATAACGGGCAAGTATTATTTTAAGGCAGCCGATTTTCTCACGTGATACGGAGCGGCGATAGAGTGTATTAACGCTCCATTCTGGCGATCAAAGACCGCCCCTGCACGCGCTGACGGTTCTTTCTTGCATAGGTATGGGGTGACCCGCCTGCTGATTTTTCTCGGGAGGGCATTCCTTCGGGAGAGCATGGATGCATTGCGGGAGGGCGTGGAGGCCCTCCCCTACACACGCTGAAGTTGCTATTCCGTTCGTAGAGGCACCCTGAAAGGGTATACCCGCCCGCCACGCACACCGTTTCTGGCGGTCAAAGACCGCCCCTGCACTCGGTGACGTTGTTCTTCCGTTCGTAGGGGCGGACCTCTGTGTCCGCCCGCCTGTTTAATTCATATGCAACACAAATGACAATACACCAATCAAATGCCTGACGATAGTAAAACTATATCCGAAATCAAAACAGGGAGTTCTGTACGCCCCACCGACCTTAAAGCCCGGCAGACCCCGTACAAAGCTCCCTGTAAACTGTGTTCTTTTTTATGGCCTTTCGTTCTCAGCCCTTGAGCCTGAACTTTTTCACGAGGCCTTTAAGCGTCTCGGCCTGTCCCGACAGCTCCTCCGAAGCCGCAGCCGCTTGCTGCGACGTGGCGGTGTTCGTCTGCACGACCTCGTTCATCTGCTCTATGCCGCGGTTAACCTGCGTTATCGCCGCCGCCTGCTCGTTAGACGCCGCGGCTATCTCTCCGACGAGCTCCGCCGCTTTTTCCACGTCTTCCACTATCGCAGAAAGCGCTTTTGCCGTCTCGTCCGCAATCTTCGTGCCCGCTTCCGTCTTCTGTATGGAGCCCTCAATAAGCCCCGTCGTTTCCTTCGCGGCGCCCGCGCTGCGAGCCGCCAGGTTTCTCACCTCTTCGGCTACGACCGCGAAGCCCTTGCCGTGCGCGCCCGCCCTCGCCGCTTCGACTGCCGCGTTTAATGCCAGTATGTTGGTCTGGAACGCTATATCGTCTATTACCTTTATTATCTTTGAAATGTCCTGAGACGCCGCGCTTATCTGCGCCATCGCCTGCTGCATTTCCTTCATATGCTCGTTGCCGCGCGCCGCGCCTTCCTTTGCTGTGCTCGTAAGCTCGTTGGCTCTGCCCGCGCTCTCTGCGTTCTGCCTCGTCTGCTCGGATATCTGAGTGAGCGAAGCGGTAAGCTCCTGTATGGCGCTCGCCTGCTGCGTCGCCCCTTGCGATATCTCCTGGCTTCCTTCCGAAACCTGCTTCGTGCCTTCCGAAACCTGTTCCGCCGCAATGTTTATCTCGGACATCACGGCGCTTAAGGACTGCGCTATGCCGTTTATGGAGTTCTTCAGCTGCATGAAGTCTCCCCTGTATTCCGAGGTGATACCCACGTCGAGGTTACCCTCCGACATCTTCGTCAACGCCGCCGATATCTCGCCGATATACCCGGCTATAGCGTCCACAGCGCGCTTAAAGCTTGAGCTTATCTCCTCGAAGTTCTTTTTCTCGCTCTCTGTATATTGGTCTCCCTCGGCAACTTCAAACTTTAGCTTTAAGTTGCCCTGCTCGAGCTGCCTTAGGTTTTCCGCTATCTTTTTCACTTCGGCGGCACTGTACTCCGCGCCGCGGACCTTCGCCGTTATGTCCTGCACTACCTCTATGTGGCCTATGCGATTGCCTTTGCGGTCGAGTATGTACGACGTATCCACCTGGAAGTCCCTGCCCAACTGCTTGAACGTCGTCTGCAAATCGCCGTTTCTTAGGCGCGCTATGCCGCAGTTGGCCGTGCGGCAGATATCGGCGTTCCAGTTTTCGCACTGCATGCCAAGTACGTCGTTTCTCTTTATGCCCAGCATATCCTCCACCGGCTTGTTAACAAACGTCCAGTTCATGTCCGAGTCGGTAACGGATATCGGGAACGGTATCGCGTCCAGCAGGCTTTCATACCAGTGCAGCCTGTTCTTTAAGCTTGCTCCAATAACGATGGGGAAAATCACAGCCGCCGCCGCTATAGCTAACGTTATGCATCCTGTGATGATTAAAGGCGCGCCTCCGACGCCCGACCCCAGCATTGCTGTTGTGGCGTATATACCCAGCGCCAGCGACAGTACCAGTACAGTCACAAAACTGCCTATAAGCTTCCCTTGCAACCTCATGTTGGTTTTCTTATTCATTTGTGCTCCTCCCATAAATCAAACAAAACACTTAGTTCCACGCCGCACGCTTTCCTTTGCTGCATTTGTTTTGCTGAAAACCGCGCTGCACTGATTAGTATCCATAATATTAAATCGTAATTATTGTGCTGTTTCTTTACATGCTTTTGAAAATATTAGTATTCGCTGTTCGGAGCCGGATCGGCTCTTTCCGCCGCCTGCGCCGGTCCGGCATACACACCCCATCAAGACTTACGACTTGCTGGGGACCCCGTTATAAACAAAAAAGGAGCCCGCACATAGGCCCCTTTGTATTATACCGTTTATTGCCTTATCACCGTTATCAGGTATTCTTTGGTGTTGCCCGCCTGCGCAGTAACGGCTACGCGCACCACCGCGCTCTGGCCGTTTGCAAGCACAACCTTCTTTGACGACCTCCTTGCGCCGTCTATCGTCACTCTCGCCTTATACCCCGCAACTCTTGCGGATATCGACGCCGAGCTTTTATTAGCGGGCAGCACGACGGTATACTCCGTAACGCCCGGGCTGAACCCTGGGCTGAGTCCGCTTGCCTTAAGCGACTTAAGATTGGCGTTAGTGGACGGAGCGCGCACTACTGTTACCGTATAAGTACGCCTCGCGCCCGACTGCGCCTTTACTGTCAGCTTTATTACCTTCCTTGCTCCGTTACTAAGCGATACGGCCTTGCTTTTAAACGACGCCTTTGCGAGCGGCGACGCCGCCGCGCCGTATATCTTTACTTTCTTGGTGCTCTCGTCCAGCGTAAGCGTATAATTTGATACGTTCGGGTCGAAGGCTTGGCTCCACGTGCCTGCCGTAGCGCTCAGAGAACCGAGATAATTGTTCGTCGATTTCGCCCGCACGACGGTAAAAGTATATGTCTTCGACTTTCTTCCCAGCGATACCTTAACGGTTACCTTCGCGCTCTTGCCGTTTTTTGGGCTCACGGTCAAGCTCGGCACCGCCCTCTTGTTGATGCTCATCGACGCGCCGTCACACTCGGTGATAGGCGTCAGCGTTACGCTGTCCTGCCCTTCTGCAAGGTATATCTTATAGCTGGTAACCGTTTTAGAGAACGGCCGCGACAGCGTGCCCGCGGAAAGTCCGGGGTCGGCAAGATAATATGAATTAGGAACCGAAGGATATATGTCTATCACTCTTATGCTCTCGTTGCCCAGATTGTCTCTCGAATACAACGTGTATTTGCCGCGCGCAGTAACATTAAAAGCGCCCGAAAACGCTGTCCCGGCGTTCCTTATTTGCTCTGCGCCGCATTCGCCCGCCATGTACTTCGTTTCGGCTACGCCCGATACATCGCTTGAATTGACAGTAACAGTGATAATTGCTCCGATTTTCTGCCATGTGGCTGAAATATCGGGGCCGGAGCGGTCTATTACCGCGGCGGCCGTAGCCTTTTGACTGTCTATGTTCAAAGCGTTCATAGTATAAACTTCGCTGCCAAGGGCTTGCGCCTGCGAGTTGTTTAAACCGGCGGACGACGCTCCCGAATAGGTAACCGAATAATTGCCCGGTTCGCTTACCTCTCTGGAAAAAGATATAGCGCTGCCGTCCTTCTTCAGCATAGCGTCCGCGCTCTCTGCTCCGATATTGATGCTGCCGCCCGTTACCGCGAGCGGAGCATTACTTCCTGAGCCAGGCTGCGGATTAATTTCGGTTACTCCTATCCAGCGGAAATCATAATAACTATACTGCCTGTCCTCATCGAACCTGTCTTTATATGTACTGGGTATTTTATATTTGAGCAGATATACGCCGGTTTTGCTTGTATCAACGCTTCCCGTTACCTCTATCCTGCCCGTCAGATTCCCTTCCGTGTCGTTTGCCGCAGCAACGCCCGCTAAAGGATCGAACGGCGCGCTGCCAACCATTACGCTTGAATTCTCAGTACCTGAAAAGACGGAATTAACAGTAAACACGGGGAACTGTTCCGAGTAAAACCTGGCATAATCCGTGGTTCCCCAATCCGGGTAGCTTCCGATCCCCTGCTCCATATCATACCATACCATTTGGTTTAAGCAGTATTGCCCGGCCGGCCAGTTTACAGGCGGGGTGATGGTGCACTCATATATTCCCTCTCCGATTTCCGTCATGTCGTCACTACCCATAGCAAACATTTTTTTGGCCCATTCGACAGGCTCGACGCCTATGCTCAGTTTGTCTATCCTGTTGCCGCCTTTGTCAAGCGTAACGCGGATAGTGACAGGGTCGCCCTGTTTCACTACCGAAGGGGTTATCTGTATATCGGTAGCCCTTACGTTTCTTTTTACGAACGGCTGCCCGTGTACGCGAATTGAAACGCGCGCGGCGGCGGGCATTGCTTCGGTACCTTCACCGGCAACATTATCATAAATTCTGCTATTGCCTAATGTATCTACTACCGCGCAGCTGTTTATAGTATATACGCCGTCCGGATAATCGGCAGGTATTGTTATACTGCTTCTTAAAAGTTCAGGCGATCCTTCCACAGGCTGCAAATAAACGCTCAGCCTTTTCGGGCCGTTAAAGGTTGTTGCCAGCTGCGACAGCCCGGACGGATCGGTTGCGGCGGCCGTCAGTACTATAGTTTCTCCTGCGTTTATTTCCGTTCTGTCAGCGGTAAGTGACTGAAGCACCGGCCCGTCCCAGTCTGTTTTATCATTGTTTGTGACCTTAAACTGAATAGCCATTTCAGTCGGAAGCAATTGAAAAGGCGGATGACCGTTACGGTCATAATGACTTTGGTTATCCGAATTGTCTCTGAGTGTAATGCCGTTTATCTGGTATATTCCGCTCTTGAAAAAACCAACGTCCAGCCTGTATTCTCCCACCAGCGTCTGCCCGTCTCCCTGAGGAATAAGATCGCATATGGCTACCCGGTTTTCAGTACCGAATAACAACGTGCTCTTTGCAATACCGGCCCAATCGTCCGAAGCTGTGACTGTGAATATTACCGTTTCTCCGGCAACGAATTCAGTTTTGTTTATGCTCACGCCGGTAAGCACCGGCGGAGTAATATCCCCCTCGGCTTTCGCCGTTCCCGGAAGAAAACACATAGAAGCCATTAACGCAGCTGCTAAAAGCAATAAAACCGATTTTTTCATGGCTCGCCTCCAAATTGATGGCTGAAAGACACCGGTGCAAAATACTGTATATTCCATATTATAACTTAAATATATTAATTTTTCAACGAAAGCAAATGAAAAGGAGCCTCTCGTCGAAGCTCCCTTAAGTCCATTCCCTTTACTGCCTTATCACCGTTATCAGGTATTCTTTCGTGTTGCCCGCCTGCGCCGCAACGGCTACGCGCACCACCGCGCTCTGCCCGTTTGCCAGCACTACCTTCTTGGACGACTTTTTCGCGCCGTCTATCGTTACTCTCGCCTTATACCCCGCCGCTCTTGCGGATATCGACGCCGAGCTTTTATTTGCGGGCAGAACGACGGTATACTCCGTCACGGCTGGGCTGAATCCCGGGCTGAGGCCTTTTGCCTTAAGCGACTTAAGATTGGCGTTAGTGGACGGCGCGCGCACTACGGTTACCGTATAAGTGCGCCTCGCGCCCGACTGCGCCCTTACGGTTATCTTCAGCGTCTTTGACTGCCCGTTGTTAAG
>JAEZIZ010000076.1 GCA_023415915.1 Bacillota bacterium | reverse complement strand
GTGGCTGATAGAAAAGATAGTGCCCGACAGGCACGACCCGGACAAGGTGGAAAGAAAGCTTATGTACCTAAACGGGCGCACTGCGAAAGCGCCTCTGCTCGTACTGGGCGACACTCTAAAAGAGCTTACGCGGATGGGCAACATATCCGCCGACAACTTCCGGAACGCGCTTGAATCGTTTTTTGACCGTGACGAGCAGAAAGCTAATAAAGTAATAGAAGTGGAAAAAACGGTCGACTATTTAAGCCAGAGCATAACGGGCTATCTCATATCATACAGAAGCCTTGACATTCCCGAGCACGACGTAAAGGTGCTGGGAAGCCTGCACCATGTAATAATAGACATGGAGCGCATAAGCGACTTCGCGGAGAACGTTGCCGAATATTCGCTGTCTATGGCCGAAAGACGCGGTAAGCTTTCGGGGGACGCGCATGCCGAGCTTGTGGAAATGTCTTCAAAGACAATGGAAACGCTGAAGCTGGCGCTGGAGGTGTTCGAAAGCCGCGACAAGTCGAGACTCGGGGAGGTGGAGGCGATCGAGCGCGAGGTGGACGAGATGCAGGAGAAATATATGGACAACCACATAGAACGCCTGCAGAATGAGTTGTGCGATCCGCAGACGGGCGTCGTGTTTACCAACATGGTGACTACGCTGGAGCGCGTTGCGGACCACGCTGTCAACATAGCGTTCTCGATAAGGAGCAGGCAGAAAGATTCCTGATAAATATAAAAGGCGGGGGAGAAGCCCCCGCTTTTTTGATCCCCGGCAAGCAGCCTCTGGGCGGCGTCGCCTGTGTTTTTGTTGATTATACTTACAGATAATGTTATAATTACGCGCACGTCTTTTTGACATAACAGATTATTCTTAATGTGCGCTTTAAAACGATTAATATGTATTGTATTAGCATAAAAAAGGGGCGGCAATGGACGTTACGCTGGTAAGAGCAGTAATTGAGGACGCGGAGACGATACTTGAGGGGCAGAGAAATGCGTTTTTGCCTATGCTTGAAAGGTACAACGACGGCGACATGGACCCCGCCAATGAAAAGCTGGAGAACATACAAAAGGCGATACGCGGCCAGCACTTCTATAAGATATTGGCGGACGGGAAGTTTGCGGGCGCTCTGCTTATTGAGGAGGAGCGGGGAGGCGAGCGTCTGAAGCTTCATACGCTTTATGTGCTGCCCGAATTGCAGAACATGGGCATAGGAGGCCGCGCGATAGACATAGCGGAGAGGCTGCACCAAGGCGCCGCCGACTGGACTCTGAACTGCCCCGCCGACCTTCAAAACAACCGCCATCTGTACGAGAAAAAGGGATACATAAAGCGCGGCGAGCAGAAGATAAACGACGCGCTGACCATAGTATACTATACTAAATGCGGAGACGCAGCCGCGGCGTACGAAGCGATAGCCGCACGCGAGGCTAAGCGGGACGGCCTGATAGAGCTGGTAAAGGGGCAGAGCGTTTCTGTAGGCGAGGCGTTTTTTGAGCAGGAGGGCTGGGACGGCTGGTATTATTGCACGGCGGCGGAGCAATCCGGCTGGGTGCACGAAAGCGTGCTGGATATTCACGGCGGCAAGGGCGTCGCGAAAGAGAATTACTCATCGAAGGAGCTCGATCTGGAAAAAGGCGAGCGGCTGCGCGGCATAGCGGAGACTGGCGGGTGGGTGTGGTGCGAGAACTCACGCTTCGAGCGCGGATGGGTACCTTTGGACTGCTTAAAGCGCTTATAGGGAGGAAGTTTTGTACGGGGAATTACTGAGTTTTCTAAGCTCGCGGCCGGGTGTCTACGAGCCGGGAGAAGAGAAGTTCTGGAACGACGAACACATATCTAAGGGCATGCTTGAGGCGCACCTTGATGAGAACAGCGACCCGGCTACAAGGAACATCGGTTTCGTGCGGCGTTCGGCGGACTGGATTGCAAAAACCGCCGACCCAGTCAAACGCACGAGGCTGCTGGATTTAGGCTGCGGCCCCGGTATATACGCGGAGCTGTTCGCAAAAAAGAGCTTTTGCATAACGGGGGTAGACTTTTCGCCGCGCTCAATTGCGTATGCGCGCAAAAGCGCCGCGGAGAAAGGACTTTGTATCGACTACCGGCTTAAGAGCTATCTGGATATGGACTTTTGCGGGGAGTACGACGTTGCGACGCTAATATACTGCGACTTCGGGGTGCTGAATCCCGTCGACAGAAAAGCGCTGCTTAACAGCGTGCGCCGCGCGCTTGTTCCAGGCGGGCTGTTTATACTGGACGTCTGCTCGCAGGCGCAGTACAGCGATTGGCCGGAGAGCACTAAATGGACGTTTGAGGACGGCGGCTTCTGGAGCGAGCGGCCGTATGCCTGCCTGTATTCCTTTTTAAGGTACGACGAATGCCGTACGTACTGCGAGCGGTATGTCGTTGTGGAAGAGAAAAGGGTGCGCCGCTTCAACATATGGAACCACGCGTTTACCGGCGAAGAGCTGACGGACGACCTTATAAGCGCGGGGTTTAAGCGCGTAAGCCTTTACGGTGACATAGCGGGCGCGCAATGCAGCGAAACGTCGAAAACCATATGCGCCGTGGCGCAAGCCTGAAAACACGAAACGCTTTTGACTCGCGGCGGTATACGTGCGGTTTCAAAGGGAAAACTACTTTCATACCGAAAGGAGGGTATGAAAGATGCGCAGGAAGAATAAACAAGAAGGCCCCGACGACCCGGAAGTTAACCCTTACGACTTTTATTCAGGGGTGAGCATAGGGTCCCAGACGGAATGTACGGGCATGGTGCCCACGCCGCCGCTCGACGACGCTCAGATAGACGGCTATCACGACATACATTCCATGCCTCAGCAAAAAGGCACGGGAGCGCAGCAAATGAAAGACGCGAAAGAGCAGAAAAAAAAGAGCTCGAGGCCAAGGACATAATAAAGCTAAAGTTATGAATGCGCTCTTTTAAGGACGAGCCTTAACGTTTGACATTAAAGCAGTACGCATATATTATTTCTCGTGTATGGGAGTATGACAAACATGAGGAAAATAGCAGCGTTGCTGTTTTATTTTTATTTGCCCTGCTCTCAGCATGCGCCACAGGAGCGGGGGATAAAGCCCCTTCACAGAGCGCGGAGACAATTGGCGGGGAGAAGACTTATTGAAAAGAGCCTTTAGGCGGGCAGATCCTAAAGCTTTGGTACCGTAATTGACATTTAAGCCGCGTCATATTAATATGCATATATCTCGAAAACTTCGGGATAGTCTGTATCGATGAAAGGAAAATGCATTCATGAAAAAGGCAGTAATATTGGTAATGGCGCTGGCGCTTGTTTTTTCGTTGGTAGGATGCGCAACCGTAAAGCCGCAGGCGAGCGATAAGCCCGCGGACGTATCCGCCGCGGTTTCCGAGGAGCCGGGGTCCAATGAATCGACAGCGCCCGAAGTATCTGTGCCCGCAGGCGCGCCGAGCGACCCGTCTTCGTCATACAACGCATACATACAGGTTAAAGGCGAAGCTTACGACCGCATAAGCAAAAAGCTCGAGGATAACGAAGAGCTGTATATGTCGGTGGGCATGTCGCTGTTTACCGTCGGCATGGTAGACTTGACGCTTATACCGCTTACGGTAGTTTCCCTCGGAGAGGGAAGTGAAACGGCGCTCGAAATGTTGGGCATAACCGATGTAAAAATAACGGGCAGCGGCAACGATTACACTTTGACGTACAGCGACTCCGAGAACGGTACCGTAACGATGACCTGCAAATACGACCCGGCGACGGATTCCGTGCAGTCCACTATAAAAGACGGGACGGGAAAAGAGATTATGTTTTTTGAGTACGTCAAGACAGGCGGCGGCTACGCCTCGCAGTACTTTATGGACAACGGCGAGGACGGTTTAATGTTGGTCACGTCGTTCGTAAACGACAAGGACATCGCAGCGTTCGGCATAAAGACGGCGGACTCTCAGCCCGCTTCGATATTCGGCAACACGTCGCTTACCAAGGACTTTGTAGTCAACGACGAAGCGTACTTCATACTCGAGGGCGACAGCTTAACGCTGCTCGAAAACGGCGAAGCCAAAACGTATTAATACGCTTTATAAAGCGCTTGAAAAGCCGCGAGTTGACTGGGCCAATATCAAAAACATCGGCGGACAGTATGAAAAACTGTCCGCTTTTCTGTTTTTTCGGAATAACCTGTTAAACATACGCTCCCGAATGCCGATAAATATATAAAGACAAGTAAATGATGGAAACGGGTCTCGGTTATCCGTTTGAATAGTATTTAATATAAGAAGGTGCTGGTTTGATAAATATCAGCCTGCTTAAAGATCTCTCGCATGTAAAGAAATACGAGAGAGGAACGGTGTTCGCCGCGGGTGAAGCGTATGTGATACTCAAGGGCGAAGTCGGCATATATACTAGCAGCCGCAAAAAAAACGCGGTGATGATAGCGAGCATGGGCCCCGGAGACTTTTTCGGCGAGTCGGCGCAGCTCGCTGAAAGGCGCGCCGTTACGGCAACGGCGCTTACCGATGTTTTTGCGCTGCCCGTAAACAGCGACACGATAACGCTGATAGCGGCAAACGAGCCCGATATGGCCTGCGAGCTTATTAGGGCGCTGCTGGCGCGCCTTGACAGCATAAGCGCCGACTACGAGGCGATATGCGGCCGTCCCTGGGCGGAGGCTGCGCATGCGCCGCATGCACCGGCAATAGAAGCCGAGCGGCCGGCGGAAGCAAAACCTGAGCCCGCAAAGCCTGAACCCGTTAAGCCTGAACCCGCAAAGCAGCAGGCGGCTGTGAATGCGAAAGTATCGCTGTTTCCTGAAGGGCACGGCAGCTACGAGCTGCCTCTTGCTAGCCAGGATAAAAACTGCCTGATGCTGAAAAGCTACGCGTGCCCTCTGTGCGGGAACGAATTCAAGGCTTACAAGATAAGAAATTCTAAGCTCGCCCTGAACCACACGGACAGCGATATGCGCAACCACTACAAGGGAATAGAGCCCCTTTACTACGACGTCATAACGTGCCCCGAGTGCCTTTACAGCGCGCTTGCGGAATCGTTCGACAAGCCTGACAAGACAGGCGACGGCCTCAAAGAGCTGCTTCTAAAGCAGAAACAGGAGATTGCCGTACGCACGGGCGCCGATATGGACACGTTTTCACTGTTTGCGGGCTATTACCTTGCGCTGCTGTGCGCCCCTTACTGCTTTTTCACGCATGCGCTGGTGGCGGCAAAGCTATTACTCAAGCTTTCATGGATATACGCCGACTGCGGCGATAAGGACATGGAAGACGAATGCGCGCGTAAAGCGCTTGATACGTACATAGACGTTTACGAGAACGAGGACATGACGGGAAGCCTTGAGCAGCAGCTCTGCCTGATTATAGGCGAGCTTTCCTACAAGGCGGGCGACATGAAGAACGCAATTAACTTTCTGTTTAAGGCGAAGAACGCCGAGGGCGGCGCGCCGTATATAAAGAAGCGCGCGGAAGACCGCATTTACGAGATAAGAGGCATAGACTGACGGATTAAATACCCGGATTGTATCAGCCTTTAATACAAATCTTCGATTGACCGTTTCGAAACTTACTGCTCAATACCCCTGTCCGCGGTTTATTATAGTTCCGTTTACAGCGTTTATCGTCAGTATGCTTATATCTTTATTCCCTTCAAACGGATTGCCTTCCTGATCTGTAAAGCCTTCCTCGTACTCCTGATCGGCGATAAAATCCCAAACGGGCACGGTTATATAGTTTTCGAGGTTGTCTTTTTCGGGGATAACCATTAGGTTGAGCTCAATGCGTTTTACGTTGAACGTTACGCCCATATCCTTTGGCATACCGTCATAAGGAGGCGCCCACGAGAAACGATATTTGCAGTAGTTCTCGAAAATTCCTTTTACGGTGTTAAAGTCCAATAGCGGCGTATCCTCCGCTACCGTTTCTATGTATTCAGTTTGATTCTGCCAGAATGCAGTTTTTATTCCTTCGTGGTCTATATTTGCAATGAAGACTTCAGGCGATACCCGCCATCTGTAATCTGCTTCCTCGGCCTGTTCGCCGTATTCGGACTGAATGCCTGTTCCCTCGGGGGCCAATACGGATTTGGCTTCCACTCCGTTGTAGCTTCGGTAAAACACGAATGAATAACCCTGAGGAGACGTCTCTTTTGTGTAGTTAAAATCATTCCAGCATATACTGGAACGGGACAATTCAAGATTTGAAGTTTCGCCGTCCATCGCCCTCACGAATTCTTCTGCCATTGCTTTCGCTTCTTCGTAAGTAATACCGGAGCCAAGCGCGTCTTTTCCTTCGTATGGCTCGTACGTATTGTAGCCGCAGTTATAATCGCTGTTTTCAAACAACATCTGCGTACTCGTACCGTTTGGCGACTGGTCAAGGGTCAGCCATGCCGCTTTGTCCTTGCCCATATAACACTTTAAATAAAGATTATAGCTGTAACCTCCGCCGTTCTCAGTTGCCAGAAACGGCTTCCCATCGTACAGTGTTTCGTCCGCTTTGCTTATCGCGGTCTCATATTCAAGTTTCAACTCTTCGATTATATCCCGCAAAACATTTTTATTGTTCAACGCCCCGCTCTCCAACTGCATTTCTATCCTCGGCAGTATTGCCTCAATCTCTTCTTTTGTGTACGTGCCCAAATCCCAGTCCATATAGTAAAGCGGCTGCCCTTTTGTCAGATACTTTGCGAACGCTTCAAATTGCTCTGTTGAAAAGTTCTTAGGGCGTACGCGCACAAGCGGCAGTTTGTCGTAACCACGCGATATTATCTCTGCGTCCACGTTTATCGTAATGCGCTCGCTAGGTTCAAACGCCATTTTAAGACGCCCGCCCAGCTTGTTTATCTGCTGCGCTACCGCTTTCTTGTCGTTAGTTTCGCTTTGTTTTCCGGTTTGTTCGCGTCTGTTACCTGTTTTACCAGATCGACGTTCTTGCCCGCTACCGGCGGCGTTTCGGGCGTCGGCTGACAGGCCGCAAAGCATAAGCTCATTACAAATGCAATAAGAGCGCAAAGAGCAGCAAGTTTTGTGTTTCTCACGCGTTTGTACCTCTGCATGAATACTTGGATGATAAAAAAGGAAAGTATTTACTGTATGGA
>JAEZIZ010000064.1 GCA_023415915.1 Bacillota bacterium | reverse complement strand
GTTTAGACACCCTTCATCAGCAGACCCATGCCGCCATGGCTTAGGCTTATTCAGCATGCATTATTTTCAAGGTTCTTTCTTTGCTGTATCCAGCAATTTTTAACTTGACTTCATATAGTCAGTCTTTTAATTTACTCTTATTATACCGTATTTTCGCGCAACTTTCAAATTGAGGCCCGGCACCCTATAAAATGCCAAAATCTGTTTTGACATGGTAATAAATGGACAAATTAAAGATGTTTTGGAGCGCCGATAACAATGTGTTTATGCGCGCGGCGGTGATATACTTGCAGACATTTATTTAAAAATGCTGTCCTTAGCGTGTATTGTTACGAATTGCGGCATGCCTTTATACTAAGCATAAAGATTTATATTTCCCCAATCGATAATCCGTTTATTGCATACGAGTAATTCAATAGGAGACGACAACATTGAAGAACAGAAATATATTAAAGATAAAGATTGCCGTTATGGCATTGGCTACAATTCAAATGGCGTCTACGGCTCTGACGCCTGCAATAGCGGGAATATCACAACACTTTCCAAACGTATCGTCATCTGTGGTTCAGTTGCTGCTGTCTCTGCCGGCACTGTGTGTTGTGCCTTTCGCGCTTTTCAGCGGCTCTATCGTTACTATACTTCCGAAAAAAACACTATTGATAATTGGCATAGTTATGGTGGGCTTTGGGGGACTTGCGCCCATATTGCTTGACGATTTTGCATTGATACTCATTATGAGAATTATTCTGGGAATAGGCGTCGGCCTGATAACGCCCATAGCTCCCAGCATACTCACCGATTATCTGAGCGGAGACGAGCTTAACTCGGCGATGGGGTTATACGGCTCGTTCGCATGTTTCGGCGGAATATTCAACTCGCTTGTGGGCGGCCTGCTCGCCGAAATAGGCTGGAGGTATAATTTCGCCGTGTACGTAACATGCATACCTATTCTGATACTGACAATACTGTTCCTTCCGAACGACGGAAAGGTCAAGCAGGCGTTTAAGGCGGATAAAGTACGCGTAGAAGCTAAGGTGTTTTATATAGCCGTCATTTGTTTCCTGTTTACCACTGCGAAATTCGCGTTTACGATGAACATATCCATGTTTGTCAGCGAGGAAGGACTGGGCGACGCTTCTCTGACGGGAATGCTTTCGTCGGTATATACGGCGGGGGGATTCATTGCGGGCATTATTTTCGGAAAACTGTCGAAAATGTTTCAAAACTACACGCTGGGAGCAGGCATACTGTTCGCGTCGGCAGGTATGTTTATGATGTTCGTGACAAATGACATAGCAATACTCTTTATAGGCGCATTCCTTTTGGGAACGGCTTTAAGCGTAGTAAATCCAAGATTCAATATAATGATATCCGAAGTTGCTTCGCCCAAGTCGATGGCGCTTTCACTTGCCGTGCTTACGGCAATGATGAACCTTGGGCAGTTTGCGGCCCCTATAGTTTTCAACACGCTGGGAGACGTTACCGGATTTACCACAAAGCGCAGCCAGTTCCTGCTGGCCGGCGCGGCTCTGGCAATACTGGGGCTGGGTTCTCTTGTTGCAACGTATTTCAGGAACCGCAGAATAAGAATAGCGGCCGGAGCGGACAGGGAAGCTTAACCGCGATATAAGGAATTAAATTATAAATCGAAAGGTGGAACAAAAAATGAAGGCGATCTCATATGCAATGCCGGGCGTAAAGCTGGTTGATATTCCGGAACCGCAGCTCGTCAATGACGACGATATTAAGGTGAAGATATCGTACGCGTCCATATGCGGGTCGGATATCCATGCGGTAAAAGGGGAAGCCGACGATCATTTCGCCCCCATGCCAAAACCGATTATTATGGGCCACGAGGCTTCGGGCGTAGTTGTGGAAGTGGGAAAGGGAGCGACTGTAAAGGGGTTAAAGCCCGGAGACAAGGTCACTTATTATTACAATACGTACTGCGGAAAGTGCTATTTCTGCCGGAATGGGCAGGAACAGTTCTGCACGAATGTCGTAGCCAAGGATTCGGCGATGACCGAGTATATGGTGCTGAGCGAGCAGCAGGTATTCAAGCTTTCCGACGATGTGGGCCTTAAAAAAGCATGCCTTATCGAACCCGTATCGGTTTGCCTGCACGGCATAGACATGGCCAAGATAAAGGTGGGCGACAAGGTGGCAATATCAGGCGGAGGCGGCATAGGGCTTATAATGCTGCAGCTGGCAAAGCTTTCGGGCGCCGCGAAGCTGACGCTTATTGAGCCTGTTGTTTCAAAGCATGATTTAGCCAAAAAGCTGGGCGCGAAATATACTATTGACCCTGTGCATCAGGACGTTAAGGCCGAGTGCATGAAAATAACGGACGGTTTGGGATACGACGTGGTAATCGAGACTTCGGGCTCGCCAAGAGCATGCCAGCCCGCGTACGACATACTCTCGCGCGGCGGCCTATTGGAGTTTTTCGCGCTGTACCCCGGTGTAAAATATCCGCTCGATCTTTTCGATCTGTGGATACGCGAAGCGAGGATTTGCGGCGTATATCAGTCTCCGTATATGTTCCCGAGGGCTATCGAGGCGTTCAAGCTTATCAATCTTGATGATTTTGTGGACTGCGTATTTGCGCCGGAAGATTGTGAAAAGGCTTTCGCGGAGCAGATGACAGGCAAGCCGGTAAAGGTGATGTTTAAGTTCGCATAGGCAGTAAAGGGAGAAAAGCTAATTATGCCTTAAGGCAGTATCTTGTATTATTTGTAACCCGCGGAAATAAGCGGTGTATATTGCAGATAACAAGACACGCAATAACGTTTTTATGTCCGCAACAATACTTGCTGGCAGTGAAAGCGGGTTATATAATACAATATGTAATTTGAGTACCCCTTCCTTTATTTCGATTAGATTATAATGTTTTGTACAAGCTATATTCAATATAGTCGGTATGCATAGATGAGTTGAAGCGTTAAAAACTGTATGATTGCCTGATGAAGCCTTTTAACATGTAACAGCAATGATAGATTGGGGAGGATCATCAACAGATGAAAATGAAGCAGCTGTGGTATGTGTCGGAAAACAAGTTGGAAGTTCTCGAAAAGGAAGTACCCGCGGTTGGTTTTAGACAGGTCAAGGTAAAGATAGCGTATGCCGCGCTTTGCGCTACTGACGTACATATTGTCACTATGGGCCTTATGGGCATAAAGCCGCCTATAGCGATGGGGCATGAAGCTTCCGGAATAATTGAGGAGCTTGGCGAGGGCACCGAGCATAGCGGGCTGAAAGTCGGCGACAAGGTATGCCTTTTCCCGTCGTCGTTCTGCGGCATTTGTCCGGCCTGCAAGAAAGGGCTTACGCAATACTGCGAGAACACCTCTATTGCCGGTGCGTTTGCTGAATATGCCGTAGTGGACATCAGCGTGGTATTTAAACTGCCGGATGACGCGGACTTGAAGAGCTCTTGTCTGGTCGAGCCCGCAAACTGCACCATAAGGGCTATGGACCTCGCCGCGATAAAGCACGGCTCTACGGTAGCGATATCCGGAATCGGCGGCATAGGCTCGATTATGCTCAATATGCTGCTGCTCAGCGGCGCGACCAAGATTACCGCAATCGACCCCGTTGAATCCAAGCGCGAACTGGCGCTTGCAATGGGCGCACAGCATGTAATAAATCCTTTAGAAGAAAACATCGAAAAACGCGCAATGGAGATAACCGGCGGCGAGGGCTTTGACTATGTGTTTGAAATGTCCGGGTCCCCGAAGGCGGCGGAACCGGCAATAAAAATAATTGCCCAATGCGGAACGGTAGTTTATTTTGCGGTTTATCCGCCCAAATACGAATTGCCTCTCAATCTGTTTGAGCTATACAGGAAAGAAGGCAGAATACAAACCGTGTTCACATCACACTCGATTATGCCGCGCACTATAAACCTGCTTCCCAGGCTGCAGACGGATAAAATAATAGGCACTGTGATTCCTTTGAGCGACGGCGTACGGAGTTTTGAGCTGTTCCACCAATCCATATACCCGAAGATTGTTCTGGACTGCTCCAAATAAGGCTGCGAGGTATCCGCAAAAGTTTTTGGCCGCATATGGTAAGGAAAAGCACCTTTTCGTATTTGCGGGAGAATCTATTATATAAATTAAGGAGGGTGAATAAATGCCCGGAAGCGAATACCGTTTGGAAATGCACAATATTTCCAAACATTTCAGCGGCGTAAAGGCGCTGAGTGACGTTAGCTTCTTTGTTAAACCCGGTGAGAACCATGCGCTGGCGGGTGAAAATGGTGCAGGAAAATCAACGCTTATTAAGATTTTATCCGGAGTGCACGCCCCGGACACCGGTGAAATTTATATCAACGGAGAAAATGCTCACATCAACAACACCAAGGACGGGCTTGAACGCGGCGTTTCCGTTATTTATCAGGAATTTGTGCTGGTACCGCATCTCTCGATAATGGAGAACATCTTCCTCGATGAATTCAGAAACAAACACAAGATCGTCAACTGGAAAGTGCTGCGTGAACGTGCAGGAGCGCTTCTAAGCCAGCTCGGATTCGAAAATCTGCACCCGGATACCATCGTAGGGACTTTGACCGTCGCTTACCAGCAGGTAGTAGAGATTTGCAAGGCGCTTTCAAGGAACTCCTCGATACTCGTGCTGGACGAACCTACCGCCGTATTGACGACAGGCGAAATCGAGCGGCTTTTCGGCATACTTGAAGACCTGAAGAAAAAAGGCATGTCGATTATCTACATCACCCATCGCCTTAACGAAATTTTCAGGATCTCCGACCGTATCACCGTGCTTAAAGACGGAGCCTTCGTAAAAACCGTGGAGAAGTCGGAGACTACCGAGGAAGAGCTCGTCAGCTTAATGATAGGCAGAACGCTTGAAACCTATTTCCCGCCAAGGCCGGAGTCAAAACCGGGAAAAACGATTCTGGAAGTGGAGCATATAAAGGCCGGAATACAGGTAAAGGACGTATCGTTTAACATACGCGAGGGCGAAGTGCTTGGCTTAACCGGACTTGTAGGCGCCGGCAGAACCGAGGCAGTCCGCGCAATAATGGGATTCGACAAGCTTGATGGCGGTAAAGTCAAACTATACGGCAAAGAAGTATCGTTCAAGTCCCCGAAGCATTGTTATAAGTGCAAGGTCGGACTGCTTCCTGAGGACCGCAAGTCGTCAGGCGTGCTGCTTAAAATACCTATAAAGCACAACGTTACGCTGTCGTGCCTTAAAAAGTTCAGCAATAAGATGGGCTGGCTGAACTTGGGCAAAGAGAACAATTTCGTACAGAAGTTTTCAAAGGATATTGGAATTAAAGCCGCCTCCCTTGAAAACCCCGTCAACAGCCTCTCGGGCGGAAATCAGCAAAAAGTCGCCATAGCAAGGCTTTTGGCTTCCGACTGCAAGGTTTTAGTGCTTGACGAACCTACGAGGGGCGTGGACGTTGGGAGCAAAATCGAAATATTTAACATAATAAACTCTCTTGTGGCTCAAAACTACGCAATACTGCTCATCTCCTCCGAGATGGCGGAGGTAATCGGTATGTGCGACCGCGTGGTAGTTATGCGCGAAGGCGTAACCGTAGGCGAGCTGCAAAAGAACGAGCTGTCCGAACAAAGTATTATAAGATTGTCAATGGGGGTGGAACGCCATGAGTAAAGGATCAGTCAAAGTCGTTGAGTACGGAAAGCCAAAGATGACCTTTTCAAGGTTCATACTGGATAAAAACATTTACATAATCTTTGTGTTGTTGTTTATCGTCGCTTCGCTTATATCCCCGGTTTTCCTGACGTTTAACAACATGATTAATATCCTAAGGCAGCAATGCGCGTATATAGCAATCGGTATGGGGCTGCTTATGGTTATGGTTACGGGCAACATCGACCTTTCCGTTACAAGCACGGCCGCGCTTGGTTCCGTCGTACTCGCGCACGTGATTGTAACGCTGGGAGGCAGCGTGATTTTAGGCCTTCTTATCGCGTTGCTGGCATGCTGCCTGATAGGCGCGCTGAACGGAGTGCTGGTTTCGTATCTGAAGATGCCTTCGTTTGTCGTCACATTGGCCATGGGATTCGGAGTGCAGGGAATTTCGTACATCATACCCAACGGCGCGTCGGTCACGATAGCGCCGACCACCGAGGCTTTAGCAGTTCTTACGACGTTCGGGCAGAAATCCGACCCGCTGCTTAACGTTCCATACCAGATATACCTGATAGCCGTAGTAGTGCTTATACTTTCCCTCGTAATGAAGTTTACGTCATACGGACGTTTGTCGCTTGCTATAGGCAGCAACGAAAACGCTGCGGTGGTAGCCGGCATAAACACAAAGGTATATAAACTTTGCGCCTTTATTATCTGCGGTTTTCTGTCAGGTTTGGCGGGCATACTGATTGCAACCGGAAATGGCTCCGCTTCGCCGATTACGTCGTCCGGCGACTACACAATGGTCGCGATAGCCGGTACCGTTATAGGCGGAACCAACCTTGACGGCGGCGAGGGCGTGCCTTTCAAGAGCGTTGTAGGCGTGCTTGTCATCGGGCTTATAGGCAACATTATGAACTTAACGCACGTCCCGCCTTACAGTCAGATGGTTGTAAGGGCTATGTTGATTATACTGGCTGTTCTCTTAAGGAGCGTAACGTCAAAGAGCAAGGGTTGATGACGCATCCCTAAGGGGTAATAATAACAAAAAAGGAGAAAGAGTATGAAGAAAGAGAAGCGTATCATTTCGGTATTACTGTGCTTAGCCATGATTACCACGCTTATGGCTGCTTGCGGCCAAACTCCGGTTGAGTCGGCTGCTCCGAGTGCTGCGGCAGAATCAGCTGGCCCGAGCGCTGCGGCACCCGAATCGTCTGCTGCGGATCCTGGTGCGAAATCGTCAAAAGAGCTGGTTTATGAGCAGCTGGCGAAAGACCCGCTTGGACTGACCGGCGTACCTGAACCGTCCCTGAAAAGCAGGAAAGATGTTGTAAAGGCTCTTCCGAAAGAGCAAAAGGGCGGCCTGGTCATCGGATACACAAGCCCGCTTATGGGACCTCCTTTCCTGCGGCAGTTGATAGACGAGTTACAGGCTAAGTGTGACGAATATGGATATACTCTGCTCGTGCAAGACGGTAACGGCAACATCCAGACGCAGATTGCCCAGGTGGAAGACTTTATCACGCAGGGCGTAGATGTTATTATCCCCAACTGCTTAGACATTACGGCGATGGCTCCGGTAATGCAAAAAGCCTCTGAGGCCGGAATCACTGTTATAGCAACAGGCGGCCGTGCCGGACTGCCCGAATACTCCTGCATAACGAGTATCGTTTCAGCCGGATATCTGTCGGGTTGGGAAGTTGGAACCTACGCGGCTACCAAGCTGTACAGCAAGGATAAGGTCTTAAAGACTATAGTCGCCATTATAGACGCAGGCTCCTCCGACTCGGAAGGACGTGCCAGCGGTTTCTTGGGCGGATGGCTGTGCCAGAGCCGTATAATGGACGGAAATCCGTATGATTCACAGTTTGACGCGATTTGGGAAGGCTATACGGCGTGGAAGAAGCTGCTTAACGAAGGCACCCTGGACATATCGTCAGCAGGTCTGAATATCGTCGGACTTGGCAAGGCCGGTAACCCTGACGCAGACGGCGGCCGTAAATCTACCGCTGACTTCATCACCGCGAATCCTGATGTTGATCTGATACTCTGCGAAAATGACGCTATGTACACGGGAGTCGAGGTTAACCTGAACCAGTATAACCTGGTACCCGGCAAGGACGTTTATATTGTATGCCCGGCAGATGGTATAGCGGCAGGCTTACAGGCGATCAAGGACGGAAAGATACTTTGCATCGGCAACAACAGCGCCAACTCTCCTGCGGACGCTATCATGGAGCTTGTACACATGATATTTGAAGAAGGATATGACGCAAGCAATATGCCGGGAGCAATCTTCACGCCGACCAACGCGATTACCATTGAGAATCTGGACGAGTACTGGGACGGCAAGGCCGAAGTAGCCAAGGGCGCGCCGGTCAAATTCCAGACCATCGATGAGTACAACGCAGGCGACGCGGCAAGCGACAATCCGTTTACGACCCGCTGACGGATCTGCAGCAAGCAAAGTAAAACTCAATATGTTTTAGGTACAGCCGCCAAAAGCGCAAAGCTTATGGCGGCTGCTTCATTGTATAAGAAAACCCCGCGTTAGACGTTGGGTTCAGAAAAGCTTAAGCGATGAGGCAAGGCATAAAAACTCCTTTTGATTTAAAATGAAGTGCGGTCTGGCAACTGCACTACCATAAATCAAAAGGAGGATAAATAACATGAAGGATGTACACAGCTTATCACATACGAGGTGGAACTGTAAATACC
>JAEZIZ010000116.1 GCA_023415915.1 Bacillota bacterium | reverse complement strand
ACAATGACATGCGAACTCTTGCCATATCTCAATTATAGCTGGGTTGTGCGTAGATGGAAGATGTTTTCGTTTATTGTGGTGCGGGTAGTGCATGATGATTCAGAGGACCGAAGGGACGAAGAATCTTATACCAATTCATAAGTTATCCATTATGTTTGTTATACAACACGGTTTTTTAAAGCCGGCGTCATAAACAGCCGCGGTTATTCATAATTATTATTTTGAAGGGGGAATATGCAATGAATGTGAACGCCGGCACGGCAAACCTGAAAACGAAAGAAAAGAAGACGTCCTTTTCGGAGCTGATGAAAAACGCGCTTAAAGGCACGCTTATTTCCATGATATTTACGATAGCCGTTATACTGCTTTTTGCGCTGATTATCAAGGAAACAGGGCTTAAAGACGGCGTCATAGCGCCCGTGAACCAGGTAATAAAGATACTCGGAATACTCGCGGCCTCGTATTTTGCGGTAAAGGGTATGGCCGACAAGCAATGGCTGTGCGGCGGCATAACAGGCTTGATGTATATGCTGCTGAGCTATCTTATATTCTCGCTTATCAACAGTGCCTTCGGCAACGTTGCCCTGTTGTTCTCCGACATGCTGATGGGGCTGCTTATAGGGGCTGTGTTTGCGATAATCGTCGCGAGCTTCTTTGGCGGTTCGAAAAAGGCGAAGAGGATATCAAGGCGCAAGATAACCGTTCCCGGCAAATAAAAGTTGCACCGCGCTCCGATCTAGTATATAATCTTTTAGCAAAGATCCGCTAAGATTATGGAGGTCGCTACATGAAGCATATAAAGACGGTCGTAAAGGGCAGCCTTAAGGATAAGAAGGAAACGAGGGGCTGCGGAGAGTGCCAGACGTCCTGCCAGTCGGCATGCAAAACGTCGTGCACGCTTGCGAACCAGCGTTGCGAGAAGAAATACAGATAACCTAATCAAAAAGTGGCGGCGGGCAAATGCCGCTTTTTTGTTTTCAACTATTATCCAATATGAAAGGGAGTTTCTGAGTGGTACACACGTTCAAATACGGTGACGATTATTTTGCGCTGGACGTTGAGTCGGGCAGCGTGCATATGCTGGACAGGCAGGGGTACGATGCAATAACGCTTGTTGCGGAAGCTGAGCGGCGCGGCGAGGACATAGAAAAAGCAGCCGAAGGTACCGGGCTTTACGGCGAGATTAAAGAGCTTATCGATGAAGGGCTGTTGTTTTCCGGCCCCGACGGCGACGTAAAAAGGCCGGCAAACGTGTTAAAAGCCGCGTGCCTGCATCTCGCGCACGACTGTAACCTGCGGTGCGACTACTGCTTTGCCAAAGGCGGGGCTTTTGCCGGAAAGCGGGAGCTGATGAGTGTTGACACAGCGATAGCCTCTATAGATTTTATAGCGGGCATTTCCGGCGCGAGGCGCAACATAGAGATAGACTTTTTCGGAGGGGAGCCTATGCTCAACTTCGAAGTGCTTAAAAAAACGGTGGAGTACGCAAGGAGCATAGAAAAGCAGCACGGCAAGAAATTTCGCTTTACAGCCACTACGAACGCATATCGCCTGAACGACGAGATGAAAGAGTATATTGACGGGAATATGGACAACATAGTCGTCAGCATAGACGGCAGGCCACACGTGCACGACGCGGTGCGCAAGAACGCGGGCGGAAGCGGCAGCTATGAAAACGTGGTCGCAAACGCAAAGGAGCTGCTGCTGAAAAGAAAAGGCGAGTATTACATAAGAGGAACGTATACCGCGGACAACCTCGACTTCTCGCGCGACGTGCTGCATATCGCGGATATTGGCTTTAAGGGCGTGTCCATAGAGCCGGTAGTAACTAAGGGAGACAAGGCGCTTAAGCCCGAGCACCTTGATACGATATTTGCCGAGTACGATACGCTCGCCTGTGAATATGAAAAGCGCCGGAAGGAAGGGCGCGGCTTTACGTTCTTTCACTTTATGGTGGACTTGGGTGCCGGGCCCTGCCTGCAGAAGCGCATACGCGGCTGCGGCGCGGGAACGGAATATGTGGCGATAGCGCCGTCGGGAGACGTTTACCCCTGCCACCAGTTCGTGGGCAAGCCAGAATACCGGCTGGGCAGCGTGTATGACGGGAAACTGAACGCGGACATATCGAAGGCGTTCGATGAATGCAATATATTCAATATCGAAAGCTGCTCGAAGTGCTGGGCGAAGTACTACTGCAGCGGCGGCTGCGCGGCGGCCAACTACAATATAAACGGCGACATAATGAAGCCTTACGAATTAGGCTGCGCGTTGCAGAAAAAGCGCCTTGAGATAGCGATAGCCATCGCCGCAAAAGAGCAGGCGGAGGGAATATGATACAAACAGTGAACGGTAAATATCCTGTAAAGCACAAAACGGCGTATGTTCACCCAAGCGCCGTCGTAATAGGCGACGTAAAGCTGGGCAAAGATTCGAGCGTATGGCCGGGAGCGGTAGTGCGCGGCGACATCGCCGAGATAATAATAGGGGAAGACTCCAACATACAGGACTGCTGCCAGCTGCATACCGGTACGCTGAAGCTTGCAATAGGCCGCGGCGTTACGGTGGGTCACGGGGCAACATTGCACTCGTGCGATATAGGGGACGGGTCCCTCATAGGCATGGGCGCGATAATACTTGACGCGGCTAAAATAGGGGAAAACTGCATAATAGGCGCGGGAACTGTAATACCCGGCGGTAAGGAAATACCCGCTGGCAGCGTAGTCATAGGCAACCCGTATAGGATAGTAAGACAGGCAACGCCTGAAGATATTAATGGAAGTAAAAAGAACTGTGAAGAGTATATAGAGCTCGCAAAACTCTACATACGGACGGGGGATATACTCTAGCCGTCGTTCCACAGCTCCACGCAGCCTGTAGACACGCCTAGCGCGCCCGCCGCGAGAGCGTCTATGATCTGCTGCCTGTGAGTCACAAGCCCGCCCGCTATAACGGGCGTATCCACAGCCTCGCAAAAGCGGCGTATAATGCCGGGTATAATGCCGGGCATCAGCTCAACCATAGAAGGTTTCGTGTTCTTTATCGTGTTTACCGCGTTATCAAACGAAGCGCTGTCCACCATGAAGAACCGCTGTATGCAGAATAAGCCCTGCTCGCGCGCGTATTTTATAAGCGCGCTTTTTGTGCTTAATATGCCGCTCGGTGATATCCTGTTTTTTACGTAATCCACGGCTTTTGTGTTGCCGGCCAGGCCTTCGATAAGATCCATATGCAGAAAAACGTTGCAGTTCGCGCTTTTTGCCAGCGAAACGTATTCTTTAGCTGAAAATATATCGGTGTTAATCAAAAACACCGTAGGAACGGAAAGCTTAACGGCACACTCAAGCTTATCCTTGGTTTGCACCGCCGCTATGATAGGGTTATCGCTTATCGTTTCGATATACGCGTGCATATTTTTCTCCTTTGGTACTTTCCTGATTATAACACGAACGGAGCGTATTTACAAAACAATACTCCGATGTTATGATAAACGATAAGGTATGTAGATATGGTAAACGAGATCGTTTATAATTCAAACGACGGAACACGCATATATGCATACAGGTGGTTGACAGAAAATCCTAAGGCCGTGGTACAGATAGTCCACGGCGCGGTAGAGCACGCATTGCGGTACTCGGACTTTGCCGAGACGCTGACGGCGCACGGGTTTGCCGTATATGCCTGCGACCACCGCGGACATGGAAAAACCGCGGGCAATCCCGACAACGTTGCGTACCTTTCGGACGGCGACGGGGGCTTTGACCTCATCGTGGAGGATATGCGCGCATTGACGGGCATAATAAAGAGCGACCACCCGGGCCTCCCCGTTTTTTTGCTGGGGCATAGCATGGGCTCGCTGCTGTCAAGGATATACGCGTCGCGCTATGGCAGCGATATAAGCGGCCTTGTGCTTACCGGCACGGGTCGGGCAAACCCGCTGCTTATCTCCATTGCGAGGGGCATTGCGAAACTCGAGATGAAAAAGTACGGCGGCAGGCATAAAACTCCGTTCCTTGATTCGCTGGTATTCGGAACGCTCAACAAGCCGTTTAAAAGCGAGGGCAGAAGCGCGTTTATATGCAGCGACTCAAAGGTAGTCGAAGCCTACAGGGCGGACGATTATTGCGGCAACGTTTCCACCTCGGAATTCATATACGAACTGCTGGGCGGAACGAGGGCTGCGTTTAGAAAACAAACGTTTGAAGGCTGCCCGAAGGACCTGCCTTTGTTTATAGGTGCGGGCGAATTCGACACTATGGGTGGGAAAAACTTAAGCGGCGTCAAAAAGGACGTGGAGTGCTATAAAAAGGCCGGCGTACGCGACGTTGAGTTTCACGTCTATGAGGGGATGCGCCACGAGATACTGAACGAGAAAGATAAGCAAAGAGTTTATTCTGATATTATAAGCTGGCTTAATAAAAAGACAAAAAACTGACCGCCGGTTAAAGCAGATTGAAGTTTGTATTATAAGGAGGAATTAATATGCTACTTGATTCAAAATACGATGAAACTCAAAACAAATGGAACGTACATTTATACGGCGAAGTAGACATATATAATGCGGATAACTTAAAAAGCGAACTGCACGCACTCATTGAGGAGCGCGAAGCGGATATCGTCCTTGACTGCACGAATCTAAAATATATTGATTCCACTGGGCTGGGAGTGCTTGTAAGCGCGCTGAAGAAGGTAAGGGAAGCGGATAAGCAGATAAGCATAATAAATTTAAAGCCATATATAGCAAAGATATTTACGCTTACCGGCCTTAATAAAATATTCGAGATAGAGGTGAGCGGTCAATGAACGGGGACGTAATTAAGCTTGAACTTCCCGCCAAACCGGATTACATACTGGCCGTAAGGCTTGCAGTCTCGGCGGTTGCCGAGCGCGCGGGTTTTGATATCGAAGATATCGAAGACCTAAAGGTAGCAACGGCGGAAGCCTGCATGCTGCTGCTTGCATCGTGCCCGGATAATGTAAGCATTAAGATAACCGTCGACGGCGGCATGAACATTGACCTGTCGGCGCAAGGCGCTAACGGCGCGGCCGCGGCGGACGACGATACTGCGGAGCTCTCAAGGTGCCTGCTTGAAGCGCTTGTGGACAAGTGCGAATTTTCAGGAGGATCGGGTAGCGAAGCATCCGTGAGCAGAGTCAGCTTCTTTAAAAAGTTGTGATCAGGGGAGTAAGGTTTGGGGACAAGCATGCAGAGTCAGTTTGAGCAGATGACCGAACAGGAACTCTTTGAGTGCTATGGCAGAAGCAAAGACGAAGCGCTCAGGGAATACATACTTAAGAAATACCTTTATGTGGCCGAGATCGTTGCCAAAAAGTTCATGAACAGGGGCGTTGAATACGACGATCTGTATCAGGTGGCGTCGCTGGCGCTCGTCAAGGCTGTGGACAGGTACGAACATACAAGAGGAGTAAAATTCATAAGTTTTGCCACTCCGACTCTAGTGGGAGAGATAAAGAATTATTTCCGCGATAAAACCCGTATGATAAGGATATCGAGAAGGGACAGCGAACTGATACGCAAGCTCGACGAAGCAAAAGAAACACTTACAAGCGAGCTGGGCCGCAGCGCTTCTCCCGAAGAAATAGCCGAGAGGCTCTCGATATCTGTAGAGCGCGTACTGGAGCTTTTGGAAACGCAGTCCGCGGCATACGCGGCGTCGCTCGACAGCTACATCACAATAAACGAAGACTTAAAGCTTATACGGCTGCTCGGAACCACCGACGACGAATACGAAAAGATAGAGGACAGGGACTTTTTAAAGAAGTGTATAGAACAGCTCGGTGACGTGGAACGCAGGCTTATCAGGGAAAGGTTTGAAGAGGGCAAAAGTCAACGGGAAGTGGCTGCGGCGCTGGGAGTATCCCAGATGTATGTATCGCGCATCGAAAGAAGGATACTTGTAAAATTCCGAAACTACTATCAAAAATGAGTTTAAAAATACGTGAACGGGTTATATAAGTATTGAAGCACAAGCAAGAGAAATTTACTCGTGCAAAACCGTGTGCTTTGGTTTTTATAATGAGAGATTACACCGAAAAAAACATTCTGACTGTGATAGATGATATAAAGCCGTCGGTCAAAAGCGTGCTAAATCACGTTGAGAGGCAGAAGGCTTTAAGCGACGAGCGAAAGTATGAGATAGAGCTCGTGCTTAACGAACTGCTTGTCAACTGTTTCAGGCATGCCAACCCTTCGGCGGAGCTGCCTGTAGAGCTCGCCGCGGGCGTAGACGACGGGAAGCTCTTTATCTGCGTTACGGATTGCGGAGCAGGGTTTGAGTATAAAAAGGCCTTTGACGAAACGTCGGATGTAAAGACGCTGTACCGCGAACGCGGCAGGGGGTTAATGCTCGTCAAAGCTTTTTGTGAGGAGATAAGATATAACTTAAAAGGCAACAGCGTGGAGGTAGAAATAGCTCTCTGACGATTTTTAAGCACGCTTAGCCTGTTATTCGCATTTTTATCTCCGAATTTTAGAGGAGATTTTTTTTATGTGGAGAAGTACTTAAAGGTACGTAATTGGGGGACAATCCATAAATGTCGGTACGGAACACAGGCTCAAAGTATACTTCAAGGAAATCTGCGCAAAAGAAGAGCGTTCATATAAGGCGAAGGCCAAGCTTTAAGTTCTTTGCTATCACAGCCGGTTTTTTAGCCGCGCTCGTCGTTTTGCTGATACTTGTTTTAAGCCCTATGCCTACGGCTGCCGTTGAGTGGGCGAGCACCGGGTTTGATAAGAACTACGATATGCTCATACTCCGGGACGAGGTAGTTTATCAGGCGATGAATTACGGCAAGACGGAGTTTATCGCCAGAGAAGGGGCGCATGTAGAGATAGGCGACCCGATACTTAAGGTATACGAACTCGGCTACAACGACGGAACGCTGGGCGAGCTGCTCGATATGCGTAAAAAAATACTCGATTACGAGGTGGGCGTAAGCAGAGCGGGCGTTATCGACCCGACGCTTGACGATATCAACGCAAGGGTGGACTCTAAAGTAAAGGAGATACAACAGTCCATTACCAACAGCGAGAGAGATAAGCTGCTTGCTCTGGAGCTCGATTTGGAGTCGCTGCTCGACGAGAGGATGTCGTATCTTCAGAGCGTAGTCGTTCCCGACAACCAGCTGCGCGACTATATTGCGCAGGAGCAGCAATTGACAAACGTAATAAACGAATGGGCGCATGTGGTGTCAGCGGAATTAAGCGGCGCCGTAAGCTTCTATTTCGACGGCTGCGAGCAGGTTATGTCCAAAGAGAACATAGGCTCGTTTACGAGGGTGGCGCTCGAAGAAGTCAGCGCCGGCAAGACGGTAAGCACTACGGAAAAGGAACGGGCTAACGTACCTCTCTACCGCGTAGTCAACGAAAGCGAGTGGTACGTCGTGCTGCTGTCGAGCAAGAAGATACCCGAGATGTTCCTCGGAAACGCTTTTACTATGGTTTTTGACGATTATCTCGAAAATCAGTATACCGGCGTGGTATTTAATATACAAGAGCTTGAAAAAAATGACGGCTATGTGTATACTATACAGGTCAGAGACAATATCGGCCCGCTGATAGGAGACAGACGCGTCAGCGCAAGGCTGGTAACGACGATAGAGGGCTTGCGTATTCCGAAATCATGTATAAAGCATGAGGACGGGATAGACTATGTAGAGAGGGTATCGGGCGAATACGTTCCGGTGCTCGTTATAGGAAGCGAGGGCGACAACGTGTTCGTGCAGACGTATAAGGACCAGCCTTCGCTGCAAATAGGAGAATTGCTTAAAAAGTAGTTTGCTTTTAACACAGGTCGTAATATAATGCCAAGTATAGAGGTTAACATAAAGAATATACAGGAAAGGATTGGTGTTTGCGCAAAAAAGTCAGGGCGAAGCAGGGATGATATTACACTGATAGCGGTAAGCAAGACGGTGGATGCTAGCTTGGTTGGACAGGCCGCAAAGGCCGGCATCAGAGATTTCGGCGAAAACCGGGTCCAGGAGTTTCTCAAAAAGCGTGAGGTATTGGGAAACTCGGTAAACTGGCACATAATAGGGCCGCTGCAGAGTAATAAGGTCAAGTACATTTTGAACGGAGTATTTTTGCTTCACTCACTCGACAGGCTCTCTTTAGCGCAGGAGATAGAAAAACAGTGCGAGAAAAGAGACACTGCACTCTCTGCGCTTGTGCAAGTAAACATTGCAAAAGAGCCAACAAAATCAGGCGTCTTCGAAGAAGACTTAGAAGAACTGCTGGAAGGGCTGTCTGTTTTGAGGAGGGTCCGCGTAAAAGGGCTTATGGCTATACCGCCACCGGCGCTGCATGCGGATGACAACAGACGATACTTTGTGAGGATGTATGAGCTCTTCCGCAAATTCAAGGATTCTTTTCCGGCGTTTGAATACCTGTCGATGGGCATGTCCGACGACTTTGAAGCAGCAATTGAAGAAGGCTCAAATATGGTTAGGATTGGTACGGCCGTGTTTGGAGCGAGGTCAAATTAAATTTTTAGGGGGTTTACATCAATGGCAAGAGGTATTTTCAACCGTATTCTGGATGCAGTCGGCCTCGAAGAGGAAGAGTACCAAGATGAAAAGGTAATGGACGAAGAAGAGGATTTCTACGAAGACGAGTATGAAGAAGAGGAACAGGAACAGAGACTTTCCAAAAGGAAACAGGGGAGGGTTGTTCCCATGCCCAATCCTTCAAACAAGATGCGCATGCTCGTATTCCAGCCGTCCAGTTACGAGGAAGCCGAGTGCATTATCGACAATCTAAAGGCAAGAAAACCGGTTATAATGAATCTCGATGAGCTCGAAATAGAGCTGGGCCAAAGGATACTTGATTTTGTCGGCGGCGCTGTGTACGCGCTTGGCGGCGATATCAAGAAAGTGGCAAGGAGCATTTTCGTTGTCGCCCCTTCAAACGTCGATATCTCACAGAACATCAACGAGCATATGGGCAGCAGAGAAGGGTACAGGCGTTTTGACTGATCTTCGCCCCCAAACCGCGGGGGAAACGTTTAATATTGGCCCCAGCAAGCCGTGAGGCTTTTTGGGGTGTAAATACGGGGACCCCAGCAAGTCGTGAGGCTTGTTGGGGTGGTAGTTTACGCTTATAAAACTTTATGTATTATGAGGCCCCGTATTGACCGCATGCCTTGTTCCGGCGGGGCATACGGCGCATAGTCTTAAACGCGTACGGAGATATTAAACCTGTACCGGTCTATTCTTTTGTCTGAAAGGGGAATTGCCGTGTCATTAACAGTTAAAGATATATTGGAAAAGACGTTCAAGAGATCTTTCAAAGGATACGACGAGAACGAAGTCGACAAGTTTCTGGATCAGATCATCGATGAATTCAAGGCGCTGCAAAACGACAACGCTGCATTAAAAGAGGCGCTAGATGCCGAAATGGAGCGCGCTAAAAGAGTAAAAGATACCGAAGAGACGATAATGCATACGCTGGTATCCGCCCAGAAGAGCGCGGAGCGTATAATGGGCGAGGCTGCAAGAAAGGCGGAGCTCATTATCGACAACGCGGAAAACACCGCAAGGCGCAGGGCTGAACAGACCACAAGGGAGCTTGCGGAAGCGCAGAGAAAGCTCGAAGATTTAAAGAGTACGGCGCGTGGGTTTGCCAAGAGCTTTGCCGAGATGATCAACAGAGAAGCTGCGTCTTTCCAGCAGATTTATCAAAGCTATTTCGGAGAGGACGCCGGCATAAACGCAAAAGCGCTTGAAAAGATCGACGAGGATATAACGGAAAGCTTAAGAGGCATAACGGACGAAGAGCCCGTTGCCGTGCCGGAAGAGTACCCGGCTGAAGCAGCGGAAGAACCGGCAGCGGAAGAAATAAAACCCGAGAGATTGATGGAGTTTTCCGAGATCAACAAGGCGCTGAGCGAGATAGAGAACAGCGGCGGAGACATACTTCAGGAAAGTTACGACGATACTCCAAAGGACACAAAAAAACTGAAGGAAAAGCTGAAATCTTCAGGTTTCAAACCCAAGTATGACGACTATTCGTGGCTTTATGGCAGCGACGAAGACAAGGATGATCCGGGAGTATCGTTTAAGGACCCTAAGGAAAAGCAAAAGCTTGAGTCGCTTATTGACGACGTAATCGAATAAACTTAAAGCTATATATAAGCGCCATGCTTAAAAAGCATGGGGCTTATTGACGTGTCTAATATCGGCCTACCGGCGGGCAGTGATGTTTCGCGGGGTTTAAAAACAAGGCCTGCGCATCCGGTATTTCCATACAGAACATGACGAATAATACAGCTATCAATATTGCTGCTTTGCTCGCGCTGGTTTAATGCTCATTTTGACGAGATAAAAACACGCAAAAAGCAAGTAACCGTGCTTTGATATGCACAGCAGATTTGATTTGAAAAATAGCCGTAATTTGTTATAATATATTCTCGGGCACTGCGGGATACAGCGCCGACGGAGGTTTTGATGAGATTAACGATAGGACAGTTTAACGAGTCCTTTCCGCCTATAATAGACGGTGTAGCCAACGTAGTAAAAAACTACGCCTATTGGATGAATAAAAAATACGGCAGGAGCTATGTGATAACGCCCAAGCACCCTGAGGCAAAGGATAATTATGACTTTGAGGTGCTTCGTTATTCTTCGATGAAAGTGCCGGTAAGAAGCGAGTACCGCTTCGGGCTGCCCAAGATGGACGGCGTGTTCTGGAAGGAATTAAAGCAGGTGCCGTTCGATATCGTGCACGCTCACTGCCCTTTTGGTTCCGGCTTTGCCGCGCGCACAATAGCCAGAAAAAGAGGCATACCGTTTGTCGCTACGTTCCATTCAAAATTCAGGGAGGATTTTAAAGGAGTGCTTAAATCCGACGCGCTCGTGGAAAGCATGCTTGCAAAGGTCGGCGCTTTTTATGAGTCGGCGGACGAGGTCTGGTGCCCCAATGCGGCTTCTGCCGAAACGCTGCGCGAATACGGCTTTCGCGGCGACGTGTATGTAATGGAAAACGGCAGCGATATCGAAGTAAAATACAAATCTGACGAGGTCGATACTGAGATCAATGAAAAGTTCGGTTTCAAGGCCGGTACGCCGCTGTTTATGTACATCGGGCAGCATACGTGGCAGAAGAACCTTAAGATGGTGATAGAAGCGCTTAAAATATTAAAGGAACAGGGCCTTAAATTCAATATGCTGTTTGTGGGCGACGGGCCCAAGCGCGCTGAAATGGAGCAGATGGTAAAGGGCTACGGGCTTAAGAATTGCGTTAAGTTCGCCGGAAAGATACAAGACAGAAAATTCATCGCCAAGCTTTACCTTCGCAGCGACGCGCTGTTGTTCCCTTCGCTTTATGATACGTCCTCCCTTGTTCCGAGAGAAGCCGCCGCGTGCGGATGCCCGACGGTATTTGTAAAGGGTTCCAGTACGGCGCAGGGGATAACGGATAAAAACGGATTCCTCATAGAGGACAACGCGCAGTCTCTGGCCGATGTCGCAGCAGCGATAATAAAAGACCCGCAGATGGCCAAAGATATAGGCGAGAACGCGCGGGCAACGATATATAAGAGCTGGGAAGACGCGGTCGACGCCGCGTATGAGAGATATCTTTATCTTATAGACTTAAAGAAAACCGAAATGAAGCGTCAGGTAAAATAAAGTGAGGGCAGAAATTTGTATTTTAAATATGTAGTGGTCGGGGCTGGCATCTCGGGCCTGACTGTAGCCGAAAGGATAGCGAACGTACTGAAGGAGCGAGTGCTCGTAATAGAAAAACGTTCGCATATCGGCGGAAACTGTTATGATCTTTATAACGACGACGGAATTTTAATACACAAATACGGGCCTCATATTTTCCATACGCAGCAAAAAGAAGTATTCGATTATCTCTCGCAATTCACAAAATGGAATCTTTATCAGCATCGCGTGCTGGCGTTTGTGGACGGAGCGTATCTGCCGATGCCCATATGCGCGCGCACTATAAACATGCTGTGCAACTTAAACCTTTCGACGAGCGAGGTTCAAGGGTATCTCGAAAGCGTGGCGGAGCCAAGGGAGATAAAAACAAGCGAAGACGTCGTAATAAGCAAAGCGGGAACATACATTTACGAGAAGTTCTTCAAGAACTACACGAAAAAACAATGGGATATGGACGCGTCGCAGCTCGACCCGTCAGTCATATCGAGGGTGCCCGTGCGCTTTTCAATTGACGAGCGTTATTTTACCGATCCGTATCAGGGCATGCCTTCTTATGGATACACGCGTATGTTCGAGAATATGACGAACAGCAGCCGTATAAAGATACTTCTTAATACGGATTACAGAGAAGTTATCGGCGATATCAAATACGACAAGCTAATCTACACAGGCACGGTGGACGAGTTTTACGGCTGCGACTTAGGATCGCTTAAATATAGAAGCATAAACTTTGTTTACGAGACGAAGGATACCGAAAGCTTTCAGGACGCCGCCGTCGTAAATTATCCCAACGATTACGACTTTACGAGGATAACCGAATATAAAAAACTGACCGGCCAAAAACATCCAAAGACGACCGTTTCCATGGAATACCCGTCCTGGGAGGGGGAACCATGCTATCCTGTGCCTGCGGCCGAGCAACGGAAATTATATGAAGAGTACAGGCAAAGAGCCGAGAAAGAAAGCAACACGTTGTTTTTGGGGCGACTCGCGACATACAGGTACTGCAACATGGACGTTGCGGCGGGGGAAGCGCTGCGCCTCTTTAATGAAATGATAAAATAGTTATTGTTGCTTTATGGCGGAATATTTGGTATTATCTTTCACAGTATTTATTTCGGAGGGTCGATGAAGAAAAAAAGATCTCTGTTCAGTATCATATATATAGGCGTGACTGTACTGGTAATAGCAGGGATATTGATATTCGGTACGAACCTTAGCGATATAGGCGAGGCCCTTAAGAATTTTAATGTTTGGTGGGCTGTCGCGTGCGTTGGTGCGCTATTGCTTTATTGGCTAACCGACGCCTGGCTGCTTCATGATATTACCGGCTACATGTATAAAAGAGAGCCTTTTCTGCAGTCTGTCAAGGTAGGCATAATAGGCCTGTATTACTGCGCTCTTACGCCATCTTCGACGGGCGGGCAGCCTATGCAGGTCGTATACATGCGCCGCAATAAAGTGCCGGTGGGCACGTCTACCTGCATAGTTTGCATCAAGTTTGTAGTGTTCGAGCTTTCGCTGTGCACTATTTATATCATCGGTATGCTCATACGGGGCGCAGAATATTACATCAACAACAACGAAGCGTTCTGGCTGGCATTGCTTGGTTTTGCGTTGAATCTTACGGCGGTGTTTTTCATAATACTTACAATTGTTAACAAGAAGCTTGTACTTAAAGTGGGCGGCTGGCTTATACGCCTTTGCAGCAGGATAAAGATTATAAAAAATAAGGACCGTGCGCTGGAGAACTTTGAAAAGACAATAGACGATTATCATACCGCGGCGTCGTATATATCGCGATACAAACTGCGAGCGCTCGGGTCGTATCTGATTTCCATAGTTAATCTTGCGTTTTTGTTTGTTATACCGTATCTGATATATTTGTCTTTTGGTTTTTCCCAGCATACCGTTGTCGACATATTTATAATGGAGTCGTTCCTGTTCCTTGCGGTATCGTTCTTTCCGCTGCCGGGAGCTGCCGGCGCTTCGGAAGGCGGTTTCATGTTGTTCTTCGGTCCGTTCTTCGGCGCCGCGACGATTGTCGGCATGCTTATATGGAGGTTCCTGACATATTACTTGATGCTTATAGTCGGGAGCCTGACGGTCGTGCTTGACGAGGTATTTTCCATACGAATGGCCAAAAAGCAAGCCGGACTTGATGGCGCGAATAAATAAACTACCAATCAAAAAGCCGCTTTTTGCGGCTTTTTATATAACGGGGTTCCCAGCAAATCGTAAGACTGGATGGGGTGTGTATAAACTTTTATACCGAATTTTAAATAAACTTGTTAGGCATAATGAATGATGATATAATTTTTCGCGTACGCCCAATCAATCAAAGGAGCTCTAAGAACTTTGG
>JAEZIZ010000048.1 GCA_023415915.1 Bacillota bacterium | reverse complement strand
TTTGCGCTTGTATCATGTCACGCCTCCCTAAATACTCATTGGCTACTTGGCGGCCTCAACAACCTCTACAAGTCTCCATCTCTTGTCTTTACTCAAAGGACGGGTTTCGGTAATAAGCACCTTGTCGCCGACCTTGGCTTTGTTCTCTTCGTCATGAACCTTATATTTCTTCGTATAATTCACGGTCTTGCCATAAAGCGGATGTTTCGCCTTGCGGACTATTTCGACCACTATGGTCTTCTGCATCTTATCGCTAACGACTATACCGGTTCTTGTTTTACGGATTCCTCTTTCTGACATAAGCTTTTCTCCTTAGCTCTGCATAGCGCTCTTCAGTTCGCGCTCTTTTAAGATCGTCTTGACGCGTGCTATATCCTTCTTGGTCTTCCTGATTACCATAACATCGCCAAGCTGGCCCGTTGCGCTCTGAAAACGCAGATTAAAGAGCTCCTGCTTTAAATTCTTAAGCTGCTCAGTCAGCTCGTCATTTGTCATCTCGTGCAGTTTGCTAGCTTTCAACCTGCTCACCACCTGTTCCTTCTTCGAGTTCAGCTTCCTGCGGCTGCTCCTCTTTAGCCTTGAACGACATCTTCGAGAACGCGTCTGCGTCAAAGGCTTCGTTCTTCACTATCTTGCATTTTATCGGCAGCTTGTATGCCGCGAGCCGGAGCGCTTCCCTTGCCTGATCCTCGGCGACGCCCGCTATCTCGAACATTATCCTGCCGGGCTTATCGACTGCCACCCAGTATTCGGGAGAGCCTTTGCCGCTTCCCATGCGGGTCTCGGCGGGTTTCTCCGTTACCGGCTTGTGCGGGAATATCTTTATCCAGACGTGCCCGCCCCTCTTTATATATCTTGTCATCGCGATACGAGCCGCTTCTATCTGGTTGCTCGTTATCCATGCGGGCTCCATAGCTTCAAGGCCATATTCGCCGTAAGTAATAACGTTGCCCTTGTTGGCTCTGCCCTTCATGCGGCCGCGGTGAACTCTTCTGTGCTTAACCCTTTTTGGCATTAACATTTTTGCTGCCTCCTTCCGGTGCTGCTGCGGTCTTGAACTTATCCCGGAGCGGGTTTCCAAATATCTCGCCTTTATATATCCAGACTTTGCAGCCTATCTTTCCGTATGTTGTGTTCGCTTCCGCAAACCCGTAATCGATGTCCGCCCTTATAGTCTGCAGCGGTATCGACCCTTCGTGATATTTCTCGCTTCTGGCGATTTCTGCGCCGCCGAGGCGTCCCGAGCACATCGTCTTTATACCGAGCGCTCCGCTTTTCATCGCGCGGCTTATGCACTGCTTCATCGCACGGCGAAAAGATATACGCCTCTCGAGCTGCTGGGCTATGTTTTCCGCGACAAGCTGCGCCTCTATGTCGGGGCGCTTTATCTCTATGATGTTGAGTATTACGTTCTTGCCCGTCTGCTGCGAGAGCTGTTTTTTAAGGACTTCCACGCCCTGTCCGCCCTTGCCTATGACTATGCCCGGCTTGGCGGTATATATGTTGACGGTCAGCTTGTTGGCCGCTCTTTCCGTTTCTATCTTCGAGATGCCGGCTGCAAAGAGCTGCTTTTTAAGCTGCTTCCTTATTTCGTTGTCTTCTTTGATGTTGGTAGCAAAATCGCCTTTCTTTGCGAACCAACGAGCATTCCAGTCCTTGATTACGCCTACGCGCATCCCGTGGGGATTGACTTTCTGGCCCATACTATTCCTCCTTAGCCTTATCGAGTATCACGGTAACATGGCTCGTTCTCTTGCGTATCCTGTAAGCCCGTCCCTGAGCTCTCGGCCTCATGCGCTTCAATGTGGGACCCTGATCCGCATACGCTTCGGCTACAATAAGGTCGTCGCGCAGCAGTCCTAGATTGTTTTCCGCATTCGCTATCGCCGAGTTCAGTACTTTTTCTACCACCGGGCCTGCCGCTTTCGGCGTGTTCTTAAGCAGCGCCGTCGCTTCCGCAACGCTCTTGCCGCGTATAAGAGTGGCTATCTGGCCGAGCTTTGTGGAGGACATGCGTATATACCTCGCACGCGCTCTCGGCCTTTTATCAGCTTCTTGCTGTCTTTTCTGAGATTTTTCTCTCTGTCGGGTTGCCATTTGCTTAACTCCTCTCTATAACAGCCCCAGATACCAGTGGAGCTCATTTTGGGGACCCATGCTTAGCCCCAAAAGTCACGTTCTTCCTCTGGACCTTATTTGGAGCCGGACTTTTTATCGCCCGCATGTCCGCGGAAAGTCCTTGTCGGGGCGAATTCGCCAAGCTTGTGCCCCACCATGTCCTCCGTCATATATACAGGAACGAACTTCCTGCCGTCATGTACTGCCAGCGTGTGGCCTACCATGTCCGGGAATATGGTCGAAGCCCTCGACCATGTTTTAATCACTTTCTTTTCGTTCTTCTCGTTCATCTCGCGAAGCTTTGAAAGAAGCCTCTCATTTACATACGGTCCTTTTTTAACCGATCTGCTCATATATTTTCTCCTTACTTTCACCCAAAAGCTTTGACGTTTTGACCCGATTATTTGCCTCTGCGGTGGACGATATATTTGCTCGAAGGATTCTTCTTCTTACGCGTCTTGTATCCGAGCGCCGGCTTGCCCCACGGAGTCAGCGGCCCCGGGCGTCCGATAGGCGATTTGCCTTCGCCGCCGCCGTGCGGATGGTCTACCGGGTTCATTACAGAACCTCTTACCGTCGGCCTTATGCCCATATGGCGTTTCCTGCCCGCCTTGCCTAAGTTGATTATCTCCTGGTCTATGTTGCCTACCTGGCCTATCGTCGCTCTGCATCCTAACAGCACCATGCGCACTTCGCCCGACGGGAGCCGGAGCTGTGCGTAAGCGCCTTCTTTGGCCATAAGCTGCGCCGCGTTGCCCGCCGCGCGCACCATCTGTCCGCCCCTGCCCGGCTTTAACTCTATGTTGTGCACGAGCGTTCCAAGCGGTATATCTTTTAAATACAGCGTGTTGCCCGGCTTTATGTCGGCGTTCTCGCCCGACATCACCGTGTCGCCCACCGCAAGCCCCAAAGGAGCTATTATATATCTCTTTTCGCCGTCTGCGTAACTAAGCAACGCAATATTAGCGGTCCTGTTAGGATCGTATTCTATCGTTGCGACTTTGGCCGGTATGCCGTCCTTATCGCGCTTAAAATCTATTATCCTGTACTTTCTCTTTACGCCGCCGCCCCTGTGGCGCACCGTTATCCTGCCCTGAGCGTTGCGGCCCGCCGTCTTCTTTACCGTTTCAAGAAGCGACTTTTCGGGCACCGTGCATGTGATCTCCTCAAACGTTGAGACTGTCATACCGCGTCTGCCCGGTGAGGTCGGTTTATATTTCTTAATCGCCATGCTGATTTCCTCCTAACACTACTGCGACAGAGAGTCGAAGAATTCTATAGTCTTCGAGTCTTTTGTCAGCGTCACGAACGCTTTCTTGTATTCAGGCCTTCTGCCCGAAGTATAGCCCTGACGCTTTACTTTACCTATCTGGCGCAGGGTATTTACCTTGCTCACCTTGACGCCGAATATCTCTTCAACCGCTTTTTTAACTTCGGTCTTATTGGCTCTTATATCGACTACGAAAGTGTACTTTTTTGCTGCTATATCGTCGTAACTTTTTTCGGTCAATATCGGCTTTATAATGATGTCTCTCGCTTCCATTACGCAAAAACCTCCTCGACCCTTTTTACGGCGTCTTTCGTTATCACGAGCTTGTCGTAATTCATGATGTCGTATACGTTTATGTTGTCGGCTTCCAGCGTTTTAACGCCTTTTATGTTGCCCGACGCGCGCACGACTTTTTCGTCCTTACCCGCCGTGACAACGAGCGCCTTGCCCGCTTCAAACTTGCCTAGCACTGCGGCCATAAGCTTCGTCTTGGGTTCCTCTATCGCGAGGTCTTCAAGCACAATTATGTTCTTTTCGTTTACTTTCATCGAAAGAGCGCTCTGTATGGCTGCTCTGCGCATCTTCTTGTTGACTTTCTGCGTATAGTCCCTCGGCTTTACCGCGAATACCATGCCGCCTTTTCTCCATAATGGCGAGCGCGTGGATCCGGCCCTTGCGCGGCCAGTGCCTTTCTGCCTCCACGGCTTGATGCCACCGCCGCTTACTTCGGCTCTCGTAAGCGCGCTCTGCGTGCCCTGCCGCCTGTTCGCGAGCTGCGCCACTACCACCTGGTGAATGACCGCTTCGTTGACTTCTACGCCGAACACTTCGTCTTTTAGATTTATTTCACCGGCCTGCGTGCCGTCTTTTTTAAATACCGTTACTTTGGGCATTCGTTCTCACTCCTTTTCTTTGGCCCCTTAAACCTTTGGTTTTTTGGGCATTAAGCTTGCTTAACGGCTTTCGTGATAGAGAGCAGTCCGCCCCGGGCGCCCGGAACAGCGCCCTTTATAAGCAGAACGTTCTTGTCAAGGTCTACCTCGACCACTTCAAGGTTCTGAACGGTGACCGTTTCATCGCCCATATGCCCAGGCATGGCCTTGCCCTTTATTACCCTCGAAGGGAACGAGCCTGCGCCTCCGCTGCCCGGGAGTCTCTTGCTCTTCGAGCCGTGAGTCATGGGCCCTCTGCTGCCGCCGTGCCTCTTTATCTTGCCTTGAAAGCCTTTGCCCTTGGATGTGCCCTGAATGTCAACGAGGTCGCCCTTTTCGAACACGTCGGCTTTCAGTTCCTGCCCGAGCTCATAAGAAGCTATATCGTCCACATGATATTCATGAAGGTGCCGCTTTACGGCGACGCCCGCTTTTTTAAAATGCCCCGTTAACGGTTTTGTAACGAGCGATTCCCTGATAGCGCCGTACCCTATCTGAATGGCGTTGTATCCGTCCGTCTCGGCCGTCTTCTTCTGCGTAACGACGCACGGGCCCGCTTCCACCACCGTGACGGGAACAACCGTGCCGTCTTCAAGGAATACTTGCGTCATTCCCAGTTTTTTACCCATTAATGCTTTAACCATTGCTATCCTCCTAGAGCTTTATCTCTATGTCTACGCCGGAGGGCAAATCAAGCCTCATCAAAGCGTCCGTTGTCTTCGACGTTGCTTCCAATATATCGATAAGCCTCTTGTGCGTCTTTATCTCAAACTGTTCCCGCGAATCCTTATACTTGTGCGGGGCGCGCAGTATCGTTACTACTTCCTTCTGCGTCGGCAGCGGTATAGGCCCCGAGACCTTCGCGCCTGTGCGCTTCGCCGTATCGACGATCTTCATAGCCGACTGGTCGATAAGGTTGTAATC
>JAEZIZ010000109.1 GCA_023415915.1 Bacillota bacterium | reverse complement strand
GTTATGCGGTTTGTTAAGTGTTTCTAACGGAAACGAAAGCTGTTCAGCTTCGCATGTTTTATAAGCCCTTAATCGTTACCCCAATATCTCTTTTACAATACCGGCAAGAGCGCTGCCGAGCGCGGCGTGCGCTTTTTCATTAAGGTGCAGGCCGTCGGGCAGGTCGGAAACGCCTACGACAGTGGACACGTCAAGAAAACTGCAGCCGTATTGGCTGGCAAGCTGTTCATAAAGTGCGCCCAGCCGCTTTGAAACCTCGTATCTGCCTATAAAGTCAATCAGCTCTGTTTGCGGGCTCACATGCGGTGGGCTGAGTAGAAGTATACGAGGCGCTTTCCCCTCCAGGCCTGCTTCGCTGCCTTTTATTATCCCGAGAAGCTTCTCCATGCCACCGGCTATGTCCTCGGCCTGAAAGCCGAACCTTGCTTTTATGTCGTTCGAGCCCAGCATTATTATGACAAGGTCTATTGGGCTGTGCGTTTCAAGGCAGGGAGGAAGATAATCGCAGCCGTTGCGGTATGCTTCCTGCGGGTCGTCATGAGCGGTAGTCCTGCCGTTTAAGCCTTCTTCGATGACGACGTACCCCTCGCCCAGCTTTTCGCGCATCACGCCGCACCACCTGATTTCCCGGCCGAAGCGTTCCCCCGCGCCCGGTATATACCCCCACGTGTTCGAGTCTCCGTAGCAAAGTATAGTCTTCAAAGCTTTCTCCTTTTATATGTAAAGTAAATTTATTAGTATTTATTTCTATGTCGCGCCCTTTAATCCTTTTTAGATGCGCAACCGAACATTAAAGAATTGTGAAGCGTGCTTTTCCCCGGCATCTGCAGCTCGTAATATTATGTTTTATTTTTCCATTATCAGTTGTATAATGTAATCCGATACCAATACGAGAGGAATGCATATGGGTAAGGCGGCTGTTATTGTAATAGTGACCGTCGCGGCAATAGCTGTTGTTGTCGCGGCAATATTACTGTTTGTATACGCAGAAAAGAAACTGAGACAAAGGCTTGCCGCGCAGTTCGGCACGCCCCCCACTCCCCCCGACGAAAAAGAAGTCGTATCCGGTTTCTGGGATACGCGCAAAATCCATAAACAGAGCGCGGAATATTCAATAGACGATATTACGTGGACCGATTTGGATATGGACAGGGTCTATGCTAAGATCAACGCCTGCCACACGTCTGTCGGAGCAGAGTATTTATACGCTATGCTTCACGAGCCGTCGTTTGACTCAAGCGTACTTGAAGCGCGCGAGAGTTTGATGGCGCTGCTCGAATCCGCGCCCGAAAAAAGGCTCGACCTTCAGGTGGTGCTTGCAAAGATGGGTAAAATGCCGGGCAACGGTCTTTCCGCGTTTTGTTATGAAATCTCAAACAAGAAAGCAAAGCGCCCTTGGCTGTATAACGGTTTGGCAATATTGCCGTTTTTATGCACAGGGCTGATGTTTATAAGCCCGTCCGCGGGCGGAATATTATTGTTCATATCGTTTGTTGTCAACATGGCGGTGCACTTGCTCGCTAAAAAGCGGCTCCGTGGGGAAATGTTATCTATACGCTACTTCGGGGCGCTGCTGTGGGCAGCGCAAAAGATATGCAAAACTCGCATACTGGATGAACATCCAATAGGCCGGGATATACGTAAAAACTTCGACGCCTTTAAACAGCTGGGCGGAAAGCTGTCGGGGATGCTGAGAGAGAGAATATCCGATATGGACGCTATTATAGAATATATACGCATCATTTTCTTAAGCGATGTCCGCGCGTATAACAGGATAATAAGCGTCGTCGAAAAGCATCAAAGTGAGTTGCTGCGGCTTTTTGAGAGCGTGGGAACTCTCGATGCGCTTATCTCCGTTCTGTCTTACAGGAAAACGCTGAAGTACTTCTGCCGCCCCGAGTTTACCGGGCATAGCTATATCGAAACGGAAAACATCTGCCACCCGCTGCTTTCAGAGCCCGTGCCGAACACGGTATCGTTGCGCGGCAGCGCGCTTGTTTCGGGCTCGAACGCGTCGGGAAAGTCCACGTTTATCAAGGCGGTCGCTATAAACGGCATATTCGCGCAGACAATACACACCTGCACGGCAAGCTCTTTTAAAGCCCGCCCGGCGCTCGTGATGACTTCTATGGCCGTACGCGACGATATCACGGCGGGAGAAAGCTATTTTATAACGGAAATCAAATCGCTTAAGCGGATAATAACTACAATACCCCGCGTATTCTGCGCGTGCTATATAGACGAGATACTTAAAGGCACGAATACAATAGAGCGCATAGCGGCGTCGGCGGCTGTGCTTGGGTACCTTAAAAGCCTTGATTGCATATGCGTCGTCGCAACCCACGACATAGAGCTTACCCGCATGCTTGCCGGGTACGACAACTACCATTTCGGCGAACGCATAACGGAGAGCGGCGTAGAGTTCGACTACATAATAAAGCTGGGGCCTTCCAAAACGAAAAACGCGATAAAGCTTCTCGAACACATGGAGTTTGACAAGGGCATCATAAAAAACGCGCAGGAGCTCGTCGCGGCGTTTGAAGAGAGCGGAGTTTGGAGCGCCGTGCAATAACCTATCGGAATTTGCGTTTCCGGCTGGCTCAAGCGGCTAATACTTGCCCAAAAGCTAAAGCGGCCATGTCTGCTACGGTTGACATGGCCGCTTCGAGAGTACATTAGAAGATTATTCGGGGCTATTCGACCTGCTCGATATAGTATTCCTGCGTACCCAGCCCGCACTTTTCGAGTTCCCTAAGCTGTATATATGGGTTTTTGCCGTGTATGCGTTCAAACAGGTGCCCTTCCGCGCCAAGCTCAAGCCCTTGCGGCAGTCCGCCCGGTATGAGGTTTTCATTTTATATCGCGTCAAGCCAGGCGCGCTCTATAGCGATGATATCGGAAGACGCCATTACGCCTATATCGGGCACTAGCGACGGCGTCGACAAGCCCCAGCAATCGCAAACGAGTGTTATGTTTGTCAGAAAGTTTATATAAAAAACATGCCCCGCCTCGAACGTATCAAGCACGGTCTTGGTACACAAAGCCATGCCCGCCTGGAAGTCCGTGTAGTTGTGCGAATCGAGCGATATCGCGCCCGTCGGGCATACCTTTACGCAATGCTGGCATGTCGTGCAGTCGTGATAAGACACGGTATACTTACCGTCCTCAAAGCTGTTTGCGTAGTGATTGCAGCTTGAGATGCACGCCTCGCAGTGTGTGCACTTTTCTTCATCCCACAAAAGCCCGCCTTCCAGCGAGTGAATCTGATACCGCGTCCTGTCGGTTACGCACCCCATTGCTATATTCTTGCACGCTCCCCCGTATCCACAGGAACCATGACCTTTTACATGCGATAAGTCTATCATCACCTCGGCGTCGTGTATGTTGCCGCCTATGTCAACGTTTTTGAGCGTGCGGAAATCCACGCTCTTTTCGTATACATACTTGCCCATAGTGCCGCATACGGGAATTATAGGCACGCCAAGGAATTCTTCCGTGTAGCCCCTTGATCTTGCGTCCTCTATGACCTGGTCGGTAATAAACGGCTTGGCACCGTAGGATTTTAGCTTATCAATCAATATCTTCACGTAAAGCGGATGTATGGTGGTTACGCCTATGTTTCTGCCGACGTGCATCTTTACCGCCGTCCATTTGCCGCTTACTACGTCCTTTAGCCCCATGGCGTCGATAAGCCGTTCAAACCTTGAAGGCAGCGTCTGCTTTGCGTCAAGCTTATCGTAACTAACAGATGAAAAAAGAACCTTTGAACCCATTGAGACCTCCAATAACTATTATTTAAGAATTATACCGCGTATATCATACAAATACAAAAATATATTTGCGATACGGTCAGCTCGTGGTATAATATGTATATTCGCTGCACGCAGCCCGCTCATGCGAATCATGACGGGCTGCATAGGCAGCGTGAAACGGCAAGGCCTTATATCACTTTCAATCATTTTTCACAGTATAATTCACAGCACTTTACATTTCTCACACACACCTAAATATGGGGTCCCCGGCAAATGTCAGGTTTGATGGGGGGTAAATATGGGGTCCCCGGCAAACCGTCAGGTTTGACGGGGTGTTAATAACGGCTGTTTTTGCATGTTTCAAGGAGGCGCCAATATGATCTCGTTTTTAAAGTGCTGTTCACTAGGCGATATCAAAAACAAGATGGTGATAATTTTTATACTGAATGTTACCGACATAGTATTCACGCTGATACTCTGCGGCACGGGTCTGTTCGTGGAAGCCAACCCTGTCGCCGCAATGTTCGTAGGCAACAGGGCTGCCGCGCTGCTCGTAAAAAGCCTTTTGCCTGCCGTGCTGCTTTCCTTCCTCTATTTCAGGATGCAAAAAGCCACCGCGGAGCAGTTAAAGAAAGCGAATGTGCTCATAGTCGCCGCGCTTATGGCATACGTCGTAATAAACGTGTCGCATGTCTCCTGGATATCGGTGCTGCTGATAAACCCCGGCTTGTTTATATGAGTACGCTTAAGCGCCCTTAAGGCCTGCTGCCCGAAGGGCGCTGATTTTTTACCGCTTTAATGTCTAAGCTTTCCTGCTCTGTGCGTTGCGCATCATATACCCGCCTACAATATAAAGCACGGGCAGCGCAAAGCCTATAAGGTTCCACGCCGAGAAGCTCATTATCATGCTTACGAACATAAGTATGACCAATACCAGCCCCGAAACGATAAAGAAATTCGCCTGCGAGGGGTCGTCACTCTTTTTAAGGCCTACGAATCCTATTACAAGCTCTATTATGCTGGAGATGAGCAGTATTATTGATGCTATTACCCATATAACGCCCAGCCATGTCGACGTTATAAGCGCTATCAGTGAAACGACTGTCGCTATAGCGCCAAATATGATAAAAATAACGCTTATGACCTTAAGCAATATTTTCCCGCCGTCATTCATATACTTAAGTTCCTCCTTCTTTGTCAGATATTCTCTCCTGTTTTTTACCTCTTTATTCATACGCCGCGCTTTATATCTCATTTAAGCCGCCTCAATACAAATGAATATGACCGCCCCAATTAAGCCAAAGCTTTTTGCATGTAAGCATAATTCCGTTACTTCCCCTGCCTGACCGTTCCCATTACCACTGAACAAAAGAACAGCGTTTATTATACTATTTTGCTTAATTTAAGGAAAAATAATCATCCACCCCTTCAAGGGGTGGTTTTTCTTGAACCCTATAAGGGACTCTTGCTGGCAATGCCTAAAGGCATACTACGGTTCCGCCAACCGCATGGGGCTTGTTACCGGCAACC
>JAEZIZ010000107.1 GCA_023415915.1 Bacillota bacterium | reverse complement strand
ACAAGAGCTAGGAATGTCGGTTCCCGTTTCTCTGACGACCTAGCGATCATACTACTTTACGGGTTGTGTTTACAACCTTCTTTTTTGTACACTTTTTTCTCCTCTGTTTTCATAGCAATGACAAAAGATACTTTATCGACAACCTGTTTCCCCTTTGAGAGGAGCCGGAGACAAGCGCGCTCAGTGAGCGATAAAGCGAGTCGGAGGCTCTGTGACTAGCGTTAGCTGGACGGCAAAGGAGCATGCCGAACGGTTGTGAGGCAGGCGACTATTGCGAACAGAGGAGCCGGAGACAAGCGCGCTCAGTGAGCGATAAAGCGAGTCGGAGGCTCTGTGACTAGCGTTATCTGAACGGCAAAGGAGCATGCCGAACGGTTGTGAGGCAGGCGACTATTGCGAACAGAGGAAGCGGCGCGAAGCGACGATAGGGTCTTATTCTGTCAGCCTTACATGATATTATTTCGGGCGGTCAAAGACCGCCCCTACGTACTATGACGTTTCTTTCATATTGTAGGGGCGGACCTCTGCGTCCGCCCGAAAAGCATGGTTTGCGTGTACGTATAAAAAGAGGGCATGCACCCTTTGGGAGTACAATGAGGCCTCTAACAGAATGCAAGTATATCATCATGTCATAAAGGTAACCCCCGGACGCTTCGGTCACGCAATATTTGGCGGATGCAGACACACTTAAGTCCGGCCTTGGATTGTAAGCCTGAAATACAAGCGTATCTGCCGAGATGGTAATTTACGCTTTATATGGTCATACTTTGGCGCTGCGTTCTTTTAATAGATCCCTTATCTCCTCTAAAAGCTGCTCTTCTCTAGGCGGCGTTTTTGGAGCTTCGGCTTTGGGCTTTTCACGGCGAAGCTTGCTTAAAAGCTTTATAAACAGGAATATTGCCAGCGCGATTATCAGAAAGTCGACTACAGTCTGTATGAACATACCGTATTTTATCTCGGCATTGCCAACGGTTATCATTAAGCTTTCAAAGTTGACACCGCCGGAAATAATGCCTATAGCCGGCATGATTATGTCGCTGACGAGCGAAGAGACTATCTTGCCGAACGCGCCGCCTATAATGACGCCGACAGCCAGATCCAATACGTTACCCTTTGAAATGAAAGCCTTGAATTCCTTTAACATAGACATTTTTTCCTCCTGACCGCCTTAAAAAGCCTGCCGACTTTAAAGGGCGCCGATATTAATTTTTGACATGGAAACATATGATTATACGTTGTTATTATACCGCGCTCCGTGTTGTAAATAAAGAGACGCCGCGCATATTATTTTGCGTATAAATATGGTAATATCATAACTGTACGCGTCGGCGTATAAACCGCATATCGGAGGATTACGATGAAAAAGACCATCGGCGTAATATTCGCCGTCATGCTCGCTTTTGCGTGCGGGGCGGCCACGGCGTACGCATCGCAAAGCTATGTTATAGGCGGCCTTGGCATGACGCTGGAGCTGCCCGACGGCTGGACGGTGTTCACCAGGGACATGGACCCCGGCGACAAGGCGTTTGAAGTGATGGGCGCCGATAAGCAGACGGTGGACGAGTTCTTCCGGGAAAGCGGCATATATCTCGACGCGGTGAGCGAAGACAAGACGCTGGAGATAGCCGTTTCCGGCAGGAAAAACACGGACGGCATATCCGACTTAAGCAGTCTTCCCGAAGCGGAGAAGCAGAAAAAGCTCGGCGCTATAAAGGACGCGCTCGCGCAGAACTATACCGTAACTGCAAGCTCGCAGTCCGACTTTAGACAGGCGACGTTCCTTTGCACGGATATGAGCGCGTCGCTAAATGACGAGACGATATACATAAGGGAATACGCGACTGTAATAAACGGCAGCGACGTTGCGGTAACGATGTGCTCCTACTCGGGAGAGCTGACGGAGGAGAGCAAAGAAATATTGTCGGGCGTTATGGAAAGCCTTGTTATAACCGAGGTGCCGGAGCAGTACGAAACCCCGGCGGCAGGCGACGCCCGCAAGGCAGGCCGCTCGCAGGGAATACTCGGCGGCTCGTGGGTATGGGACGTTATAGCTGGAGTGACGGTATTGGGCTGCATAATCTATCTTATACTCACGTCTTCCAAAAGAAAGGGCGCAGAAAAGCGCGACAAAGAAGGAAAAGAGCAGCCGGGCGCTTAGCTTTTGTTTTGCAGGTACACCGTCCTTGCAGGAAAAGCGAACTCTGCGCCGAGCATTTCCAGCTCGTCCTTGAGCGCCAATATTATGGACTGCTGTATGTCCATATACAGGTTGTAATCCTGGCTCAATACGTAATAGGCGGCCTCGAATACGAGGCTGGAGTCGCCTAACTCCTTAAGATGCGCGCGGTCGAATCGGGCGTTGTCTATGCCGTCTATTATGTTCTTTACCTTTTCGGGTATCATGCGCAGCTTGTCGGTCGGCGTGGAATACGTTACGCTGAAGGAAAACACTACGCGGCGGTTCTCCATGCGCTTGTAGTTTTTAAGGCGCGAATTAGTAAGGTCTTTGTTGGAGAATATAAGCTGCTCGCCGTTGATGCTTCTTAAGCGCGTCGTCTTTATGCCCACGTGCTCCACCGTGCCCATGAGGTCGTCCACGACCACAAAATCGTCTATCTCGAACGGGCGGTCGAAGAATATCGTAATAAAGCTGAACACGTCCTCGAGCACGGCCTGCGCCGCGAACGCTACGGCTATGCCGCCAATGCCTAAGCCCGCAACGAGCGCGGATATGTGCACGCCTATATTTTCAAGGAACAAAAGCAGCGCGCATACCCATATAATCGCCTTTATAATTGCGCCTATCCAGCGTACCGCCAGCTTGTCGACTTTCTTCTGCTTTTTCTCAAGCGTCTTGTTGAAAAAGTATATGAATACCGAAGACACTATGGACGCGCCGAAAATCATGGCGAGCGCAAAAGCTGTTATATCCACCGCGCCGCTTACGCCCGCGCCGAGCTTGAGCCATTTTGTGTTGAGGTAAACAGCGCCTATGAGGAGCAGCGGCACGACATATTTTCTGAACGAGCGTGCAGCCAAATCGTCGAGCGACGCAGACGTGTTTTCTGCCCACGCGGTAAGGCGGCGCAGCAGCAGGCGCCTTACAAACAATATCACGATTATGCTCACGGCCAGCGAGCCTAAGAATATCAGGTAGTCGAGCACCGTATTGTCCCAGAGCTTCAGATCGAAAAATTCCTCCATGTTCCCTCCTGAGCCAGCATATTAAAAGCGTAGCACATGTAGAAGTGTTTTTCAAACCTCACGAAAAAAAGTCAGGAAACGACAGAATCAGGGACTCGGGTATGGGGCGATGATAGAGCATCACTTAAGCTTTTGCGTATACAGCGGCACATACGTAAGCCTGCCCGCCTGCCGTGTGCTTTCGAACAGCGTGAATTCGTCCGCGGTAAAGCGGCGCTCCCCGTGGGGGACGGCGGATATGTCGATGCCGGGCGCGGCCTTAAACTCGCGGGCGAGCGTTATATGCGGGCGGTAAGGCCTTTGCTCCCTGGCAAAGCCTAAGATATGGAGCGCGTCTTCAATGCGGGAGACGAGCGAAGAGAGAGCGGAAATGTCTCCGCCCACCTCTGCGGAAACTATGCCCGATTTGTTGAACGCTTTTACGCCATATAGCTCTAGCTCGAACGGCTCTCCGGCGGCCCGCTTCATTGCCTCCTGTATGTCCTTTATGCGGTGCGGCGGCGTTTCGCCCAGAAACTTCAGCGTAAGATGCAGGTTGTCGGCAAGCGTGAAGTTGCCGCTGCCGCACTTCTTAAGAGCATTCTGCAGCGATATAAGATAGTCGTCGCAGCCCGTTTTTATACCTATGAACAATCGCATGGCTTTTACTTCCTTTCGCCGCTATAATAGCATAAAAGCCGTGATAAATCACTAAAGCTTTTACTGCGGGCGGATAACGCTGTGTTGGTGAAAGGGGATTACCCTATCGTCGCTCCGCGTCACTTCCCCTTTCAGGGGAAGCTAGAAGTTCGTATACACCTTTGAGTACTTACGCCGATATTGCGCGTGATATGGGCTCCCCTATCAGGGGAGCTGTCCAGCACTAGATGGTGGGTCTTTCTTTTATGCCCGGCAATTGCCGGACTGAAGGGTGTCCGTAGCCGTCTGAGATGCGGGCGTCCGAAGGGCGCCCCCACGAAGGAAAGAGGCTTTTACGTGTGTAGGGGCGGTCTTTGACCGCCCGAATGGAGAGCGTGAAAGGCGGGCAGGGGATTACCCTATCGGCGCTATGCGCCACTTCCCCCACCGGGGCCCCCGGCGAATAAAGTCCGTTGGGGGCCCCTTTGAGGGGAGCTGTCGCTTTTGGCGATTGAAGGGTGTCCGTAGCCGCCTGAGATGCGGGCGTCCGAAGGGCGCCCCTACGAAGGAAAGAGGCTTTTACGTGTGTAGGGGCGGTCTTTGACCGCCCGAATGGCGCGAATGCTGTAAGGAAAAATAATCATCCACCCCTTCAAGGGGTGGTTTTTCTTGAACCCTATAAGGGACTCTTGCTGGCAATGCCTAAAGGCATACTACGGTTCCGCCAACCGCATGGGGCTTGTTACCGGCAACC
>JAEZIZ010000117.1 GCA_023415915.1 Bacillota bacterium | reverse complement strand
TTGGGTATAGGCATAGCTTTCGGACTTATTCAGGGAACGCTGATATCATATTTGGAGATACAGCCTTTTATTGTTACTTTAGCGGGTATGTTCTTTGCAAAAGGTATGACAACCATAGTCAGCGCCGCCCCGCGCACAGCGGCACACGAAGCCTTTGTCGCACTTAAAGAGTTCCGTATTGAGATTCCGGGGATCGGCTCTTATGGAAAAACCGGCAATTTTATTCCAGCCAAAATCGAGCTTGGCGTAATAGTGGCTATAGCTATAGTATTAGCCGTATTGGTGATTCTGAAATGGACGCGATTCGGGCGCAACCTCTACGCGGTGGGCGGCAACAGCCAGAGCGCGTTGATGCTCGGCATCAATGTGAAGCGCACAAAATTCTATTCATATTTGCTGTGCGGCTTGTTGTCCGGAATCGGCGGTTATGTCTATCTGCTGCATACGGGGGCGGGAAATGCATCCAATGCTACCGCCGCAGAAATGCAGGCGATCGCATCGGCTATTATCGGCGGGACATTATTAACCGGCGGAGTTGGCAATGTGATAGGTACGCTTTTCGGGGTGCTTTCATTAAAGACGTTCAGCAATATCGTCGTTGCTTCGGGGCTTAGGGAGCCGTATTGGCAGAGCATTACCACCGGACTTATGTTGTGCTTCTTTATCCTGATACAGAGCGTGGTTCTCGCGCTCCGTGACAAGGGCGGATTTAAACTGCTGCCTGAATGGATAAGGCTAAAGAGAGAAAAAACAGAGAGTATTTAGAATCCGGCATGATGGCAGTTCGGGAAAAGTGAACGTAAATATACATAGCAGCAGTAGTGTGTGCTTGACGTGATTCGTGACGATAGACTAATATAAGCAGGAGGAGGAATTGAATTATGGCGTATAAGTTCTGGTTTGTAGTGGGAAGCATGCACCTTTATGGGCCTGAAGTACTGAAAGAGGTGGCCGCGCACGCGAAGATAATGACGGACGGCTTTAATGCCGATGAAAGCATACCGTTTGAGGTTGTATCTAAAGGCGTGGCAACAACACCCGAAGAGATAAAAGCAGTTTTTACCGCAGCTAACAGCGATGCGGAGTGCGCGGGAGTCATTGCATGGATGCACACGTTTTCGCCCAGCAAGATGTGGATAGGCGGGCTTACCATACTCAACAAGCCCTACCTGCAACTCAACACGCAGTTTAACAGGGACTTACCATTTGCTACGATTGACATGAACTTTATGAACACGAACCAGTCGGCGCACGGCGACAGGGAACATGGTTTCATAACCGCAAGGCTGCGCATGAAGAGGAAGGTCATATGCGGATACTGGGAAGACAAGACATTCAGAAGCAGGATAGGCGGCTGGATGAGGAGCGCTGTGGGAGCCATATTCAGCAGAAACCTTAAAGTAATGCGCCTCGGCGACAACATGAGGTATGTCGCCGTTACCGAGGGCGACAAGGTTCAGGCCGAGAAAGACTTGGGCTGGAGCGTAAACACTTACGGAGTGGGCGGGCTTTTAGAGCGGGTTAACGCCGTCACCGACGATGAGGTAAATAAAAAGATTGAAGAGTATAGAAGCAAATATGAGTTTAACACCGACAATACAAGCGCAGTACGGTATCAGGCGAAACTCGAGGTTGCGCTGGAGAGCATGCTCGCCGAAGGCGGGTTTAACGCTTATACCGATACGTTTGAGGACCTCTATGGCTTAGAGCAGCTCCCGGGGCTTGCGACGCAGAACCTTATGGGAAAAGGCTGCGGCTTTGGAGCGGAGGGAGACTGGAAGACGGCAGCATTGGGAGCCGTTATAGGCGCTATGTCGAAGGGGCTCGACGGAGGTTATACATTCATAGAGGATTATACATACCATTTTGAACCGGGAAACGAGGCTGTATTGGGCGCGCATATGCTTGAAGTGTCGCCGTCAATAGCGGCTGATATGCCTAAGATAGAGGTACACCCATTAGGCATAGGCGGAAAAGGCGACCCCGCGCGGCTTGTATTCGAGGGCAAAGAAGGTAATGCGATACTTGTGACGATAATCGATATGGGCGGCAGGTTCAGGATGATATCGCACGATGTCCGCGCCATAAAGCCAATGGAGAAGATGCCGCGCCTTCCGGTGGCGAGCGTCATGTGGCGTCTCGAGCCCGATATGATTACTGGCAATGAGGCGTGGATACTCTGCGGCGGTATGCACCATAGCGTAATATCTTACGACCTTACTGCCGAGCACATGCGCGACTTTGCCGAGATAATGGGCATTGAGTTTATACATATCAATAAGCATACGACCATCCCGGAGCTGAGGGACAAACTGGCTATTGGAGATATCGTCTGGGAAAGATAGGCGGTATAAGCCTAAGAGATAAACCGATTTATAGACGAGAATACGCCTCGATTGTGCGGGGCGTATTTTATATTTTTACAATAGTGTAGTCAATTAATCGTTTCATTCATATTTTCGTTTTCCGTGTTTCCAAATTATCATAAACGGCCTTTTGTTATTGACAACGCAGCCGTTTTTCTTTTATAATTAACGAGTTGCTCGCCGATATGGAGAAGTACCCAAGTTCGGCTGAAGGGGCTCCCCTGCTAAGGGAGTAGACCGGGGTAACCGGTGCATGGGTTCAAATCCCATCTTCTCCGCCACCTTACTGAGGAACAATTTTGTTCCTCTATTTTTTTGCTTTTTTAAGCCAGTGGCTTTGAGATTTGCCCAATGAAGTTATAGTAAATCTCAATTTTCCGTGACTTTTCGCCGCTTTCTTGTGACACCTTTGAAACGACAATTTTGTCAATCAACTCTGTAACGATGCTGCGGTCAAGCGCCTGAATGTGGATATACGCTTTAAGCTTATCAATCAGTTGCCCGGTGTTACCAGTCTTAGTTTTCGCATCCGCGAGCTTCTTTTCCCACATAGCGAGTTCTGCATGCTTGCGTTTTAAGTCCTCCTCGTTCTGACTCATTAAGAGTTTGAGCATTGCGTCGGACACAAGCTCTTTCACATGGCGTTCAATTAGATTTCTGCAGTCCAACTCTATAGCGGAAATTTCCTTAATAAGTCTATTGACCTGCTTTAGGAGGAATTGAATGCCGTTCTCGCGCTCCGTGTCGCTTAATGCAAGCAATCTGTTTAGCAGCGTCTCTTCGTCATCCACGAACTGCGCTACAAGCTCTTGAATGTCTTTAAGCACGACTCGATGTAACTCATCTTCGCTGATGGCGTTGTAACTGCACGCCGTTTTGCCGTAATTTCCGTATACACAGCAACGATACTTGATATAAGCCTTTCCGTTTGACCGATTGGTCGTACGGTTCATCTGGTGCCCACAGTCGGCACAGAATACCTTGGCTTTAAACAGGCTAACTTCACCATTACTATTTGTACTCCTGCCGGTGCGACCTTGTCCTTTTTGCTTCGACAGCTTTTCTTGTACACGCTCCCAGAGGACCGCATCGATAATCGGCTCATGCGTATTCTCGACAATAATCCACTCGTCCTCGGGTACTTGCACTCGGTCTTTTAGTAATG
>JAEZIZ010000050.1 GCA_023415915.1 Bacillota bacterium | reverse complement strand
CCTGTGAAGATTTACGTTTGCTTTCATTGACGACGTGTGCATATTGCTTCAGGGTGAAGCGTGCGTCAGTGTGTCCAACAAACTCCTGAACGGTCTTTGGAGACAGACCCGATTCAATTAAGTATGTTACGACTGTATGCCGAAGGTCGTGCAGCCGCATCTTTGGGAACCCCGCTTTTGCTGCGGCCTGTTTGTAGCATCTGGTCAACTTTGCAGGGCGTACCGGTTTTCCAATTTCGTTTGTGAAAATCAGAGGTGATGCTTGCTTCATATCATTGGAGGCATTCTGTTTGTAAAGCTCTGAGAGCGTATCTAACAGCACATCCGGCGCAGGAAGGGTGCGATAAGAAGACTCGGTCTTTAATTCGCCAATTTCAAGGCTGTGCGTTTCCTCGACGTAGATAAGAGAGCGGTTTATCGAAATCGTCTTCTCCTCAAAATTAATGTCCGACCAATATAGCCCCATAACCTCGCTTCTGCGAATACCAAGTATCGCACAGGTTAAAATGGCTTCGTAAAGTTCTGTGTCTTTAATTGCGTCAATTATCTTCTTCAATTCATCACGCTCCGGAATAACATATTCAAAGCTTTTGCTTTTCGGAAGCGTAATATTGTCACATGGGTTGTGCATCAGTAGGTTTGTCTTGACAGCCTTATTTAAAGCCGTAGAGAGGACGCCATGCACATTTTTTATTGTCTTGGGGCTGTATGTCTTTGCAGGGCTAATAAGCACTTCTTCTTTATTTATAGTTTTATATTTCGCCGCTTTGAACTCGGTTGTCAGCATTTTATTATAAATCTGCTGAATCTGAAGTGTGGTCAAGTCTTTCAAACGCATCTGTCCGACCGATGGAATAATGTGCTTTTTCACGTAACCCATTGCCGCTGTTTTGGTATTGGGACGCATGTGTGCGCAATAGGTATCAAAATACTGATCGAGGTATGCTTCAACAGTGATCTTACCAGCATTAGCGTAAGTACCCGTTTGAAGTTCATGCTCAACTTCAGCGGCAAACGCCTTAGCGTCCTTGGCTTTGTCGAAAGACTTGTTGCGTTGTTTGCGTTGCCCATTTTCATAAACATCATAACGTACACGATACTTGTCTCCGCGTTTACTGATAGTAGCCATTTTTGAACCTCCTTATTTGAATCGTAACCTGCTTTATTCCATTGTATAGAATAAGATGTACGACATTTTGGTCACTGTCTTTTTGCGTACCTTCGATCGTTATTCACCCACTCCATAAACTCGTCCTTACTCAGCACGCCAGCTATACATTGATCACGTTTTTTTCTGGCCTCGTCCGACCATTCAAGGAATTCCGACTGTGTCATCGTACCGACACGAACGCGCGAATGGTTGCGTTTGTAAGCCTTGTGGAACTCCTTACGAATCGGGTTAGCATGAACCTTATCCATGTATTTGTTGAGAGCCCCTACGTCCTGACATGTCTTTCCCGGCTGGTCAGCCAGTGGGCGTGAACAATACTCGATGTCACTTCTGCCATCCAGGATGAAATACCGTCCGCAGTTTGCGCACTTCCTTATCGGTACATCCAGCGATACCATCTTCATAAGCTCAAAACGCATCAGTGCCCAGCCGTTGGGCAGCACCGTCATTTCGGCGATCTTTGGCTTTTGCTTTTTCAGCTTGTCAGCCAACTCTTCCATAGAGAAACCCCCATCTGTCGATATTTCCTCGCTGATAACCAGCCGGGAAGAAAAAGTATCCGTCTCAAAATACAGCGGCTGCTCTCCCTTTGATTTGCGCCATTGCTCATAGATATAAAGCCTTTCAGTGGGAGAAAGCTGCTGGTATTGCTCATCACCAGCTCCATCCACACAGAACTCAAGCTGCTGCTTCATAAAGGTCTGCATACCCAGCGCATGAACGGAAAACACGCCAATTATAAACGCTTTGGATACTGTGCGATATGAGACGTTTTTGAATTTTTCATTCTCCATAAGAAAAGCGATTTCCCGTGGAAACTGTTTTCGCAGTGCTTCAAAACCAGCCTTTGTGTTGGATTTTTCATGGAAGATTGTGTCCAGCAGCAATTCAACAAAAAAGCGCAGGTAGATGTTTTGCATATCCAGCCTACTGAGTATTCCTTCGAAGCTTGGATTTTTTGCATGCGCTGCAAGGCTGTATACATGGTCAAGTGCTACGTTCAACTTTTTCAGATCATAATAAATAAAATCCAGCAGCTGCTGCCCGACTGCAACTTCTCGTTGGTGGCGCAGTTGATTCTGTCCTTCAATAAGAACTTCCATTTTACTTTCAGACATCCTAGCATAATACGCCATATAACACTCCTGAAAAACGACTATTGATATCACTCATAAACGACAATCACTAGTCGTTAAAATTGTTGTCAAACTCTATTGAAATCATATCAGGCGTCATGTATTGTGTCAATACAGAAAATAATACGACAAGAAACGATAGTCGTTATATGTAAGAGGTGTGAATCATAACAACAGGATTGCCAAAAAAGCAGTGGCAAGAAAAGGACTTTGACAAAAGAATAGGAGGAACCACTATGAAAGCAACCAAAACGTCTTACGATCAACTGCCGATTATACTCAACGCCAACGCAATTGCCCAAACGCTCGGTATCTCCAGAGCCGGTGCATACGAGCTGATGAACAGCGAAGGATTCCCGACACTGCGGATCGGTAAACGCATGATGGTCAGTAAAGAGCATTTCATCCTCTGGATTGAACGCAGAAGCGGTGAAGCGGTATGAGCGCGAAGCTGCAAACCATCGATGCCGAAACGCTGTTGGCCACGCCACTCAAGCCTGTCCCCTTCATTGTGGACGGGCTGATACCGTGCGGACTGCATATCCTTGCCGGCAGTCCGAAGATCGGCAAAAGCTGGCTGGTGCTGTGGCTGTGCCTGAAGGTCGCAACTGGTGAATCCGTGTGGGAACGAACAGTCAATCAATGTGGTGTGCTGTATCTTTGCCTGGAGGATACCTTCAACCGGATTCAGAACCGATTGTTTGAGATCACAGACACAGCGCCTAGCAATTTGCATTTCGCAGTCATGGCTGATCAGATTGGAACCGGTCTGCAACAGCAGATAGAAGACTTCCTGAAGCAGGAGCCGGGGACAAGGCTGATTGTAATCGATACACTGCAGCGCGTACGCGGCATGGATGTATCGTCCAACGCCTACGCGAATGACTACCGGGATATCTGTGAACTTAAGCAGATTGCAGACAAACATCGGTTGGCGATTATACTGGTGCATCATTTACGCAAGAATTCGGACAAAGACCCATTTATGATGGTATCTGGCACAACGGGGCTAACAGGCGGCGTGGATACCACGTATGTGTTGGAGAAAGACAAGCGTTCCGACAACGTAGCCAAGCTGTATATGACCGGGCGGGATGTAGAGTACACGGAGCTGACGTTGCAATTTGAGAACTGCGTGTGGGAATGCATCTCCTGTGAAACCGCCGAAGACGTGCGCAAACCCGAAACGCCGGAATTCATTTTCCGGGTGGTAAGCTTCATGGCTGGAAGAGACGAATGGCGCGGAAGTGCCACGGATTTGTTGATCGAGATGGAGAATACCACAACTGCAGCCAACGCGGTGACAAAGCTGCTGAATCAGCATCACGGCGTATTGGCCGAAAATTGTATTGAGTACCGATACAACCGCACCGGAAAAAGCCGGTTGATCCGGCTGAGGAGTGACGGTTGTGACAGTTGTGACACCGAAATCCCGGTAGGGAAACAACCGTCACTGCCGTCACCAACTGTCACCTGCGGAGACAATCAGCCTCGCAGAGCACACGACTTTGCGCGCAAAGTCTAGTGTGTTACACCGCTATTGTCCATCATGGCTCGGTCGGTCTGCCGGTTCGTTGCAGGCCGGTCGAGCTACTCAAAGCTTTGAGGTGACGCGGTGTTTTCTGTGGTGAAGTGCTGTTGACCATCCACAATAGCGGTGTTCTGAACAAGGAATACCTGCATCTGGAATATGAACCATGATGGTTCATGAATGACGCTGATCGACAAGGATCTGCACCATAACGGTGCATTGCAACTGCAAAGGAGGAAAAAATGCCATATGCCATTATGCGATTCGCAAAAAGAAGAAAAGGGTCAATCAATTCAATGGAGGCTCATAACGAACGTATGAAAGAACAGTACAAAAGTAACCCGGATATTGATACTACAAAAACGACCGAGAATTATCACCTGATACAGCCGCAGCTCAGATACTATGCCGAGATAATGAGTCGGGTGGAAGCGGCGAAATGCCGGGTTCGAAAGGACAGCGTGCTGATGATCGAGGCACTGATCACGACGAGCCCAGAGTTCATGGCGGTGCGATCTTACGCCGAACAACGTGAATACTTTGAACGGGCGTTGATGTTTATAAGCATGGAGATAGGTGAGGAAAATGTGTTTGCGGCTACTGTTCATATGGATGAGAGGAACCCGCATATGCACATCTGTATGGTTCCGTTAACGCCAGAAAAGCGACTATCCGCCAAGACGATTATGGGGAACCAGAAGAAGCTGTCCGAGTGGCAGACGAAATTCCACGAGCATATGTCAACGAGGTGGAACGAGCTGGAACGTGGTGCTTCGGCAATGGACACACACAGGAAGCATATACCCGTTTGGCTTTATAAGAAGGCACAGAGGCTTGATATACAAGCTGAAAAAATAAAGCAGTCGCTTAACGACATTACCGTATTCAATGCGGGTAGAAAACGCGAGGAGGCCCTTAAAGCTTTGGAGATGTGGCTGCCGGAGGCCGAGAGATTTACGGCTCAGGCGAAGAGCACACAAGAGTATATTAATCAGTTGGTAGATACAAGTTCTACGCTATATCAGAAACTGAGCGAAAAAGAAGAACGGTATACGGAACTGAGCATGGAGGCGGCATATATGCGGCGTTCACTGAAAGCCCAGCAGCGGCTGCTGGATAAGATTCCACAGGAGGTTATGGAGGAACTGAAGCGGGCGAAAGTGAGCAGAGATATGGTAAGGTGATGTAGACGTCGGTACCCTGTGTTGAGCCGGATGATTTCAGCCTCACCAGGGTACAGAATTTTCGTTATACCTGTACAAATCGTAAATATAAGAAATGGATAACTATCACAAAGGAGTCGTAAGTAGTATGCGGCGAAATTCAGATCCACACAAAAACACCGCAATACTTCTTGTTCTGCGGCATTTTAGTGTATTGACAGGAGTTACCATGGTGGTTATAATTTAAACATTAAATTACCTCATTGTTGAGACGGATGAGGAGCTTTAGTGTATGGCTGATATGAACATTCTCAAAAATAAATTTCATATCATAAAAAAATACATACAGAACCGCAAACAATCTGAAGAGAGAAATTCAGCTGCCCAATTGATAAAAACAGCAGAGCTGTCTTCGCTCAAAGTATATTACAGGGATATTGCGGCGCTAATTGACGTTGGCTTTCTAGAAAAGGTAAAACAAGGGTATTACAGAGTTATATCTTCTAAAGATAGCGATGAGCCTACTGAAGCTTCTGTAATTGCTTCGCTTTATCCGGATGGTGTCCTGTGTATGTACACTGCTTTGTTTTATTATAGATATAGTGACCGTACGCCTCAATTCTGGGACATTGCGATTGATCGGAATACCTCTAAGGCTAGATTCAAAATGGATTATCCGTATGTCCAGCCCTATTATATGAAACCAGAACATCTGACATATGGGATTTCAACTGCTGAATATGAGGATTGCCAAATAAAGATTTTTGATCGAGACCGTCTGATATGTGAATGTATAAAAAATGAAAACAAAATGGATCGGGAGAGCTACAATAAGGCGATTATTGGATATGTTGCAGATCCAAAGAAATCCATTGCCAACTTGCTATTGTATGCAAAAAAGCGGAATGTTGCCGCGAAAGTGAAAGAAAGAATAGGAGTCTGGCTGTAATGGAGGATAGAGGTGCATCCGTTCTTGCCAAACTAAAAAACAAGGCTAAGAAATCAGGCAAGTCCCTGCAGGTACATATGCAACTATTTTGCCAAGAAGAATTTTTGCGCAGGCTGTCGATGTCGAAATATGCGGATAATCTTGTTCTAAAAGGTGGTCTATTTATATATGCACTCACGAACTTCGAAAGCCGCGCGACTGTTGATGTCGACTTTCTCCTCCGCCAACTTCCGGGTACGATAGAAGAAATCGAGTTAATTATTCAGAATATTTTGGCTGTTGATACTGGTAACGATTTTATTACCTTTGAAGCAAAAGGGTTTGCTCCGATTGCTTTAGAGAGGAAATATAAAGGCATTGGGTTCCAAATTGTTGGTCATATCAATAATACGCGCACTCCTTTTAATGTTGATATTGGAATAGGTGATGTTATCGTACCTAAAGCGGAGAAACGCACAATTCCGGCGCAACTTGATGGTTTTGAATGCCCGCAGGTTAGCACTTATTCACTGGAGAGTACAATCGCTGAAAAATTTGATGCTATGCTACAGCGTCTTGAACTGAACAGCAGAATGAAAGACTTTTACGATATCTATTATCTGGCTTGCACCTTTGATTTTGATGGGAGGAAGTTGCAGGAAGCAATTTTTGAGACACTTCAAAACCGCGGTACTGATTATAATCGTGACAGCTTGAAGATCGTTACTGCGCTTGTAGAGGATCGTAATATGCAGCTTCGTTGGCGGCAAGCTGTTCGTCGCATGCAATTGCCTGAATTGGCGTTTGTGGAAGCAATGAGAATTATACAGATTTTTCTTGAGCCGGTATTTGATGCGATAGTTTATGAAGATGAGCTGCTGAAAATGTGGTCGGCAGAAAACCAAAAATGGATAAGAAATCCGAAGGAAATGTAATAAGAAGATAAAGTACATAATTAGAAATGAGGAATACTATGGCTATTGAGCAGTACACGGAAAGCCTCACACTTTCTGAGATGAAATGTCATATTGGCAAAAATGAATTCGGTTATGTCTTTCCCCAAGGCGACGTTTCTAGTATCGATAAAATAGAAAAGATACTAAAGAAGGCGGGTGGCAAGCCAAAAATCTGTGCAATGGAAGATTATACGCAAGGTGGAACAGGAAAAGCAAAACCAGAATATGTTATTACGTTTAATGATGATATTTCAACAATTATAGTCGTTGAGTGCAAGAATTCTGTTTCAAAGCATATGTCTTCTGCTTATGACCATCCAAGAGATAATGCAACTGATGGTGTTTTATACTATTCAAAATACCTTAAAGAAGAGTATAACGTTGTGGCTGTAGCGGTTAGTGGTACAAAAAAAGACAACATGAAAGTAAATACTTTCTATTGGATGAAAGGGCAGGATATCTATACAGAGCTGACTAAAGCACGTGATATAATACTTGAGCCAAAAAACTATGTGGAATTAATAAAAGGCCACAAACTACAAAAGGCTTATTCTCTTGATGAAATTAGAGAAACTGCTATAAACATGCATGATTATTTGAGAGAAATAAAAGTGACCGAAGCTCATAAGCCAGTTTTTATTGCTGGTATTTTAATTGCTTTAAATGATGAGGACTTTTCAAAAAGCTATTCATCCTTGACATCATACCGAGCAGTAATGCAGAATATTCAAACTGCAATTGAAAATGTTTTAACGCAAAGCGATATTAAAAGTAGTCGTATTAGCTATATTAAGCAGGTATTTAAGATATTACAGGACAATACTAAATTTTCTGAAATTCAATTAGGGCAGACAAAATCGATTACTTGGTATATTGAACAATTGGAATTAAAAATTAAACCAATGATGGATTATGCTGATAGTACGGTCGATGCACTTGGAGTATTCTATCATGAATTTATAAAATATTCTGGTGGGGACGGTAGTGGTTTAGGAATAGTGCTTACGCCTCAACATTTAACAGAATTTATGTGCGATCTGGCTGGAGTTAATAAAAGTAGTCATGTAGTTGACATATGCTGTGGATCAGGTTCTTTCTTAGTTACAGCAATGAGCAAGATGTTTAAGAAAGCTAACCCAGAAGAAATTGAAAGAATTCGTAATGACGGACTTTACGGGGTTGAATTTGACGATGGCCTATATACACTTGCAATCGCTAATATGATTATTCGTAAAGATGGAAAATCTAATATATATAAAGGAGACTGCTTTAATGAATTAATTAAAGCCGAGTTAAAAGGTGTCGCTGATGCCAAAATGGAGGAGTTCATTCGTCAGCACAAATCGGATTTTAAAGGAATGACAACAGATGAAATCCGGAAAAAGTATAAGGGAAAGCAATTAAATATTGGACTAATTAACCCTCCATACTCGCAGACAGACAAAGAAGAACTTGAATTTGTCGAGCATTTATTGGACATTCTTGTCCCTGGTGGAGTTGGTGTAGTTGTAGTTCCTATGAGCTGCGCGATAGGTACAAAATTTAAGGCTACGCGTGAACGCTTATTTAAGAAGCACACCTTAGATGCGGTTTTTTCCATGCCGAATGATATTTTTTATCCAAGTGGCACAAATGTTTGTGTTATGGTATGGAAAGCTTATATGCCTCATGACAGTAGCCAAGAAACATTTTTTGGGTATTATAAAGATGATGGATTCGTAAAACGAAAAAAACTAGGCAGGATTGATTCAGGTAGATGGGTTGAAATAGAAAAAGAATGGCTAAGACTTTATCGTAATCGCGACGTAAAAGATGGACTAACTGCCCGGCAATGTGTAACAAGTCAAGATGAATGGCTTTGTGAAGCTTATATGAAAACTGATTATTCGCAGCTTGGGCAAGCAGATTTTCAGCAGACTATTAATGACTATTTAGCATACCTTATTAGGAGTGGTGATGTCCATGAAGGTTAGTGATATTTTCAATCTATATCAAGGGAATTCATTTGAACTGCAAAATATGAATGTTAGCGACTCATCAAGTATTAATTTTGTATCTCGAGCTTCCACTCATAATGGAGTCACTGGAGTAGTTGATATTATCGAGGACTGTCCGCCCTTTGAAGCAGGCTTAATAACTGTTGCTTTAAGTGGAAATGGCGTATGTTCAACTTTTATTCAGACAAGCCCATTTTATACAGCTTATCATGTTATGGTCATGAAGCCGAAACAGGCTATGACTTTTAACGAAAAACTATATTATGCTATGTGTATTAAATCTATGTGTATTAAATCTAATGCATACCGATATGCTTGGGGGCGTCAGGCTAACAAAACACTTAAAGATCTTGATTTGCCGGATGAAATACCTGGATGGGTTAATACAATTAATGTTTCTCCTATAAGAACTTCGATTTCAGAAAAGGCTATTGAACTTCACTCCGTTCCATGGAGTGAATATAAACTTTCAAGTCTTTTTAAAATACTAAAGGGCAAAAGATTAATAAAAGAAGACATGATAAATGGAAGTACAAATTTTATTGGCGCAATAAGTGAGAATAATGGTGTTCGCCAAAAACTTGAAGCCAATACAAATGATATTTGGCAGCCAAATTGTATAACTGTTAATTATAACGGAAGCGTTGGAGAAGCTTTTTATCAATTTGAACCATTTTGGGCATCGGATGATGTGAATATTCTTTATGCAAATGGTTGGGAAATGAACAAATTTAATGCTCTATTCATTATAACAGTAATCAAGGCGAACAAGTATCGATTTAGCTATGGTAGAAAATGGACCCAAGAAAAAATGAAAGACACTTATATTAAATTACCATCAACAAAGGCTAACAAACCTGACTTTGAATTCATGGAAAGTTATATAAAATCATTACCTTACAGTGATAAAATAGGACAATAGACGAGGTTACCATGTTTACAAAAATATTGAATCATAATTTTTTGGACACATTTTGGACACAAAAGCTTTGAAATCACTCTGAACGCTATAGACGCAACGAAACGGAAAATGCCTTTAAAAAGGCGTTTTCCGGACATGCTATAACAGGAAAATACCTAAAAATACGTTCAATTCTGTTTCGAATCCTAGTTCCGCTGCCAAAAATGCGTGATACCCTTTTGGGTATCACGCATTTTTTAATATTGCGGAACTAGGATTCGAAGTGAGCGTTTAAAAATTGTGCCAGTGGCACAATTTTAGCGAGACGGTTTACACGGCAGTGCAGGCAAGAAATGGAGAAATGGGACGGGCAGAGTAGAAGGACGAGAAGGAACCTAGTTCCGCTGCCACGTCGGACGTAAAGTACGCTTTGCTCCTCCTTCTCCCCAAAAAGCCTTGGCTTTGCGGTGGCCTTTGTTTTTAGAACTTTATTTGCAAAACAGGGATTCGAAGCGAGCGTTAAGCGACAAAAATGCAGAGCATTTTTTGTTGGTTAATAAACGTCACAGTGTGGCATTTATATCGAGACGGCTTTATGGCAGCGGCTATATAAAAGTGAAAAAACGACGGCTGCAGTGTTTTGACTGATCGCTGTACTTACTTGTTAACCGTTATTCTCGAAAGATTCTTTACCCACATGCTGTCCGGATAATTTCCGGCGACAGCCTGTACATATCCGTCCTCAAACTTTAAATCTTTGCCGTTGACGTTTGTCCCGAGAACCGTCAAAGGATCATTGACGATGTCCGGCGTATACTCTACCGAAATATCGTCCGATGAAGTCAATGTAATGGAAGTGTATTCTTTGACGCCCAGATAATCAACAACATCTTTCAAATAGACGCCTTCCCATTTATCCTCCGAGGCGCCGACGTTTTGAGGCTCCTTTTCGATCGTAATCGTTACCTCGCTTAGTTTGGCGTAATCAAGGCTGGAAAACACCGCTTTTTCAGCGCCCTCAACACCAATAATCCATTTCGGTTCCACGATGACGTCTCCGCAGGAACAAAGCAACGCTGTAAGCAACAATAATACGAAGAATGTCTGGAAGCATCTTTTTGCAGGCATATTTGCACCTCCCGTTTTATTATAAGCATGCTGCCATGCTCTGCTACCAAGCTTAAATAAGCTATCAGCTCTGAACGGCTGCAAAAGCCGGCGCATCATCATAAATGCTTTTCTCTGTTCCTTGAGTTGGGATCAATTTTTGAAAATTCATGTATCTCCCCGAAGGATGTAACCTTATTTCTAAACAATTATAATACATATCGATATGTGCGTCAAAGTTCTACAATTTATTTGATTGTATACCCATTGCGGGGAAAAGAAGCAATTAACATTATATATTGTTGAAGTGAAAGAGAGATTGTTATATAATAGCGTCATATTAACAGACCGCGGTCTGTTAATTGCCAAAGCATTGGGGAGCAAAATATGGCCTATAATGGAACAAAAAGAAAAGAGAAGGCCGAGCTGACGAGACAAAGGATATACGAAACCGCGGAGAGGTTGTCTGCAGCCCGCGGTTTCAGCGAAATCAGCGTAAACGAAATCATTCGTGAGGCCGGCGTGTCCAAAGGTGCGTTCTATTTTCACTTTCCCTCAAAGGATAGTTTTTTTACCTCATTGATCAGTGATTATGTGGAGAAACTGGATACTGATTATGAGGCTTATCTGGATACATTTTCAGATGACGTTGCGACAGGACAAATACTTTGCGGACTGGTCGGGGAGATTGCCGATGCTATAACAGGACAGGTCGGCGTCGACAGAATGAAAGCAGTATATAAAGCTCAATTAACAAAAGACTATGATACCAGCGTTGTCATGAGTTACAACAGGGGGCTCTATACTCTGTTCAGCAGAGTTCTTAAGAGAGGAATTGCACGGGGAGAATTTCGAGCGGACATACAGCATGATGAGCTGTCCAGACAAATGGTAACAGTCCTTAGAGGAATCACATATGAGTGGTGCATCCGCTATCCCGACTACGACTATAAAGCCCAGGCGCTCTCCCTTTTCGGGCTGCTGCTAAGCGGACTGTACGCGTGCCGCTCAGCAAAACCGCCCGCTGATTATAAATAATACAAACACAATAAGTTTACAGCTTTTGCGGAGGCATATATGAAGCATCATTCACACCAAAAAAACATCACTTTAAGCAAATTTGTTATCGTCGTCGCTTGCATGATTGTATTAAATCTATTCGGCTGGAACAGCACCACACAAGCTGCCTCGGCCAATATCACGCTAACTCCGGAAAGAGACAAATACGTAACAAACGGTGTCGGAGACAATAGCGGCGCAATAGTTATTGCCGGAAAGTATTTCGACGGACCGGCAGAGGGAGTTTTGGGATTTGATATATCGCGGATATCGGGATTAGTCACTTCCGCAATTCTTAAGATAAATGTTCACTACACAAATGATAGTAACCCGCCTTTATATCTAAAGACGGAGATGAATATCTATGGGTCGAATACGGACGACTGGGCGGAAAGCGACGGATCTATTCCTTCCAAGGATCATTTGATACTGTCATCGCAGGGTGTCGACAGGGTGGGGACTTATACATATGCCGTGACTGATTATTTGAAGTCACAAACGGACGGGTATGCGACATTTGTTCTTGAACCGGTGGTTACAACGGCTTCCCGATTTTTTTTCTTTTACAGTACCGAGGCATATTATGGAAGCGGCGCTTCTCTGATTATAGACTATCTGGATCCAGTCGCCACACTTTCGAGTTCGGCGCTTAATGAAGATAACGTGAACGGAGGTACCGTCAATATTGCGCTCGAAGATACGACTTTTACAGACAGTACGCTTGATAAAGCCAATTTTAGATTGACTGGCGGAATTGACGGGCTGTCTGTCGGCGCGGTGGATTATATCGACGACACCCATTGCTTACTCACGCTGGCTTATAACGGGAAAGATTTCGACAGGGCTTTTTCATTCGGCGTTGTGATTGACAAAACCGAGCTGACTGCCCTGAAAGACCTGGAAGCGAGAAACACCCTGACTGTGACTGCAGTCAATGATATGGAAAGCCTGTCGCTTAGCTACGACGGCACTATCAACGAGGGCGCCGAAGACGGTGAAGTCATTACCGTGACAATATCGGGAGGGCAGTTTGCCGCTATCCATCCTGATAACTGGACGCTTGGCAACCTGCCGCAGGGCGTATCCAAAGGAAGTGTCACACGCGTCAACGACCATACCGTCAACATTACACTTTCAGGCAACGCGACATATGACTACGACGTCGATATTACCAACATGAGCGTGAGCTGTACGGCAGAGGAGTATTGCGACAGCACAGGAGGCGGGACTATCAGCCGCAGTGGGGGAGTTCGTTTTACTGCGAACAACGACCCCGAAATATTGACACTCTCGGATAGTGGGGATATCACCGAGGACCACGAAGACGGCAAAACGTTTATTGCAACGCTGACCGGGGGACAGTTTGCGCCCACGCTAAACCCATACAACTGGTCAATCAGCGGACAGCCTTATGGCTGCAGCTTAAGCAGCGCGATTGAACGCTTGGACGATCATTATGTGCGCCTCAAAATATACGGGCTCTCTCAGGTGGACTACGACAGCGATATCACTGACGCGGTTGTTTCGTGCACCAACGCGGAATACACGGACAGTACGGGCAACGGAACTCTGAAAGGAACGGGCATCACGTTTCATGCGACCAATGACGCCGAAACGTTTAATACACAGTCTTATAATTACCAAACAATCTATGAGGGACAGGAAAACGGAAAAATCATATGGGCAACAATTTCCGGAGGCGAGTTCCCTTGGGTTGTCAATCTGGCTCACTGGTCGGTCAGCGGCTTGCCGGACGGAGTATCATACGAAATTGCCAAAGATCAATATTATAAGCCGAGGGTTAACATCACGCTTTCGGGCAATGCCGCGCAGGACTATGACAGCGACAAAACGCTGACCATTACATGTTCCGAAGACGGATACAGTGACAGCACCGGCAACGGAGCGCTGACCTCATCAAGTGTCAGACTAACTGCCATTAATGATCCCGAGAGCATTTCGATAAGCGACGACGGCAGTATCCGTGAAGGGGCGGAAGACGGTGAGATCATTAGCGTGACGCTGACCGGCGGCACCTTTCCGGAAACGATAAATCCGGATAACTGGACCGTTGAAAATCTTCCTTGGGGTGTGACAAAGGGCGCCGTAACGAGTATTGACGCGCACACCGTTGAAATCACGCTTGCCGGCAACGCGCAGATCGATTATGACGCCGATATTACCAACGTGTCGGTAACTTGCGGCGTATCGGAATATAACGATCATACGGGAGGCGGCCCGCTAACATGCGGCACAGGCGTGCGGCTTATTGCCGATAACGACATCGAGGCTCTGTCGGCAAGTGATGATGGACGCATTGAGGAAGGCGCGGAAGACGGGGAAGTGATCACAGCGACGCTGACAGGAGGCATCTTCTCAAACCCGATAAACGCAGCCAACTGGTCGGTGACAGGCCTCCCTGCCGGTGTATCGAAGGGGACTGTCACCCGTATCGATAATCATCATGTGGCAATCCGCTTGTCCGGCAATGCCCTCGTTGATTTTGACAGCAATATCTCAGATATCACGGTGACATGTACGGCTGATGAATACTCGGGGACTTTGCGAACCAGCCTGAGCGCCTCGGGGATTACCATCAAAGCCATCAATGATGCAGAGTCAATATCGATAGCAAACAACGAAGCGATTTATGAAGGCAATGAGGATGGGAAGACTATCGAGGTGACTCTGTCTGGAGGCCGGTTTGCTCCCGTGTTAAACCCCGCAAACTGGACGCTTAACGGCTTGCCGCAAGGCGTGACCAAGGGAACCGTGACCCGTGTGGATGATTGGCATGTCAACATAATGCTTTCCGGCAGCGCCAGCCGAGATTATGATATTGATATCACAGATGTGAGTGTTACCTGTACGGCAGAAGAATATATGGATAATACGGGCGGCGGCCCGCTCATATGTAATACAGGCGTCCGGTTTGAAGCGGTCGACGATGCGGAAACACTGTCGATTTCGGACGACGGGCTGATCATCGAAGGGGCGGAAGACGGGGAGATTATTACGGCAACGCTCACAGGCGGCGTATTTTCCAACACGGTCAATCCGGCAAATTGGTCAATAACAGGTCAGCCTGCGGGCATTCGTATAGGAGCTGTGACGCGAATAGACGATAATACGGTAGCGCTCAGGCTTTCAGGAGTTGCTGAAGAAGACTATGACACCGATATCACCGCCATGCGCGTGGTGTGCGCCGCAGATGAATATGAAGACAGTTCCGGCACGGAAGCACTCACCAGCGGCACCGGCGTGCGGTTTACAGCCATAAACGATACGGAGTCAATAGCGATCAGTGACGACGGCCTTATTACCGAAGGCGCTGAAGACGGAGAGATGATCCGCGTCACGCTGAGCGGCGGTATTTTCGCCAACCCGGTTAACCCGAAGAATTGGTCGGTGACCGGCTTGCCTTCAGGCGTAGAAAAAGGAACGGTGACGCGAATTGACGGGCATACCGTTGTGATAAAATTAGCGGGCAATGCGGATATTGATTTTGATCAAGATATGACCGGTATTTCCGTTTCCTGTACGCCTGATGAATATACCGGCACGCTGAGAATACCTCTGACGGCTTCCGGAATCGTAATCAAAGCCGTGGACGACCCGGAAGTGCTGACGCTTTCGGACAGCGGAATAAAGGAAGGGCGAGAAAACGGCGGGACTATTACGGTTAAAATATCGGGCGGGCAATTTGCCAGGGATATTGACGCTCAGCATTGGACGGTTGAAAATCTGCCAATCGGCGTATCTATAGGCAGCATCACCAGGGCCGACGCGCATACGGTAATATTGACACTTGCCGGAAAATCGACAAAGGATTATGACGAGGATATCACCGATGTGAAGGTAACCTGTGAAGCTGACCAGTATCATTCCGGGGATAATCCGTTGAGCGCGCAGTACGGCGTCGTTTTTGTCGCGGTTATTGAAAAGGATACGCCGTTGCAGAATGAAACTGAGGCGAGCGTACCGCCGAAGCCCACACCGAACCCGACTCCCATGCCATCGGGCGGTCAATCTGCGCCTCAGGTATCCGACAACGTTGATTATAACGTTGATTATAAGGATACGGCGTACGAGTCACGCAGCCTGAAGGCTACATTAATCAGGGAGAATACGGCTTCGGGAACGATACTGATTGAATTTGGCGCCTCTTCTCTTCCGGCTGGGACAAAAGCAATCCGGTTTGAAAATGGTACGCAAATCAGAATTGAGGGCAGTAGCGGTAAAGTACAATTAGAAGTATCGAAAGAAGATCTGAACGAAGAAGGAGAGCTGATATTTATAGCGGTGGATGACGAAGGGGTTCCGCTTGCGTCTTTACGCATCAGCGTAATCGATCAAGGCCAGCCTGTCACCGTTGACGCGCAATCGGCAGACCGTGATTTCCCGGTGTTTTGGGTGATAGCCGGACTGGCGGGCATTGCCGCTGCTGTGATGGCGGGCTGCATAGTTTTGAAAAAACGTAAATTGAATTAGTGTAAACAATCGTCGGAGCAAAGTGCGCTTTGCTCCGTTTTGCTTTTAAGCAACGCATGCTCCCGTCCACCCTGTCCAAGCCGCACGGGGGCCCCTGTTTTTCCTGATTTGATTCGAATGCGGGCATGGCGTTATTATACATCCCGCTTTGACAACGTATTATGCAACATGATAAATTTAAATTATTAAAATACCACAATGAACAAATAAATATCAGCTGAGCGGCGGAGGATTAATTTATGGGCTATAACTATGAAGCGCGGCTTTGCAAGCTGCAGGAATACATGAGGGAAGCGTCGCTTGATGCTTTTGTTATCTCGACGCAGGATTCCATATACTATTTCTCCGGAGCGTCCTACCAGCCTGTTGAGCGCCCCTTTTTCATAGTCGTGAAACAAAAAGGCCCTTATGACCTTATAGTTCCTTATCTCGAATATGAGCATATGAAAAAGGTAAAGAACTATGGCAGCATAAGCTATTATTTCGAATATCCTTCGGTAGAAGGCCAAAACTGGTACGACAAGCTTAATGAGATGCTTGCGCACTGCGCTCACGTTGCCGTAGAGCCCGACTTCTCTGTAGCTAAGCTTAATCTGCTTAAAGTAAAAGAAACGGTCGTGTCCGACGCGATACTCCGTATGCGCATGGTAAAGGAACCGGAGGAGATAGAGGCGATAAAGCGAGCGGCGGCATGGACGGACCTCGGCATGAAAAAGCTGCATAATAGCATATACCGGGGCTGCTCTGTAATCGAGACCGTGATGCCCGCCAAAAAGCTGCAGACCGGAGTAATAAAAGAGGGAGAGTATGATTATCTCAACTGCAGTTTTCTTACGGCGGGGTGGCCCGCGCCGAAGAGCTCGCAGCCGCACAGCGTGCCCGACTTCCGCACGGCAATGGGCGACGGCCCCATAGTGCTGATGAGCTACAACCGGGTTAACGGTTACGCTGCCGAGTGCGAGCGCACAGTATTCCTGGGAGATCCCTGCCAAAGGGACAGGGAGCTATTCGAGACAGTGATGGAAGCGAGAAAGATAGCGTTCGGCATGATAAGGCCGGGAGCTTCCTGCTCGGATATTGACGCGGCTACGCAGGATTTTTTCAAAAACAAGGGCTACGGCGGCAATATCATACACCGCACGGGGCACGGCATAGGGCTTGGCAACCACGAACAGCCGTGGCTTTCCCGCGGGAGCAGCGACGTACTGGAAGAAAACATGGTGATAAGCGTAGAGCCGGCGCTGTATTTTGACGATATAGGGGGATTCCGCCATTCCGATACAGTGCTTGTAACAAAGGACGGCTACGAGATACTTACGAAATACCCCTTCGACCTTGACTCAATGATAGTGCGCGGCAAAAGGATAACTAAGAAAATGAAGGGCGCCATAATACGCAAGGCGATAAAATACTGATTTGTTCACGCGGGAAACCGGACTAAAATGACTTTAACGGGCGTCATTTTTATTATAATTAAAAAAGAGAAACGGATAGCTTCAGCGTTGAAAAAGATTTTGAAATAATATAAAATGTCCCAAGGCCTTTTTAATAAACAAACAGAAATTTAAGATTCTTCGCTTGCGCTCTGAATGACAAAAGTATCCAATACTGTAAAACCAAGCTTTTATTGATGAAAGCTTATGTTGTCATTGCTATGAAAACAGAGGAGAAAAAAGTGTACAAAAAAGAAGGTTGTAAACACAACCCGTAAAGTAGTATGATCGCTAGGTCGTCAGAGAAACGGGAACCGACATTCCTAGCTCTTGTA
>JAEZIZ010000032.1 GCA_023415915.1 Bacillota bacterium | reverse complement strand
TAAAAGTAAAACCAGCAAGCATACTTTCTTCATCTCTCAAGCCCGTTTCATATAATAGACTCGTTTAAATGTATGAAGCAAACGCCGATGTTTATGAACTTTCGGGGGGCTTTTTGTAATGACGCATGAGCAGTTCAAATTGGCGGGCAGCTTTACGGCAGCCGTCCGTTTCTTAAGAGATATTACCGCTCCGATATATAAGAACAGGACGGCATAAATGCCGCCCCGCGCTATAAATCCTGTCGATGCGCTATACGAGAAAGTCCTTCCTCCTGTACACAGTAAAAGCCCCTATGGCGCATGCCGCCATTATTGCTATGCAAACGAGCGCGTTGCCCCATTCTATGCCGCCCGCTACAACAACTTCGCTCGGCGCAAAGTAGTTCATCGGCGACACCCACTTCAAAAACTCAAGAATTCCGAGGGATGGCAGCATGCCAAGTACATAAGTTATAAAGAATATGCCTACGGCCAGCGAAGCCGCCGCCCTCGCGCGCTGTAAAAATACAGAGACGAGCAAGCCGAGAAACAGGTATACCAGTCCCGCGATAAAGCCGCCCAGCAGCATCGCGGCGACTCGGGCGAGCATATCAGCACTATCAAACTCCGCCGGTTTAACGAATACGCACGCCAGCGCTCCCGCTAAGCCGACTGTTACGAAATATATGGCATACTCCGTGCAGGCTGCTGCGAGCTTTGCGGCTGCTATGCTGCTGCGGCGCACCGGCTTTGCGCATAAAAACTCTATCGTGCCTTCGCTCTGCTCGCGTGCAAGCGCGTTTATGCCTATTATCGTACCGTTAAGGCACGCCGCCATAAGCACGAACTGGAATATCCACGCGAAATACGAAGGCAGCTCCCTTATGTCCTCGCCCGACATATGGAGCATGTCAAGCAGCTCCTTCGGCAGAAGCTCCAGCTTTGCTTCCATCAGTTCGATAAAATCCGAATTGAGCATTATGGTGTAAAGGGATATAACAAGCGCGAATATGGCCGCGGTAGATACCGTCCAGATAATCACAGACTTAAGGCTGCGCCTTATATCCATAACGTAAATGTTCATAGTTCGCCTCCTTACTTATAGTAGGACATGAATACGTCCGAGAGCCTTATGTCCTCGGCGGTGAAGTCCTCAACGCCCCACGACGAGAGCATGGCAAGCAGCTCTGCTGTGCTTCCGCGGTAGGTAAACTCCAGCGTGTCGCCCGCGCGCTTAACGTTTTGCACGCGCTCCGTGATATCGGGTTTGCCGCCTTTTACTCTTATTCTCTTGCCGCCCGCGGCGGAAAGCTCGCTTATCTTCTTTATATCCACTATCCTTCCCTCGCGTATTATCGCCACGCGCGAACAGAGCGACTCCACCTCGTCGAGGTTATGGCTCGAAAGGAACACCGTGGCGCCCTTTTGCTGCTCACTTAGCAGCGCGTCGAAAAGCGTGCGGCGCATCAGCGGATCGAGCCCGTTGGTGGGCTCGTCGAGTATAAGCAGCTTAGGGCGCGAGGCAAGCGCTGCCACAAGCGCCGTTTTCTTTTTGTTGCCCGAGGAAAGCTCCCCTATTTTTTTGTCAGGCTCCAGCTCAAAAGCATCCATAAATGCGCGCGTGTACTCTTCGCCTGCGCCAGGGTAAAAGCTGTCGGAAAACCTAAGCATGCGCCGCACGGTTATATCCTCGTACAGCCTTACCTCGCTCGGTACGTACCCTATCTGCCGCTTTATGACGTGCGAGTGCCTCACGCAGTCGAGCCCGAATATGTCGGCGCTGCCCCTTGTCGGGAATATCATGCCGAGCAACGTCTTTATCATCGTCGATTTGCCCGCGCCGTTAGGGCCTATAAAGCCGTAGATTTCGCCCTCGTTCACCGACAGATCCACGTCGACTATGCCGCGGCTGCTTCCGTAGTATTTCGTAAGCCCTTTCGTCTCGATAACGGCCATACTTATGCCCCCTTAAAACTTTTTATGGTAGTAATACACGGAGCACTTCAGCGTGCCTCCCAATACCGCCATATATCCGAGCGTTATATACCCCGCCGCGCCGCCGAATATGAACGATAGCAGCGCTACCGCGGGCGCGAGAGTAATCGCGACAAATCCTGTCAGCGCAAAGCCTTTTGTGAGCATCAGCTGTTCAAGCTCGTCGCTCGAAGTCTGATTGTCTTTTTTTAGCCGCCTGTATAATGCGTATATCACGGCGGGCGCAATCACCGCTGCCGCAGCCCCCACTATCCGCAGAACGGTAACCGCGAGCGCGTCCTGCACGAAGCCCGCGCATATTATCCATACGGCTATAAACAGCTCGGTCAGTATGAGTGTGTATATCAGATACAACCGCCTTAACTTATTGCTTTTTACCATTCTTTTGGCCCTCCTCGAATATGAATATATCCTCGATAAGCTTTCCGAACACCTTCGAAAGCGCGTACGCAAGCCATATCGACGGGTCGTATTTACCCGTCTCTATCGCGTTTATCGTCTGCCTGGAAACCCCCGTCAGTTGCGCGAGCGCCGCCTGCGTCAGTCCCGCCGCCTCGCGCAGTTCCCTTACTCTGTTGTTCAAGCAAGCACCTCCATTCACCACCCCAAATAGCCTTACGGCTTTTAAGGGACCCCGGTCTTCACCCCAAAAAGTCTCACGGCTTTTCGGGGACCCCGGTTATCACCCCAAAAAGTCTCACGGCTTTTCGGGGACCCCGGTCTTCACCCCAAAAAGTCTCACGGCTTTTCGGGGATCCGGTCATTATAGTTTAGGTATCACCATTTTCTGATGTCAAGTCTACTTGACATCAATATAGCGCGCCGCGGCGCATTTGTCAAGTATACTTGACACCAAATATAATAAAAAAGCGTACGTTAACATCCGCTTCATGTTGTAAAGCCTCCCCTCTCAGGGGAGGCGGCGCCGCCAGGCGACGTAAGGGTGTGGACGCCAGCCTTCTGTATACCGTTTCTGGCAACCCAACGACTGCCCCTGCGTGTTAGCTGGTATACTCTTGCTATGCTCTCCATTTTATGGTATCGTCCATACAGTAAATACTTTCCTTTTTTATCATCCAAGTATTCATGCAGAGGTACAAACGCGTGAGAAACACAAAACTTGCTGCTCTTTGCGCTCTTATTGCATTTGTAATGAGCTTATGCTTTGCGG
>JAEZIZ010000025.1 GCA_023415915.1 Bacillota bacterium | reverse complement strand
TGTGCTCCGTCGACACGGTTCTGTCCCGCGGGGAAGTCATAGTGCGGGGCAATGAATATATAGGCGCTAAGGCAAGGGGGCGTTTTATAAAACGCAGCCGGCCAATGTTGGATTTATGATCAATTTAGAGTAAAGGAAGGGCAAAAATGAGCAAGTACAATCTTATAGATTTAACGGTAAACGAGCAAAGGCTTAAGCGGGCGGTGAGCAGGGCAAAAGAGAGAGGTATAGTAATACCGACGCTGGCGCAGATGAAGAATCCCGCTCTTATACCCGATTCCGTAAAACAGAGATTAACGGAGGTAGGGTTATGGGACATCAACCCGCTGAACCTTTTCAGGATAACGTGGAAAAACGAGCCGGTAGAAAAAGGCGGACTTTACGGCGGCGTTAATTTTATCGTGATGCCGAGTGAGATAACGGGCGTAAAAGCCAAAATAGTAGCGGTCAGCGGTAAATGGTTCCCCACGGGCGCGCATAAAGTGGGCGCTGCGTTCGGATGCCTCGTGCCGAGGCTTGTTACCGGCCAGTTCGACCCCACGACACAAAAAGCTGTATGGCCTTCCACCGGCAACTACTGCCGCGGCGGCGCGTACGACTCGGCGCTGCTTGGGTGCGAGTCAATTGCGATACTGCCCGAGGGCATGAGCAGCGAACGCTTCGAATGGCTTAAGACCGTTGCGGGCGAGACTATAAAAACGCCGGGTACGGAGAGCAACGTTAAAGAGATATTCGACAAATGCTGGGAGCTTAGGAATTCCGGACAGGACCTGATGATATTCAACCAGTTCGAGGAATTCGGCAACTATCTCTGGCACCATGAGGTAACGGGCGAAGCAATTGAAAGCGTGCTGAAAAAGGAAATGGGCGGAAAATCGAACTTCCACGGATATATCAGCGCTACAGGCTCGGCGGGCACTATAGCCGCGGGAGATTACTTAAAGAAGATATTCCCCAAAAGCCGCATAGCCGCGTCCGAGGCGCTGCAGTGCCCGACTATATATATGAACGGTTTCGGCGCGCACAGGATAGAGGGAATAGGCGACAAGCATATACCGTGGATACACAACACCAAAAATACTGACGTAGTAATAGACGTGGACGACGAAATACCGATGCAGTGGATACGCATGTTCAATGAACAAGAGGGCATAAAGCTGCTCAGATGTAAGGGCGTTAAGCAGGAGACGATAGACAGGCTGCCGTGGATAGGCATTTCGGGAGCGGCGAATATAATAGCGGCGATAAAATATGCCAAATACTTCGAGCTTAACGAGAACGACGTTGTCGTTACGATACTTACGGATTCAATAGACATGTACCGCAGCCGCCTTGCAGAGCTCAATGAGGAAAGGGGCAAGTTCGACGAATATGCGGCGCATGAGGTAAACGCGCGGTATTTCGACGGGTTGGGCGTCGATTACGTAAAAGAGCTCAATTACTATGACCGCAAGGCGGTGCATAACTTGAAATATTACACGTGGGTGGAGCAGCAGGGCAAGACGTACGAAGAGATACTAGCGCAGTGGGAAGACGACAGCTATTGGACGGATATTCCCAAGGCCGCGGCTGCTCTTGACGAACTTATTGAGCAATTCAACAAAGCTGTTGCGGAAGGCTGAAAGCGTATGGATTATATAAAGTTCGCGCCCAACACAAAAAAGAACAGAGCGTTTTCGCCGGAGACGGAGCTGTTTTCGCGGCAGCAGACGGAGAGGGTGTACCGCTTTCACCGTTCGATGGGAAAAGCGTACAACGAGACGCCTCTTGTGCCGCTTAATGCGTTTGCGAAAAGTGCGGGGCTTGGCAGCTTCTTTGTAAAGGACGAGTCGCAGCGCGGCACGCTTAAAGCCTTTAAGCTGCTGGGCGGCGCGTACGCGGTGGCGAACAGCATATGCGCCAAGCTCAGCGCATCGATAGACGACATAGATTTCGGCTACCTGAAATCCCGCGAGGTGAAGGAAAGATTAGGCGATCTCGTTTTCGCAGCGGCTTCGGACGGCAACCACGGCAAATCCGTGGCATGGGCGGCGAACGAATTCAACCAGAAGTCAGTTGTGTATATGCCAAAAGGTACCGCACATGACAGGATAGCCGCGATAGAGGCGTTGGGCGGCACGGTAGTAGTTTCCGACTACAGCTACGACTGGTGCGTGCGCGAAGTGAACCGCCTTGCCAAAGAAAAAGGCTGGGAAGTCGTGCCCGACACGGCGAGCGAAGGCGACGGGCGGGTTGCCGTATGGGTAATGCAGGGCTATTCCACAATGGCGAGGGAAGCCATAGCGCAGCTTGGCGATACAACGCCTACTCATGTGTTCCTTCAGGCTGGCGTAGGCTCTATGGCCGCGGCCGTTATGGGCGTTATAGTGAACCACTACAAAGAGCGCTGCCCGCGCATTTACACGCTGGAGCCGCATAAGGCTGCGTGTTTCTACGAATCCGGACTCGCCGGGGACGGCAGGCCGCGCAGCGTTGAAGGAGACTTGGACAGCATAATGGCCGGGCTGTCGTGCGGAGTTCCCAACCCTGTTTCGTGGGAGATAATACGCAGCTTCGCGGACGGTTTTTTCTCGTGCGACGACGCGCTGGCGGCAAACGGCATGCGCATACTGGGAAACCCGCTGAGCGGAGACGAGCGCGTGGTATCGGGGGAATCCGGCGCGATAGGCACGGGGTTTATAGATTACGTCATGCGGCATGAAAAAGAGCTTGCGCGCTCAATTGGCCTAGATGATACGTCTTCGGTTCTCGTGTTCAGCACGGAGGGGGATACTGATATGAAGAACTACCGCGATATAGTGTGGTACGGCGCGTATCCCTTCGCAGGAAAGGAGTAATGGCATGCATATGACTTTCGCTCAGCCGTTCTGGGAACAGCTTGCCAAGGGCATAGCGAGGCATTTCGGCGAGAACTGCGAGGTTGTGATACACGATCTTACCAAAGACCCCGAGCACAGCATAGTTTATATCGAGAACGGGCATGTGACTGGCCGCAGCGCGGGAGAAGGCGCGTCCAAGGTAGTGCTGGAAGCGCTTAAGAAAAAGCCCGAGGAACTCCACGACCGCATAAACTACCTGACGGAAACTGAGGACGGAAGGGTATTAAAATCCAGCACTATATACATACGCGACGACTCGGGCAATGCGGTGGGCATACTTGGCATAAATTACGATATCACGAACTTTATGATGATGGACCATGCGATAAAAGGCTTGCTGAGCACTAACGAAGTGGAAAAACCCGAAAAGATAAGCAACAGCGTGCACGGACTGCTCGAAGAGCTTATCGAACAGTCGGTGCGTCTCGTTGGCAAGCCGGTATTTCAAATGAACAGGGAAGACAAGATACGCGCGATACAGTTTCTTTACGACGAAGGCGCTTTCCTTATAACAAAATCCAGCGACAGGGTATCAAAATACTTCGGCATATCGAAGTATACGCTGTATAATTACATCGACCAAAAAGATGAAGCAGAAATTGCTCCGGGAAACGCGGGCAGCAGCTAAATGCCCCCTTTGTTTGCCGGGCAATTAATATTACTTTTTAACCGAACATTAAATTAATTTTGGCTCGCATCGTTTGAAAATGCACTTGTATTTCCGTTATTTTTATGCTACGCTTTTTACAAAATTAGAGACAAAGATGTTCTAAAAAGGATGATCTTTGTTTTTTATATTGCATATGCAAAGATGAGCAGTTTAACGGTTGGGATTCATATAATTCTGGAAAGACCATAGGCAACAGCAATAATTTGTGAGATAAGAATAAACCGGTTCGAATTTCACATTTTAATAATTTTTCAGGAGGGATACATATGAAAAAAGTATTGGTGCTTGTGCTTGCACTGCTGATGGTGGCCTTTGTGTTCGCGGGCTGCGGACAGCAATCTCCGCAGACTCCTTCGGATGCGCCCGCTTCAGGCGGAACAGGTGTTATGCCTGCTGTCGCAAAAGAGGATTTGAAGGTCGGCGTTATACACATCGGAGACCCGTCCGCGGGTTCGGGCTACACCTACGCGCACGATCAGGGCATTGTTAAGATGCAGCAAACCCTCGGCCTTAAGGACGAGCAAATAGACCGCAAGATCAACGTTAACGACACGGACCCTGCCGCTATAGAATCTGCGATGAGAGAATGCGTTGAGGAAGGCTGCCAGATAATATTCGCTACGAGCTGGGGCTATATGGATACGTGCGAAGCGCTCGCCAAAGAGTTCCCGAGCGTTATATTCTCGCACGCGTCAGGCTACAAGAGCAACGACAAAAACTTCAACAACTACTTTGGCCGTATCTATCAGGCTCGCTACCTCTCAGGTATAGCCGCGGGCATGAAGACGCAGTCCGGCAAGATAGGCTATGTAGCCGCAATGGGCAAAGACAACTCCGAAGTCACCGGCGGCCTTAACGCTTTCGCTATAGGCGTAAAGGAAGCTAATCCGGACGCTAAGGTTTATGTAAAGGTCACCAACAGCTGGTATGACCCGAATGGTGAGAGCAACGCCGCCAAAGCCCTGATTTCCTTAGGCTGCGACGTTATAGGCCAGCACTGCGATACTCCCAACCCGCAGCTCGAAGCTGAAAAAGCCGGCGTATGGGGCGTAGGATACAATTCGGATATGTCCAAAGACGCTCCTAAAGCGACAATCACTTCCGTCGTCTGGGATTGGGGCGTATACTACACTGCGGCTGTTCAGGCGCTCGTTGAAGGAAAATGGGATAACGCGAACTACTTCGGCGGCATGAAAGAGGGCATGGTAGGCATTACGGCGCTGAGCGATTTCGCTGCCGACGGAACGCAGGAAGCCATTGACGCTGCCAAGGCTAAAATATCGAACGAAGGCTTCAACGTATTTGACGGCGCAATTAAGACGAACGACGGTCAGACCATAGGCGAAGACGGCAAAACGCTGGACGATGCGACGATTACCGGCAAACTCAACTGGTATTTCGAGAATGTTATAGCCGAATAATTAAAGCATGATTAAGATATAGTGTGAAAGCGTCAAAAAGTTTGTTCTTTTTGACGCTTTTTACTATTAAAAATGCTATGTGTTAGTATATAATGAATACTGTCAGTTTGTTATACCCTCGGCAAGCCGTAAGGCAAGAGTGGCGGCATCGGGGGCTCCGGCAGTCTCGCGAATTGCTGGGGTGTAAAAAGACAATGAGGTGGGATATGGATTCCGTGGGAACAGCAAATGAGGATGGGCGCCTTGCAATAGAGTGCAGAGGCATATCGAAATCTTTTGGCAAAGTACTTGCAAACGACAGCATAGATCTCGACGTTCATTTTGGCGAGATATTGGCATTGCTCGGAGAAAACGGCTCGGGTAAGACTACGCTGATGAACATGCTTTCCGGAATATACCATCCGGATGCGGGCAGCATTTTTGTGGAAGGCAGGCAGGTACATATCAACTCGCCCGCCGATTCTTTTGAACTCGGCATAGGCATGATACATCAGCATTTCAAGCTGGTGGACGTACTCAGCGCAATGGACAATATAGTACTCGGCATGCGGGAAAAACGCTTAAAGCCAAAGCAGTTGAAAGAGAAGATATTGTCGTTGTGTAAAAAATTCAATCTCGAGATAGACCCCGAAAAAAAGATATACAACATGTCGGTAAGCGAAAAGCAGACCGTGGAGATTTTAAAGCTGCTTTACAGAGGAGCGCGCATACTCATACTGGACGAGCCTACCGCGGTGCTGACGCCTCAGGAAACGGAAAAGCTGTTTGTCATACTAAGAAAGATGAAAGAGCAAGGCTGCGCGGTAATAATAATAACGCACAAGCTCGGTGAAGTGATGGAGATATCCGACCGTGTGACTATACTTCGCAAAGGGCGGAGCATAGGAACGGTGATAACGTCCGAGACTAACGAGCTTCAGCTTACCGAGCTTATGGTAGGGCGGGCCGTAAACCTTCACATAAAGCGGCCGGAAACGCGCGACAAGGAAAAGGTGCTCGAAGTAAAGGCTTTAACCGCTAACAAACCTGACGGCACGAGGGGAATAAAAGACGTCAACTTTGAAATGTTCACGGGGGAGATACTCGGCGTAGCGGGCATTGCCGGAAGCGGACAGAAAGAACTGTGCGAAGCGCTCACGGGGCTTGTGCGCGCACAAAGCGGTACCGTCAGGCTGCGCGACGAGGATATACTGGGAAAGACTCCGTATGATATACAAAAGCTGGGCATAAGGCTCGCGTTTGTGCCGGAAGATCGGCTGGGCATGGGGCTCGTCGGCTCGATGGGCATGGCGGACAACATGCTGCTTAAAACATATAACGAAGGCAAATCGTTCTTTGTAGACCGGCGGCCCGCGAGGGAGCTTGCCGAAAGGCTTATCGAAAAGCTGGAGGTGCAGACGCCTTCGATTGACTTCCCTGTACGCCGCCTGTCGGGAGGCAATGTTCAGAAAGTGCTTATAGGGCGGGAGATAGAATCAAATCCAGTCATACTTATCACGGCATATCCCGTACGCGGCCTTGATATAAACTCTTCATATACGATATACGATCTTTTGAACGCTCAGAAGGAGAAGGGCGTTTCCGTTATGTTTGTCGGCGAGGACCTCGACGTGCTGATGGAGCTTGCCGACAGGATAATGGTGCTTTGCCACGGAGAGGTGACCGGCATAGTTAACCCGCGCAACGTTACAAAAGAACAGATCGGCCTTTTGATGACGGGAGCTTCTTTCGAGGAGGTATCAGTCAATGCAAACTAAAAAGCTTAAATCAAAAGAGCCGTTTGTGCATGTAGAAAAACGCAACGAACTTGGTCCGAAACAGTCGCTGCTGTTGCGCCTTGGTTCGGTATTGCTCGCGCTCATAGCCGGCGGCCTTTTTATGATCGCTATAGGCCACAACCCTTTTGAATTGTACGGTACTATCGTTTCAGGCGCTTTCAGAAGCGAAATGGCTTTTCAGGCGACTATCAAGATAATGATACCGCTTCTTATATCGTCGCTCGGCGTAACGCTTGCTTTTAAAATGAGGTTCTGGAATATCGGCGGAGAGGGGCAGATAATTGCGGGCGCTATATGCTCCTCTTACTTCGCGCTGTTTTGCAGCGACCTGCCTCACGCTTTGCTGATGCTTATAATGTTTATTGCGGGCGCGATAGGCGGCGGGCTGTGGGGGCTTATCCCCGCCTTTTTCAAGGTGAAGTTTGACACGAATGAAACGCTGCTGACGCTGATGCTTAACTATATAGCGCTCAACATAATAGTGCTGCTGCGCGACGGCCCGTGGGCAGACCCGACTTCCCAGGGGTTCCCGAAGATATCGCGGTTTGTAGATAACGCGCAATTGGATAAGCTTTTCGGCATACAGATAGGCTGGCTTATAGGGCTGGTGCTCGTTGCGGCAGTGTTTGTCTATTTGAAATATACGAAACACGGCTATGAGATAAGCGTAGTGGGCGAGAGCAAATCCACCGCGACATACGCGGGCATAAACGTTAAGAAGGTAGTGCTGCGCACAATGTTCATAAGCGGCGCAATAGCGGGCGTGGCGGGTATGGTGCAGTCTTCGGGCTCGGACTACACGCTGGCCACTGCGGTAGCGGGCGGCGTAGGTTTTACGGCTATAATAGTCGTATGGCTTGCCCACCTTAACCCCTTTGGCATACTTATTATATCGTTCCTTTTCAGCATACTGGAGAAGGGCTCCAGCGTAATGCAGTCCACGTATGGCATATCCACGTATTCGGCAAACATAATTCAGGGCATAATACTGTTCTTCGTGCTTGCCTGCGAGTTCTTCATATTCTATAAGTTTTCATTCAGACGCAAAGGTGGGAGAAAAGTATGAATATCGTCGATTTTCTGGCCAATTCTATGCTGGCGGGCACGCCACTGCTGTTTGGAATTCTGGGTGAAATATGCAACGAACGCGTAGGCCATCTTAACCTGGGCGTAGAGGGCATGATGTCGCTGGGCGCATGCTGCGGCTTTATGATAGGCCTTGCGTCTGATAACATCGTGCTGGCGCTTATCGCGGCGTTTGCCGCGGGCGCATTGGGTGCACTTATTTACGGAGTAATCACCATCACATTCATGGCCGATCAGACGGTCACCGGCTTAACTCTTACGATATTCGGCGTCGGCGTTTCAAATTTTGTAGGCGAGCTTATGCTTAATAATGCTCCTGAAAAAGTATTGAAGCTGGGCGAAACGATAAATGCGCAAATAGCGAACATTAATATTCCTGGCTTAAGCGACATACCCGTCGCCGGGCCGCTTTTGTTCTCATATAACATGTTCGTATATCTGGGAGTTGTGATAGCCCTGATACTAGCTTTTTATTTCAGCCGTACCACGGCCGGACTGCACGCGCGCGTTATTGGTGAGAACCCTGCGGCGGCGGACGCGGCGGGCATCAACGTTAAAAAATTAAAGTACCTGCACGTGATGCTGGGCGGCGGTATATGCGGCATAGGCGGCGCGTACGCTTCTATGATAACGAACGGCGGCGTATGGCTGCCCAACAGCGTAAACGGACAGGGCTGGGTAGCCGTTGCGCTCGTAATATTCGCAAGCTGGAAGCCGTCAAAGGCAATATTGAGTGCTTTTGTGTTCGGCGCTTGCTCGGTGCTGAAGTTCTACATACCGAAATCGCTGTTTCCTATGCCCAACGCGATATACGATATGCTGCCGTTTATCGTTACTGCGCTGGTGCTGATAATCAGCTCGGTGCGCCGGTATAAGGAAAACCAGCAGCCCGCGAGCTGCGGCCAGAACTATTTCCGCGAAGAACGGTAAAGGTTAAGCTTAATAATTAAAACGAGGCAGGCCATGACGGCTTGCCTCTTAAATTTAGGCGATATATAGCGGAATAACCGTTATCCGATTCCGCCGAGGTTTTTTATGATTTCGTTGTAGCGCAATGTTGCCAGCTCGCTCGGCTTGCCTTTTTCACAGAAAGAAAGCCGGGCAAGTTTCGGAGCGACGCGCTGGACGACAATCTGCCCATCGACCATTTTAGATTGCAGCGCTTCCAACGCTTCCAAAAACCGCTTGTCCTTCTTTGCGCGGTCATAGAACGACAGAACGTATACGTAAATAAAGAGGTTGTAGTTATAGAAAGGATATTCTACCTGCATAAACAATTTGCCGATTCCATAGTGGCACGGGCCGATAGGCTTCTTTATAGTCCAATGCTCCAGCAGAAAGTCCACAGCTTTGTCAAGCGCCGCACTGTTCAGATAATCGCTGAAGCGAAATGCATTCAATGCGAGAAGCGTCGGAAAAGGGTTTGAATACTCTGTTTCCGGGCCGCGGCCAAAAAAGAACTTGTTGCAGCGCCAGCCTCCGTCCGTATGCTGTATATCAAAAAGATGCTCGAAGGTTTTTTGCAGCCTTGCGTCGGAAGCATATCCCATATAGCACAATACCTCGGCAGCATAAATGGTATGGCATGGATAAATAGAACCTTTAGGGGCTAATTTAAACCTTCCATCCTCTCTCCAGGTGCTGAATATCAGGTCGGCACATTCTTTTAGCAAGGGCTCAGAAGGGTCCATGCCCAATTCCAACAGAAAAAGCACGCTGTTAAGGGTTGTGAAGGGAGAACCTTTTATTAAACGTTTGTCAGGAGTGGTCCAGTAGTCGGCGCCGTTATCATACCTGTGCGATAATATCGCCTCAACATCCGGTAAATATTTCTTATCTACAGCCATTTTATTACCTCGTATCAGTCAGCTCAGCTGCGAGAGAAAATCATGTAACAGAGCAAGGCATACTCTCTTGCGGTATTCGGCGGTCGAGCGCTGGTCGTCTATGGGCGTTATATACGGCCCGTACATGTCCGCTATATTGTCTTTCATGTCGCGGATTTGAGCGGGCGTCTTTCCGATAAGCACGGATTCTATCTCCGGCCTACGCACTACGGTGGGCGCCACGGAGCCGAACGCAATGGGCATAGCCGTTACAACACCGTTTTCCACACGCATCGCCGCAGCGAACGACGCTTTAGATATCGCCAAAGCGCGCCTTGCGCCTACTTTTTTATAGTACGTGCGCGTAATTTCCGCGTTTGGTATGATTATGCTTTCGAGAAGCTCGTCAGGCTTAAGGTCTATGCTGCGCACGCCGCGAATGAACGACGAAATGGGCAATTCGCGTTTTCCGTTGACAGACGCAAGCACCACGCGCGCGTTCAGTATATATAATACGGGAAGCGTGTCTCCCGCGGGCGACGCGTTGCATATGTTGCCTCCCAGCGTACCCATGTTGCGTATGGCAGGGGAGGCGACCTCAATAATTGCCTCCCGCAATATACCGGGCGTCGCGTCCGATTCCAAAAGCTGCGTGTACGTGCAGCACGCGCCGATTTTTATGCCGTCCTGCATATTTGTTATCTCGCGCAGCGAGGGGATATAGCTAAGAAACAAAAGCGGAGTTTCGTCGCGACGGTTTACCATCCAATCCGTGCCGCCCGCGTAAGGAACAAGCGACGGACTCTCGGCTTTTGCGGCGAGCGCTTCCTCCAGCGTTTTGGGATAACACGAGCCTACCATAAATCACCCTCCTCGCTTGCCGCGCGTATCGCATCGACTATCATATTATACCCGGTGCAACGGCAAAGGTTGCCCGATATAGCCTCTCTTATCTGCCGCTCTGTTGGATGGGCGTTGCGGGAAAGAAGCGCCTCGGCAGCCATGACCATGCCCGGAGTGCAGTATCCGCACTGCACCGCGCCCGCTTGCGCGAACGCCTTTTCGAGCGCAGCATAGCGTTTTGTTTCCCGGAAACCTTCTATGGTAACTACTTTGGCGCCGCGTATGCTACCCATCGCCACAAGGCAGGAGTTGACTAGCCGGCCGTCCAGCAGTACGCTGCACGCGCCGCACTCGCCTTCGCCGCAGCCTTCTTTTGGCCCGGTAAGGCCAAACGAGCTGCGCAGAATATCGAGAAGGCGCATCGAAGGGTCGCAGTCCACAAAAACAGTGCGGCCATTAAGCGTAAATTCTATCATATCATAGCCTCCATTAGCTTCTCGGGCGTAAGAGGAATGCAGTTGGCATTCGCACCGGTGGCATGCTCCACAGCGGCGGTGTATGCGGCGGCCGCGCCTACAAGCGTCAGCTCGCCCGCGCCTTTTGCGCCGAACGGGCCGTTGCGGTACGGATTCTCCATCATTACCGTCTCAAAATGCACGGTATCCATCGCGGTAGGTATTATATAATCGGTAAAGCTGCTTTGAAGCACTTTGCCGTTTGCCGACTCCATCTTTTCCGTCGAAGCGTATCCGAGGCCTTGCAGCATGCCGCCCTCAATCTGCCCTTGCATTACGGTGTTGTCTATCGGCGTGCCTACGTCAAATACGCCCCACGTGCCCAGCAGTTTTGTCTCTGCAAGCATCGTATCGACTTCCACCTCGACAACGTTTACGCCCCACGCGTATGTCGGGTAAGCGTCGCCCGAAAATGTCTCGAGATCCCATGGAATAAGGTCGGGATGAACGTAATGCTCCTCAATAAGCTGCCTTTGGCCGCTTTGCCATTCGGCTTTTAGCCTTAACGCAGCCTTTTCAACGAGCCGCCCGACTACCATTATCGAGCGCGAGGCGACAGTCGGCCCTGAGTTGGGTACTCTGCTCGTATCCGGGTTTTTGTATATCACTTTATCCAGCGGCAAGCCGAGAACCTGCGCGGCTATCTTGCTGAACGTTGTCCTTACTCCCTGTCCCATTTCGGCGCTGCTCACCAGTATCTCTACCGTGTCGTCCTCATGCTTCAAAAGCTGTACGACAGATTTGATGTAATCGCGTTCACCGGACCCGGTAAAACCGCAGCCGTGCAGGAACAGCGATATGCCTATTCCGCGGCGGTAACGTCCCGTCTGGTTTTCATACGCTTTGTATTTTTTCGTATAGTCGGAAATCTCGTCAGCCTTGGCTATCATCTGTTCCAATATAATTGGGTCGTGAAATCTGCCGCCGGTGGGCGTAGGGTCGCCCTGATGGACGAGGTACCTGCGCTTAAGCTCCAGCGGGTAAACGTTCAGCTTTTTTGCCAGGTGGGTCATATGTGTTTCTATCGCGAAAAAGCTCTGCGGAGCGCCGAAGCCGCGAAACGCGCCGGTAGGTACCGTATTCGTTATAACGGCGCGGCCTTTCACGGACAGGTTTGGTATATTGTATACGCCCGTTGCGCAGATAAGCGAGCGCTGCAGCACAACGGTGGAAAGACCGTCGTACGCGCCGCCGTCCAGCGTGGTGTCTATCTTTATACCTGTTATCTCTCCGCTGCTGTTTAATGCCGTTGATATCGTGATTCTTGAAGGGTGGCGTTTCGTGGTAACGGCCATGTCTTCTCTGCGCTTGTGTATTATGCGCACGGGCTTGCAGGTTTTGTATGAAGCGACAGCCGCCTGGCAGCTTATAAGCGAGGGGTAATCCTCCTTGCCGCCGAAGCCGCCGCCCGTAGTAGCTTGCACGACGCGCACCTTTTCGGCAGGGAAACCTAATGCGTGCATCACTGCGGCATGCACATAGTAAGGGCACTGCATAGAACCGTATATCGTTACCGTTTCTCCGTCGCAGGTGCCTATAACGCCGTTTGGCTCTATATAAGCCTGTTCCTGATAGCCGGATTCGTAAGTCTCGGTAAACACCTCGGCAGCCTCAGCGAAAGCCGCTTCGGCGTCTCCGCGGCAATAGCCGTATTCGTTTATTATGCTTTTGGCCTGGTCAATGGTGAGCACGGCGCCTAAATCCGTGTAATCTGCGCTTACCTGTTCTATATAAGAATTTACCTTCTTTTCATCCGGCCCGACTATCATAAGTATCGGCTGGCCGACATACGTGACGGTATGCTCCGCGAATATAGGCTGCTCGCAGGTTACGACTTTAAGCTCGTTGGCTCCGGGTACGTCACGGTAATCTATTACAGTATAACCTTTGTCCATTTGGGGAAGCGTTATATTGTTTATGCGGGCGTGAGGCTTTGACGAACGGAATATCGCGGCGTAAAGAATGCCTTCGATACGCACGTCCGCGATATATTCCGCGCGGCCGCTTGTTTTTTCGCAGTGATCCACCTTGGTTACGGGTTTGCATATGCTTTGTCCGCCTGTATATTCACAGAACCTGCTTTCGCTTTGCATAGCTCACTTCCTTTTAAGATACCGGCATCCGGCGATTCGCTTAACGTTCGCCGGGTTAAACCGGCTTTTGACTGGCATTGTTACATAAGTCTGCGGATATCGTATAAATGTATATTAAGTCTATTATAGGATATGCTGTTTATTTGAGCGTATCACGGCTTACAAAAAAAATCAAGGTTAAAGACTTTTTTTTAGGGACGTTGCATTTTCACTTGTTTATTCCTGCCATGAATAGTATTATTATATATCTGTTAATATATTTGAAAAGGATCGCAGCCATGACGAGGGATTTCGTTTTAAAAGGCAATATCGTACATGCGGTAAATCCGGGTGAGCTTTCCGTTAAAGAGAATGGTTATCTGGTCGTACGGGACGGCAATGTCAAAGAGATACTGCGCGAATACGGCGGGGAAGTAACGGATTACGGCAACAGCCTTATAATACCCGGCCTTTGCGATATGCATGTGCACGCGCCCCAGTACGCCATGGCAGGTTTCGGCCTTGATATGGAGCTGCTGCAATGGCTTAAAACTTACGCGTTTCCGGAGGAAAGCAAATACAGCGACCCGGGCTATGCGGCTTACGTATACGAAGCGTTCGCAAAGGCGCTTGTCGCGGCGGGGACTACCCGCGCCTGCGTATACGGCACTATACATACGGATACAGTATTGATGCTGATGGATATACTGGAAAGCGCGGGCATTACTGCATACGTCGGCAAGGTGAATATGGACAGGAACGCGCCCGAGCCGCTTTGCGAGGATACAGGCCGGTCAATAAGCGAAACGAAACGCTGGCTGAAGGAATGCGAAGGCAGGTTTAAACACGTAAAGCCAATACTTACGCCGCGTTTTATTCCAGCGTGCTCGCCGGCTCTGCTCAAATCGCTGGGGGAAATGGCGGCAGAGTACGGCCTGCCGGTGCAGTCGCACCTGTCGGAAAACTTAAGCGAAGTCGAATGGATAAAACAGCTGGAGCCTGACGCGGCGTCTTACGGGTATGCATATGAGAAGTACGGGCTTTTCGGCAAAGGCGTATTAACGGTAATGGCCCATTGCGTGCACAGCAGCGAGAAAGAGAAATCGCTGATGGCGGCAAACGGCGTCTGGATGGCGCACTGCCCCGATTCCAACTCCAACCTTGCTAGCGGCATGGCCAATTTAAGAGGCATGCTGGACGCGGGCGTATCCGCAGTGCTTGGTTCGGACGTTGCGGGAGGCAGCACGCTTTCGATGCTGGACGTAGCCGCAAAGGCTATAAGAGTCTCAAAGCTGCGCCAATCAGCAAGAGGCGGCAAAAGCCTTACCGTGCCTGAAGTCTTTTACCTTGCGACGTCGGCAGGCGCCTCGTTTTTCGGCGAAAAGCCGGGCTTCCAGGCAGGATCTCCGCTTCATGCAGTGGTAATTGACGACGCGCATATGGTAAACACGCCGGTATTAAGCATCGAAGAGCGGCTGGAGAGGGCTATATATATGTCCCGGGATATAAAGTTAAAAGCGGTGTACGCGGAAGGCAGAAAGATACTGTAAATTAAGCCGGTAAATGTTTGATATTGCTAACATCAAAAAAACAGCGGTGTGAGTACACATCGCTCAATCCGATGACAAACTTACGTTTGTCACCGGGTCTTGCCCAGCCTGTACCTACGGTACGGGCGGCTGGGCGCTTCTGCGAGAATTTTATAAATTAACATTTGCCCTTCACTGGCAGAGTCCAGATGACCATGTTAATATACGGGTTTTAGTTTTTATTTTTCTATTTACTCTTCAGATATGAACTTTGTCAGCAGCCTGAACGGTGTGAGTACACATCGCTGTTTTATGTGTGAATATATTAAAGCGTTGTTTCGCGCAGTATTACGGTCGGCTTTAACGTGACCTTTGAACTGCGGCGCGGCTTTTTGTTTATGATATCCATAAGAAGCTGTACGCCCGAAGCGCCTATTTCTTCCGCGGGCTGCTTTACCGTACTTAGCCGGGGGCGAAGCATGGACGCAAACGGGTGGTCGTCGTAGCCTATCACCGCAAGCTGCTTCGGCACGGATATTCCGTAAGATTGCGCCGCGTTAAGTACGCCAAAAGCGGTATTGTCATCTGCGGCAAACACCGCGTCGGGAAGGCCGCCGCCTGTTACCCAGTTTTGAACCGCTTCAAATCCGCAGGCGACCGAAAAGTTGCCTTTTACTATAAGTTTGCTGTCGGGCTCAATGCCGCTGTCGCGCAGCGCTTCAATATAGCCGCGCATTCTCTCCTGACTGCTCTCGAAATGTTCAGCGCCGGAAATGTGGGCGACTTTTCGTGCGCCCGCTTTTATAAGGCTCATCGTGGCTTCATACCCGCCGGTGAAGTTGTCCACCGAAACGGTGGGAGCCTGAAGGTTGACCTCGTGCTGGTCAAGCAGTACGACGGGTATGTTGCGTTTTTTCAGTTCGAAAAAGTAATCGGTGTTATATACCGGCGTAAGCACTATTACGCCGTCCACGCGCCCTTCCATTACGAGTGAGGCATATACGCTTTCGGAGAAGTCGGCGTCGCTCGCGGCAGAGACCACCACCATAAACATTTCGCAGTCTTTTAAAGCCTTTTCGACCGACGACATTACCTGAATTAAAAAAGCGTCGGCAAGATGCGGAACAACGAGCGCTATCATGCCTGTCTTTCCACTGGAAAGAGACCTTGCTGCCGCGTTAGGCCTGTAGTCAAGCTCTTTAATTGCTTCTTCAACCTTTATTCTGTTACTTTGCCTTACTCTCGGGTTGTTGTTAAGAACCCTTGATACCGTGACTACCGAAAGCCCGGTCTTTTTCGCGATATCGTAAATATTTACAGCCATAAACGCTCCCTGCCGACGAGCCGGTATCAGTTTGCCCGCCCCGAAAACCGTAAATTTTTCCGGTGCGTTTGTTTCCCCATTATACCCTACTATTGCGCGTTGTTCAAATACCGGCTCGCCGTAGAGCTATGTTATGCTTCGAGCCCTTCTGGTTTCAAGCTCCTTCAAAATCTGCGCGTAGCGCTTTTCGGAAAGGTCGTAGAACAGCATTATAATTACCATGAGCACGAGCCCGACTGCCGGAGCCCATGAAAGCATCATGTTCATCGCGTCAAGCGCGGAAGCGTTCTGGGCGGCGTTTGCCACATATCCCGACCACTCGAGCCAGTAGCCAGGTATCGCTCCTCCCAAAGCGCCGGAAAGCAGCGTAGCGAATGTCCCCATCGAGAATATGATGCTTTCGGAACGTTTGCCCGTCTTCCATTCCCCGTATTCTACGGTATCAGCCTGCATAGAGAGCGTCATTACCATCATTACGCCGATGCCCACCATTGAGAGCGCATTGAACGCGAATACCAGCCAGCCCTGCACGAAATAGATGGCGGCGCTGAACACCGCGCCGAATATGCCGCCTGCTATAATGGTTTTTTTCTTACCGAGCTTTCTGGAAACGGGCGGCGTCAGCATCATTGCCGCAACCATGGGTACGAGCCCGACGCCTACGAATATGGAAACGAGGTCCTTATTGCCGACTATATAATCAAAATAATAAACCCCAATGGTCTGCTTGATGGAAATAGCGATGCCGGAGGTAAGAGTTACGAGCAGTACCAATATAAGCGGCTTGTTTTTTACCACCAGATTAAGCGAATCTTTAAATTTCTCGTTCCGCTTTGGAACCGCCTTTATGCGCTCTTTCGTAAATACGGCCGCAATCACCGCGCCTCCGGCGCATATAGAGCCGAATATCAACGCGGTAAAGAAGAATCCGTTTGAATCGTTGCCGCCGCCCAGCAGCGATACGAGCGGTATCGTTACCACATAGGCTATAAGTGAGCCTATTGTGGCTGTTATTTTAGGCCAGGATACGATCCGGGTCCTCTCGCCAGGATCGTCCGTCATCGAAGGGGCCATGGACCAGTACGGTATATCCATAAAGCTGTATACCGAGCTCCATAATAGATATGTGACGAATGCGTATACGACTTTGCCTGTTGTGTCAAGACCCGGGTCGATGAAGCAAAGAACGGTGGCGACGCCTATCAGCACTCCGCCGACGAGTATGAACGGACGGTATTTGCCCGACTTTAGGCGCGCGCGGTCTATGATAAAACCGGTAAGCGGATCGTTTACCGCGTCCCATATACGTGCGACAAGGAAAAGCGTTGCGACTACGGCGGGACCGATACCTACGGAGTCTGTTAAAAAGTTCATCAGATACGTCATCATCAGCCCGTACGCGAAATTCTGCCCGAACGCTCCCATGCTGTATGCGAATTTCTCAGAACCAGAGACCTTTTCCATATTGCCCCTCCTATAAAAAGAATTGCAGCAAGAACATGTAGAAGTTAAACCGATTAAAATAAGGTGCCAGAATGTGTATTTATTATACGAATAAATAGAGTAATAGTCAACATATATATAATAAAAATTAAACCGGTTAAATTGACACCCGTATATATTATATGATAATATACTGGCATATAATACGTACGGAGGACGCCTTTATGGATATAAGCGATATTCTGCCTTTGCCGGATATTGAGCGCTGCAGCAGCCTTCTTTGTATACAGCCACATCCGGACGACAACGAGGTGGGCGCGGGCGCCACAATAGCAAAGCTTGCGGCTAAAGGATGTAACGTCACTTATCTGACGGTGACGGACGGCTCCATGGGCAGCATGGATGAATCGGCGAGCCTGAAGAAAATAACTGAGATACGAAGAAACGAGGCGAGAGCGTCGGCGTCTTATCTTGGAGTGTCGGAATGCATATTCCTTGACTTTCCCGACGGAAGTTACCCCGACGAAAAGCTGCTGTGCCAAAGCATCGTAAGCATTATACGCAACGTAAAGCCCGAAATCGTAATGGCGCCCGATCCGTTCCTGCCATACGAGGCTCATCCGGATCACCGGAAGGTAGGAATGGCTGCCGCCGAAGCGTGCCTTTTCAGCCCGTTTCCCGGCTTTAAGACTCAGGAACAAACCGCGCCATGGCAAGTCAGCGGCATAGCGTTTCACAGCACGGCATATCCCAACACGTTTATCGATGTGGACGCTACGTGGCATATGAAGAAAAAGGCGCTTGCCATGCACGAGAGCCAGTTCTCCAAGGAGATGCTTGAAAGGCTCTGCATGTATTTTGATTTCAAGGCCTCACAGTACGCAGCGGGACGGCAGTGCGAAAAGGCGGAAGCGTTCAAGGTGTTAAGCTGCGACCATCTGCATATGAATGTCGATACTATAAATCTGTAAGGAAGTGCGCAATGAAACTGACGGTAATAGGCGGAGGCAGCAGTTACACGCCCGAGCTGGCGGACGGCATAATCAAAAACTACGGTACGTTCCCCGTAACTGAACTTGCGCTAGTTGACATAGAGGAAGGCCGGCAAAAGGCTGAAATAATCTGCGCTCTTTTAGAGCGCATGTTCAAAAGAGCGCGCCTGCCGGTAAACGTAAGCGTTTCTCTTGACAGACGCCGCGCGCTGAGCGGCGCAGACTTCGTGATATCCCAGTTCAGGGCCGGAGGGCTTGCCGCACGCTCGAAAGACGAAAAGATACCTTTAAAATACGGCGTTATAGGGCAGGAGACAACCGGCCCGGGCGGGTTTGCGAACGCTCTAAGGACCATACCCGAAGTGCTTGCTCTGTGCCGGGACATACAGCAAGAGTGCCCGGGCGCGTGGCTAGTAAACTTTACCAACCCATCGGGCATAATTACCGAAGCTATTCTCTCTCATACGGACGTTAAATGCATAGGCCTTTGCAACGTGCCCATTAACATGGAGCGCGAGATATGCAAAGCGCTTAATATGGATAGACCGCGCGTGCGCTGCATGTTTGCCGGGCTCAACCATCTGAGCTTTATAGGAAAGCTTTTCGTGGACGGGCAGGACGTGCTTCTATCCGGAGACCTGCCGCGCATAGGGGAAAGGGTAGTCAAAAACATCACCGGACCCGAAATACCGGCGGACGTAATCGACGCTTTTCGCCTGATACCGTCGCCGTATTTACGGTACTATTACCTTGAGCGCGACATGTTCGAAGAAGAGATGGAAAAATACGCGCAGACGGGAAAAACGAGGGCCGACGAGGTAAGGGAAACGGAGGCTGTGCTGTTTGAAAAATATCGCGACGAAGCTCTGGCCGAAAAGCCCGAGGAGCTATCGAAACGCGGAGGCTCTCTGTATTCCGAAGCCGCAGTCGCGCTGATGAACAGCATATGGAACGACAGCGGAGAAATGCATGTGGTCAATACGTTAAACCGCGGCGCGATAACCAGCCTGCCGTATGACGCGGTTGTGGAGACCAACTGCATAATAGGCAGGCACGGAGCGACTCCGCTTGCCTATGGGCCGCTTCCTAAGCAGATAAGCGGGCTAGTGCAACACGTAAAGTGTTACGAGCGGCTGACAATCGAAGCTGCATTAAGCGGCGACGTAAAAAAGGCGGTTATAGCGCTGGCAAGCAACCCGCTCGTGCGGGATGTAAAGCTCGCAAAAGCGCTGTTTGAGGATATACTGGCTGAGAATAAGGAATATCTTAGCGCGTTTATAAGGGGTGCCTGAAAACCTTTAGCTTATTGTAGCAAATATGAAAGTTGGTGCGATATGAAATACATAGCGGGAGTGGACGGAGGCGCGTCAAAAACGCTCTGTGTGATAGGCGACGAGCAGGGGCGCATACTCTCCAAGGGGATATCATCCGGTTCGAGCTATCATACAGTAGGTTTGGACGCGGCAAAGAAAGCCGTTGAAAGCGCCATCGCCGAAGCGGCGGGGGCAATCGGAATAAACAAGGAAGATATAAGCTATACCGTGTTTGGAATGGCGAGCGCAGACCTTGAGTCCGACTTTGAGGTGCTGGGCGAAGCGTTCGCAGCAATACTACCGCCCGGGCGCTTTAAGATACTTAACGACACATGGATAGGCCTGCGCGCGGGCATATCCGAAAATTGGGGCGTCGTATCGATATGCGGGACGGGCGGCGCGTGTGCAGGCAGGAATAAGGCGGGCGAAGAGGTAAGGCTGCTAAACTTAAGCTATGAACTGGGCAATTGCGGCGGAGGCGCGGATATCGCACGAATGGCGCTGCACTACGCGTTCCGCTCCAAAGAAAAGACCGGGCCCGCTACAGCGCTCGAGCATGAAATACCAAAAGCGATGGGGCAAGAAAGCCTTGACGACATAGTTCATACGGCGCTCACGATGGACGTCAGTCCTGAGGACATATATGAGATACCGGTGCTGGTGGGCGCGCTTGCGTGCGAAGGAGACGCCGTATGCCAGGACATATTCATTAAAATCGGCCATGAGATGGGGGAGATAGCGTCGGGCGTAATAAAAAGGCTTAATATGGAAGGAGAACGGTTTGCCGTGACGCTTATTGGCAGCGTGTTTAAATCGGATTGCCCGCTGCTGTTTGACGAGTACACTACAACGGTGCACCGTGCCGCGCCGTTTGCGGATATTTCCGTAGCAAACGAGCCGCCCGCCCACGGAGCTTATTACCTTGCGCTTGAAGAATACTCGCAGTTAACCTGACGCGCCGGGGGAAGCGGCGGTATTAAGCAAAAACGATACAGGCTAATGTCCCTCTGTCTGATGACGGAGAAGGAGTGCAACAACAAAAAGATCTCCCTTATTTAGAGCGCTTTCCATGGGATTCAGACCTTCGGCCGTCAGGCTAAAGCCTTACCCAAAGGGGACTGAATGACAAATGGGGATTTATCGACGCTCTGTCCCTCTGTCTTATGACGGAGGGACATTTTTTTATCAATTTATGTGATAATATCGCTTATTTCCTTACTATGTTCCTCTTTTGGCGCGTTTTGTTTGAGACGACAATAACAGACAATATAATATAAAAATAGACATTAAATGGTATTGTAATATACAGTAACTTATTGTACAATAAAATCCCAAAGAAATGTAACCGGTTGCATAACGCCAGAAGCCCCATACGCTTTTGGCTTATGGGGTGAAATTAAGGAGGTGAAGTATTCTCAAAGCATTGTTGGCCGCATAATAATTTTTGGCATAAGGTCAAAAGTTTTTGTTTTTTTGACGAGCGTCAAAAAAATTATTAAGGAGGCTAATTATGAAAAGAAAGACTTTACTGATCCTTGCAACCATTCTTACATTTTCATTCCTGTTCACTCCCGTATCTTTGGCTGACGACCCGGTAAGCCCGGGCGAGCTCGACAGCGAAGATATTATCTACATGATACTTACCGACCGTTTCTACGATGGAAACAGTTCGAATAACGGCACGCTCAATCACGAATATCGTCCGGGAGAGCTCAAATATACCCAAGGCGGAGACTGGCAGGGTATAATTGACAAGCTGGACTATATCGTTGATTTGGGCGTTACCGCCATTTGGATATCGCCGCCGCAGAAAAACGAACTGTTGAGCAGAGACGGCAACGAATCGGGATATCACGGCTACTTTACGAAGGACTATAACTCGACCGACCCGCATTTCGGCTCGCTGAGCGATTTAGAGGAGCTTATAGACGAAGCCCACAGCCGCGGGCTTAAGGTAATACTCGACGCAGTGCCCAACCACACCGCGGATTACCTCGCTCCGTACGCGACGCAATATTCGCCGGCGGATTACTGCCCGGCCCCGCCGTTCAACAACCCCAACTGGTATCACCATAACGGAAATATCAATAATTACGACGATTACTATCAGCTTGTATATCACGATATGGGCGGGCTTGACGACCTCAACCAGGACAACCCGGCCGCGTATAACGCGATAATAAACGCGTACCAGAACTGGGTGAACCTCGGATTCGACGGCATACGCATCGACGCAAACAGTTCGCTGCCCAAGTGGTTCATAGAAGACTTCGAGGACGAGATGGGAATACCGACGTTTGGAGAGGTGTTCAACGGCAGCGTGGATTTCGTAAGCGACTTCCAGAACTACCAGTGGGGCGTACTTGACTTCCCGCTGTTCTTCAGCGCGCGCGAGGTATTCGCGTACGATACGAGCTGCTACAACTTAAAGAACATATTCGATCAGGATTACAAGTATAACGACGTAAACCATCTCGTGACCTTCATCGACAACCACGACCGCGACAGGTTCCTGTGCCTCGCCAAAGACAATTATTCCAAGCTGCGGCTGGCCATGACGTTCCTGTTTACCGCGCGCGGCATTCCGGACGTATATTACGGAACGGAGCAGGCGTGCTTCGGCGGCGGGCGCCCGACGGAATATACGGGTATAGCGAACAAGGAGAATCGTGAAGTGATGCCTTCGTTTGACCAGACGAACATCAACTTCAAACACATTCAGCGCCTGGCTGAGATCCGTAAGGATTATCCCGCGCTGCAGAACGGCACGCAGCGCGAGATGTGGGTTGATTACTTTGTGTACGCGTATTCCCGCAGGATCGATTCGACCGGCGCTGAAGTAATCACAACGCTTAATAACGGCTGGGATACTTCCACGAGGACGATACCTATAAGAGCGGAAAGCAGCCTTACAGTCGGCACTACGCTGACAAACCTGCTTAACACGTCCGAAACGGTAACCGTGCAGTCGGGAGGGGGCACCGGAAAGCAGATCACGGTCACAATGGACGGAAAGGAAGGTATGATACTTGTCCCCGGTACGCCCGAACCGTATACTCCGATGTCGCCGACAAAAACACTGATAAGGGTGCACTATGACGTCGGCTGGGGCAATAACATGTACATAAGAGGCAACACGTATCCGCTGTGGTGGAACGAAGGCAGGCTGATGCGCAATACGGCGTCGAACTGTTGGGAGTTCGAGATTGAGCGCATACCTTACGGACAGACTCTGGAATTTAAGCCGCTCATCAACGACACCACATGGTCGCTCGGAAACAACTATACCGTAACCGGCGGATCCACGATTGATATCTATCCCTCGTTCTAACCAATAAACGCAGCAAAGGGATAAAAGGGCTGCTCGTAGCAGCCCTTTTTATGATACCTTAGAATCTCTCCACAGCTTGTTAAAGTGACAACTTATAGACAAATGAAGCCTGCCAAAAAAGTATTCCTTGACACGCCCAGAAAAAAATATATACTTTGATACGACAAAGTTATATTTAACTCTTTAAATCCAAACCTTTATTGATATTTTTGATGCGTTTGTTTAATTCGGTCTTATTTTTTGTTTTTATGCAAAGTTGCATTTTTGCGGCAAGCGGCCGGGGAGAGAGGACGCGTATCGTGGGAGTAAGCATTAAGGACGTCGCGAAAGCGGCGGGAGTTTCTACGGCGACAGTTTCGAGGATAATCAACAACAGCCCGCTGATATCACCGAGCACAAGGAAAAAAACGCTTAAAGTGATGAAAGAGCTCAACTATGTTCCCAACAGCATGGCGCGGGCACTGTCCAACAAAAAACCATTCAACGTAACGCTGCTTATTGACGTTAAGGATATGAAATCGTACAGCAACCCTTTTTTCTACGAAGTCGTGCACGGCATTGAAACGGCTGTTTATAAAAAGGGCCTTTGCCTTACAATAGCAAGCGCGCGCGATCCCGATAAAAAACACGACATACTCGACTGGCATATAAACGGAAAGCGGGTGCAGGGGTTAATTATTCCCGCCTCGCTGGCTGACGAAAAGATAATAGCGAGGCTAGAAAAAATAGAGTTTCCGTTTGTGGTAATAGGCGAGCCGTCAGAATACGACGAGCGGCTTAGCTGGGTCGATATAGACAACAGACAGGGAGGCCGCCAGGCTGTGGAGCATCTGCTGGAAAAGGGGTACAGAAAAATAGCGTTTATAGGCGGCAGCGTTGACGAACGGTTCAACAAATCAAGGCTTCTAGGCGTAAAGGACGCGCTGTTGGAAAGCGGCATGCTTCACAGCGAGCGCTATATAAAAGAGTGCAACGGAAGCAAGCAGGACGCTTATTTAAAGATGCGCGAGCTGATTGATATGAGGGAAAGGCCGGACGCGGTTATAGGCGGAGACAACATAATATGCTTTGGAGCGATGAAGGCTTTGGCGGAAGCGGGGCTTGCCATACCCGGCGATACGGGCGTTTTAAGCTTTAATGATTATCCGCTGGCCGAGCTTACCGAACCGCCTCTTACGTCCGTCGTAATAGACGTTTTTGAATTAGGCGTACGCGCGGCGGAAATGCTGCTTGACATGATGGACGACCCGGGCGCGGAGAGGCGGCAAGGCTATATACCTACGCGCATAAAGGCAAGGGAATCGACAAACAGGGCTATAGTGTAACTTAATGTATTAACCGATTCGTATATCATTTTTTCCATGTTATTTAGAATACGGGGTTGACATTTTTTAAACTTCAGTTATAATATACAATGAAACCGGTTGCATAATATCATATAAAGTTTGTATTAATTTTATCAAACCCAGAGCAGAACTCGCAAAAAGTACCGGGATATCAGTGAAACCGGTAAGCATTTTCGGAGTGATATGAAGCGTATTGTCAAGCAGCATCCGTATAAAATTATAATCGAAGAATTCAAAAACGCCGATATGCGCTACTTTGAATCTCTCATGTCGCTTTCTAACGGATATATGGGCATGCGCGGAAGCTTCGAAGAGGGAAGCGCCGCCCCAGGACTTAAAGGAACGTATATCGCGGGCGTTTGGTATCCGGACAGAACGAGAGTCGGATGGTGGAAAAACGGCTATCCCGATTTTTTCGGAAAGGCCGTAAACGCATTAAACCTGATAGATATTGACGTCTATGTAAACGGCGAGCGAATACTGACGTCCGAAGAAAGCCTTATTAAGTTTTACTGCGAGCTCGATATGCGGCGGTCGGTATTAAAGCGCTCCGCCGTACTGGCGTCGCCTTATGGCAACATAACCGTAGAGTCGCAAAGGTTTTTAAGCTTTGATATGAAGCATGTTTGCGCTATACGGTATAAAGTTACGGCCTCCGAAGCGGTTTCGCTCTCGCTTGTGCCGCATATAGACTTTGACGTATTCAACGAATCGGCTAACTATAACGAAAAGCTGATGAACGCAAAATGCCAGAGCTTTCAGCGCGGCATCGGGTATATAGAAGGGGTAACGAAGGACAACGAGTTCGGCAAGGAAACGTTCGGCGTATGCGCGGCGGTGAGCGTATCGGCCTCGGGCAAACCTGATGTTAAAGAAACGCTTCGCGAAGGTTATGCCGGGCTTGATATGCGCTTCAGCCTCAAAGCGGGCCAGAGCGCACAGATAGACAAAATAGTATCGGTTTTTACGACGAGGGACGGCGCATCGCCCGGGCAAGAAGTGCTCCGCGCCGCCGAAGAAGCCGCGGAGATCGGCTATGACGCTCTGCTTGAGCGGCATGTACGTAAGTTTTCGGAACGCATACGGGGGTGCGATATCGAGCTTGAAGGCGACGAGAGCGCGCAGCAGGGCGTCCGGTACTGCATATACCAGCTTGCTTCTACATTCGACGGCAGCGATAAGAGGCTGAACATTGGGCCCAAGGGCATGACGGGAGAAAAGTACGGCGGCGCGGCGTATTGGGACACCGACGCGTTCCTGATACCGTTTTATCTCGCCACGCACGACCAAAGCGTCGCCAGGAATCTTGTTAAGTTCAGGTTCGATACGCTAAAAGAAGCGAAAGCAAACGCAAAAAAGCTGGGGCTTAAAGGCGCGCTTTACCCTATGGTGACGTTCGACGGCAGCGAGTGCCATAACGAGTGGGAGATAACTTTTGAGGAGATACACAGGAACGGCGCAGTTGCTTACGCAATATTCAATTACGCAACATACACCGGCGACACGGAATACCTTATAAAATACGGTTTCCCCGTGCTGCTGGAGATATCAAGGTTCTGGGTTGACAGGGTGAGCTGGAGCGAAAGCAAGCGCGCTTACGTTATTCTAGGCGTTACGGGTCCCAACGAATACGAGAACAACGTGAACAATAACTGGTATACGAACAGTATAGCGAAGTGGTGCCTAGGTTATACGGCTTTTGTGGCCGAAGAGTATAAAGACTCGCTTAAAGGTTATACGCAGCAGGAAATAGACGAATTCAGGCAAATATTCGCAGGCATTTACCTTCCTTACGACAGCGGGCAAGATATTTTTCTGCAGCAGGACGGATGGGAGGACAAGGAGCTTATAAAGGCCGAGTGCCTTCCGCCCGGCGAGCGGCCGCTTTGGCAGCACTGGTCGTGGGACAGGATACTACGTTCGTGCTTTATAAAGCAGGCGGACGTGGTGCAAGGCCTTTATTTTCTCGACGACGATTACGACAGGGAAACGGTAAGGCGGAACTTTGAGTACTACGAGCAATTTACCGTGCATGAGTCGAGCCTTTCCGCGGGCATACATTCCGTTGTGGCGTCAAGAGCGGGGCTGTATGACAAGGCGTACGAGCTTTTTTTAAGAGCCGCGAGGCTCGATATTGACGATCTTGGCAATGACACATCCGACGGGCTGCATATAACGGCGATGTCGGGAGCATGGCTCGCGGTGGTGCAAGGGTTTGCGGGCATGAAAACGACAGGAGGCGCGCTGGAATTTCGGCCGTACCTGCCGAGGCAGCTAGCTGCATATTCATTTATTATCAACTACAGGGGAACATCAATGCGGATAGAAGTATCCGCCCGCGGCATAAAAGCAACAAGGCTGGGCGGCGGCGCCGTCCGAATACAGCTGTATAAAAACACATATTTGCTTGAAAAGTCGTGCGAATGTGCACTCGAAGCGGATTGCAGGTAACAGGCGGCTTATCATCGAGTGACTGTATGCCTAGTTATTCATTAATAAGAATGCAATCGGTTGCATAGATTGTAATAGACAAAAGAGCCTCCAAAAAGGCGTAACTCTGGAGGCGGAAATTGGAGTGATTGATTTGGCAAGCATTAAAGACGTAGCTAAAGCAGCGGGGGTATCGGCGTCTACCGTCTCACGCGTCATCAACAACAGCCCGCTTATCTCCGCGGAGACGCGGGAAAAGACGCTTAAAGTAATGAAAGAGCTCAATTACGTGCCCAACAGCATGGCGCGGGGGCTCTCCAATCAGAAGGCGTTTACCATAGCGCTGCTCGTGAACATATCCGAGCCAAAAGCCTACAGCAACCCGTTCTTTTACGAGGTGATACACGGCATAGAAACGATAGTTTATAACAACGGTTTGTGCCTCATTATAGCCAATCTCCAGACTTCGGTTAAGAAAGACAACATGCTGGGCTGGCTTATACACGGCAAGAGGACCCAGGGCGTAATACTTCCTTCCGCCATAGTGGATTCGCAGATCGTTAAGGAACTTAAAAAGATAAAGTTCCCATTCGTAGTGCTGGGCGAGCCCGCCGACTGCAGGGAGCCCATAGACTGGGTGGACATTAACAACGCACAGGGCGGGCAGCAGGCTGTGGACCATCTGCTGCGGCAGGGCTACAGAAAAATAGCGTTTATAGGCGGGAGCCGCAAGGAGATATTCAACAGGAACCGCCTTTCAGGGTACAGGGAAGCACTCGAGGCAAACGGCATAGAGTATAACCCGGAGTATGTGAGGGAAGGCGGCAGCTCCAAGCAGGACGGGCTAATAATGACTCGCGAGTTGTTAGGGCTGAAAGCAAGGCCGGACGCCGTAATATGCGGCGATAACTTCCTGAGCCTCGGCGCAATGAAGGCCGCCGCGGAAGCGGGGCTTAACATACCCGCAGACTTTGGGGTGCTTAGCTTTGACAACTTCCCTATTGCCGAGTTGGCCGAGCCGTCGCTTACCACGGTGGATATAGACGTTTTCGAGATGGGCGTACAGGCGGCCAGCCTGCTGTTCAAGCGCATAGAGAACCCGTCAGCAAGGGAGCAGCAGAGCCTTATAGCGACGCGCATAGAGGAAAGGGAATCGACCGCTAGGTCTTAAAGTATATAAAGCTTTAACGAAAGGCGCAATGATGAACTCATTAGTTTTTATGCATGATGCCATAAGGGAATACGTATACCCCGTGGAGCGGAACAAGCTTGTGCTGAAAATAAAGTGCTCAAAAGCGGCGGGAAAGCGGTGGGAGATAGTCTACTGGAACCGGTTTTACGGGGACAAGGTAAGCCGCGCTGCTTTAAAGCACCTTGCGCGCAATAGCGAACTTGACTGCTTTTACTGCGAGGTGGAATTCGAAGAGCCTGTAAGGTATTTAAGGTACTGCTTTGCGGCAACTGATAGCGGCGGTACGGTTTATTTCGGGCCGAACGGCGCAGGCAATTCCATACCAGAGCGCTGCTATGAATATCTTTATACGAACAGCCTTGACGTGTTCAAGGTGCCGGAATGGGCGAGGGGAGCCGTCGCATATCAGATATTTCCCGAGCGTTTTTTCAACGGCGACAGTACGAATGACCCCGAAGGAGCGCTTGAATGGACAGGGGAACCTACCCGCACGAACTTCTTCGGAGGCGACCTTAAGGGAATCATAGCAAAGCTTGATTATATAAGCTCGCTCGGCGCGGAGATTCTATACTTAAACCCCATATTTGCTTCGCCTTCCAACCATAAATACGACACCTCCGATTATTTTACGATTGACCCGGCGTTCGGAACGCTTGATGATTTAAAAACGCTGACGCATGAGTGCCATAAAAAAGGACTGCGCGTGCTGCTTGACGGAGTGTTCAACCACTGCGGCTTCGAGTTCGCACCGTTTCAGGACGTATTAAAGCGCGGGGAACAGTCGAGATATAAAGACTGGTTCTATATAGACAGCTTCCCGGTGGTCACCGATCCGCCCAATTACGAATGCGTCGGGTATTACAAGTGGATGCCCAAGATAAACTTTGCGTCTAACGAAGCGCGCGCCTACTTTTTAAACGTAGGCCTCTACTGGATAAGAGAGGCGGGCATAGACGGATGGAGGCTCGACGTCGCGGACGAGGCGGACTTTTCATTCTGGCAGGAATTCCGCCGCGTTATAAAATTGGTAAATCCAGACGCGATACTCATAGGAGAGACGTGGAAAGACGGCAGGGATCTTTTGCGGGGCGACGAGATGGATTCGGTGATGAACTACCTTTTCCGCGATGCGGCGGTGGATTTTTTCGCGAAGCAAAGCATAAGCGCCGAAGAGTTTGACAGCCGCATAGCAAGCATGCTTTCGATATATCCGCTTAACGTGTATCCGGTACTGTATAACCTTATCGGCAGCCACGACACCGAGCGGTTTTTAACGCTTTGCGGCAACGATAAGCGAAAAATGAAGCTCGCGGCGGTGTTTCAGATGACCTTTTCCGGCATGCCGGCAGTATATTACGGCGACGAAATCGGCATGGACGGCGGCAACGATCCCGACTGCCGCAAGGCGATGAACTGGGATAACCCCGACGAAGATATGCTCGGGTTCTATAAGCGCATGATAGCGCTGCGAAAATCGGAATCCTGCCTTAAATACGGAGACTATTCCACTGTGCTGTGCGGCGAAGGCTGCATAGCGTTCGCGCGGCGCTGCAACGATGAGACTGTATACGCTGTGTTCAACAACAGCGGGCAGGAAAAGACTCTTACCGTACCTGTTTACGAGCGTGAAGGCACAACGCTGAAGAGCATTTTGAACGGAAGTATATATACGTCCGCTGAAACGTCGCGCGGCTCACATTATTGCGGCGACGTTCACGAATATGAATCCGAATTCAAGCTGGTGCTGCCGGCGTACCGGCTTGATGTAATAAAAACATGGAGGAATTAAAATGAAGAAAGGTACTGGTATAAAAGTAATTTCTGTACTGCTTGCTTTGCTTTTTACCGTAGTCTTTGCGGGCTGCCAGCAGCCTGCAGTCGAGTCTCCAAGCCCTGCGGTGAGCCCTGAAAAATCCGAAGCCCCACCGGCGACGGAGCAGCCTTCAGAAGCACCGGCAGAAGAGGTGACTATAGTGTTTTGGCACAACTATGACGCGGGAGCGGGACAGATCGACGTGCTGGAAGACCTTATAGCGCAGTTTGAGTCGGAAAACAGTGGTATAAAGGTTAACCATGAGTATCTTGAATGGCAGGCGCTGAAGGACAACGTAGTGGCGGGAGCGACTAGCGGAGTGCTTCCCGACGTGCTCAGAGGCGACATAGGTTTTGTTCCGCAGTTCCAAAGCCTTAACGTGCTCTTTGAAATGAGCTCGCTGCCGGATTACGCCGAATTTGCCGCGAATGTGCTTGAAGCGCCCAACAGCAGCGCTAAAATGGGAGATAAGTTCTACGGGCTTGCGGCTAACACGAACACGAAGATATTGTTCTACAACAAAGACATGTTTGACGCAGAGGGCATATCCGTGCCAAAAACACAGGACGAAATGTGGGAAGCCGCAAAGAAGCTGAGCAAAGGAAGCGTGGTAGGTTTCGTTGAAGCCTGGACGGGCGTCTGGAACGTTGGCCAGTATATCTGGAGCAACGGAGGAGATGTGCTCGCCCCCGATTACAGCACGGCGCAAGGATATATAAACGGAGCCGCGTCGGTGGCTGTTATACAGAAGCTCGCCGATCTTTATAAGGAAAAGGCGCTGACCGGACCGACGCTCGATCCGGGTGCGCTGGGCGATACCGACGGCTGGGCCGCGGGACAATACGCTATGGAAATAGACGGGCCGTGGCGCGCTACCGAGATGGAAAAGGCCAATATAAACTACGGCGCCGTGCAGATGCCTCCGGGTTCAACCGGTTCGGTGGGAGTGCTGGGAGGAGAAGATTTCATGATGTTTAAGACCTCCGACGCCGCGCATCAGGAAGCCGCATGGAAGTTCATAAAATTCATGGCCGGCAAGGAAGCGCAGACCGCTATGGCCAATGTGGGCCAGATGCCCGTCAACATCGAGGCGATAGAAGATCCGGCGCTGCTCGACGTTATGCCGCTGCTTCCCGTGTTCGCTGACGCATTGAAGACCGCCAAAGCCCGTCCGGTAACTCCCAAGTGGGGAGACATGGAAAACATAATAGCGACAAAGGTGGCCGAAGCGATAACCGGGCAGAAGAAAGTGCAGGCCGCGTTGGACGAAGCCGCGACGGAAATAGACGCGCTTATAAAGGGCTAAAAAGTGTATGCTCGGGAGGGGCGGCAGCGCTCCTCCCGGAGAATACACAGGAAACTAAAGTTTCCTTTTGGGGTATGGAAACATTATATCAAAGCACAACGGCTTTTGCAGTAAAAAATGATTTCCCATGGCTTATTACTTTAGGGGCGTGTTTAACGCCGGGGTTCCCAATAAAGTAAAAAGCTTTATAGGGGTGTTAAACGGGGTGATGAGTATGAAGGTTTTTCATGACGGCAGGGGATTCTTCCGGAAGAAGGACAATGTAAGGATGCTTGCATTCCTTCTGCCCGGGCTTATTGTCATCGCCCTGTTCACGTTTTATCCGATAATTAAGATGTTTGTTATGAGCTTCTTCGATTGGAAGATAGGCTACGACCAGGTTTCCAGTTTTGTGGGGCTGGAAAATTACCGCGAGGTGTTTTCAGACCCGACGGCGGGAATAGCCATTTCAAACACGCTTTTCTATGCGGCGATTACCGTGCCACTGCAGATTGTTATAGGGCTGCTCGTTGCGCTGCTCATAAACGGTATAAAGAAGTTTTCGGTGACTTTCAGGCTGCTTTACTATCTGCCCGTGATAACATCGTGGGTTGTTGTGGCGCTGCTTTTCAGGTATATATTCAGCAACCACGGCCTGTTAAACTATATTATAACCGACGTGCTTCATTGGACGGACAAACCTGTCGGTTGGCTCAGCACGAGGTGGCCGGCGCTGAGCGCGACGACATTGCTCGGCATATGGAAAGGCATAGGATGGAACATGGTAATATTCCTTGCGGCGTTGCAGGCAGTACCCCGCGAGTACTACGAAGCCGCCTCGATTGACGGGCTTAACGGGCCGCAGAAGTTCTTCAGGATAACGCTGCCCAATATAAAGGGGACCATACTGTTCGCGCTAGTTATGCTGATAATAGGCGCATTTAACACATACACCCCCATTGCCGTGATAACGGGCGGCAATCCCGCGCACCAGACGGAGGTTGCGCTTACGTGGATATATAACCAGACATTCAACGCCACGGATAAGATGGGCTACGCGGCCGCGCTGTCGTTCATACTTACGGCAATAGTGGCCGTAATGGCTGTCATACTGTTCCGCGTACTCCGGCCGGAGAAGGAGGCAAAAGCATGAAAAGGAATCAACAAAGCTTTGTAAGGAACAAGAAGATGCTGTCGTATCCTATGCTGCTCCGGTACCTGCTTTTACTGCTCGGCCTGTCGGTGATGGTTACGCCTATGGTGTATATGGTAACCTCGTCGCTGCGCCCTAACGGCATGACGTTTTCGTACCCGCCGCAGATAATTCCCGGCGGGGAAATGACGCTGGAAAACTATGAGTACGTGTTGCTGCGTCAGGATTTCTTTAAGTATCTCGGCAATACGGTATACGTCGCGGTGGCCACAACGCTGCTGTCTGCGCTTATATCCTCAATGCTCGCGTACTGCATATCGCGCTTCCGGTTTCCCGGAAGGAACATACTGTACGGCGTGATAATAACCACGATGCTCATTCCGGGGCTTGCCATGATCGTTCCCCAGTTTGAGCTGGCGGTTACTTTTAAACTAATAAACAACCTGTGGGGAGTGATATTCTTTTACACGGCGTGGGTGACTCCTTTTTCGACGTTCCTTATCAAAGGGTTTATTGACAACATACCTAAAGAGCTCGACGAGGCGATACATATGGACGGCGGTACAGCGTTTACTATATACAGGAGAGTAATCGTGCCCATGGCGTCGCCTTCGATAGCCGCTGTCAGCATATTCAACTTCCTTTACGCGTTTGAAGAGCTGGGATGGTCGCAGAAGATACTGCAGTCCGATTCGCTTCGCACGCTGCCCGTTGCGCTGACGCAGTTCTTTCAGGCGCATAACAGGACGGACTGGGGTTATGTTTTCGCGATGACGTGCCTTTCGATGGTGCCTGTAATAGTACTGTACGTGCTGCTGCAGCGGTACTTTATTTCCGGGCTTTCATCCGGCGCGGTGAAGGGCTGACGAGCGGTAATGCCGTAAGATTTTTACGATATGGAGGATTATGGCGATGGGCAATGTCGTTTTAAAGCATGTATATAAGGAGTATGAAAAAGGAGTGCAGGCTGTTTCCGACTTTTCCCTTGAGACCGGAGAGAACGAGTTTATCGTGCTCGTCGGGCCTTCCGGGTGCGGAAAGTCGACGACGCTGCGCATGATAGCCGGGCTTGAAGAAATAACGGCCGGAGAAATCTACGTGGACGGGCGGCTTGTCAATAACGTCGAGCCAAAGAACAGGGACATAGCGATGGTGTTTCAGAACTACGCGCTTTACCCGCATATGACAGTGTTCCAGAACATAGCGCTCAGCCTGCAGATAAGAAAATTTCCCAAGGCCGAGATAAAACAGCGGGTGGAGGACGTGGCAAAGAAGCTCGATATATACCCTCTGCTTAAAAAGAAACCCCGTGCGCTCTCGGGCGGGCAGCGGCAGCGCGTGGCCTTAGGCAGGGCGATAGTCAGGAACCCCAAGGTGTTCCTGCTGGATGAGCCGCTATCCAACCTTGACGCGCAGCTGCGCGCACAGATGAGGACGGAGATAATAAAGCTGCACAACCAGCTAGGCACAACGTTTATATACGTGACGCACGACCAGACGGAAGCGATGACCATGGCCACGAAAATAGTAGTAATGAAAGACGGCTGGATACAGCAGATTGACAGCCCGCACGAGCTGTACGAGCAGCCCTGCAACATGTTCGTCGCAGGGTTTATAGGCACGCCCAAGATGAACTTTTTAAACGCTCGGGTCGTCCGCAGCGTGAATGATTACGCGCTCGAAACGGCGGGAATATCGCTGCCTCTGCCGAATAGCGAGCAATACGGCGCGCTTGAGCAATATATAGGAAAGACGATAGTTTTGGGAGTACGCCCCGAACATATATATCCCGCTCAAACCGCGAACGTAACGAACGGGTACGCGATAGAGCCCGAAATAGACGTCGCCGAACTCATGGGGGCGGAAACGTATCTTCATTTCACAATGGGAGGAGAGGATATAACCGCGCGTGTCGCATCGTCGTGCAGCCTTCAGGCGGGCAAGCGCGTAAGCCTCGTGATAGATGCAGGCAGGTTATATTTGTTCGATAAGGACACTGAAAACAGGATCATGCCAGCAGACGGTCAATAAAGGCGATATCGACGTCGCATAGGCTATCGTACACAATATCCGCTCCTTTTAGCAGCTCTGTATCGCCTATGCCGACCGCGAACATGCCAGCCGCTTTGATGGCGGTTATTCCGGCGGGAGCGTCCTCAACACCTACGCAGCTTTTGCTGTCGAACGAGAAGTGCTTTGCCGCCGCAAGAAATATATCGGGCGCGGGCTTTGCGTTTTTCACGGAGGCAGGGTCAGCTATATAATCAAAATAGTCCAGTATCTTCATGTTTTTCAGCAGAATGCCCGAGTTCTTTGACACGCTGCCAAGAGCTATTTTAATACCGTTGCGCTTCAGAAGCTCGAATAGTTCGATTGCGCCGGGGGCGAGGTTTCTTTCGTCGAATCTGGATATCATGTCCACATATATGCTGTTTTTCTGCTGGGCAAGCTCCTCTTTTTCCTTTGCCGAAAACCTTGATGACATGCCAATGTCTTCAAGCACCAGTTCGAGCGATTCCATCCTCGATATGCCCTTAACCTTATCGTATATGCCGGGAGACAGCTTACGCCCCAGCCTATTAGCCAGCTCGGCCCACGCAAGAAAATGCTCTTGGCTCGAAGACGTAAGTACGCCATCCAGATCGAATATCACAGCTTTAATGTTCATGCTTTACCTCCGGCAAAATTAGTCGGTTCGCTGTCCAATAGCGCAACTTTCAGCCAAGGGGCCGCCGGTACCAGTTCGGCGTCACCCCTAAGTATCTTTTGAAAGTTTTTATATAATAGCTTTGCGAACAGAAATGGAACTTGTTAGCTATTGCGGCAAGCGGCATGTCCGTGTATTTAATGTAATACATCGACTCTTCGATTTTCCGCTTTAGTATATACTCAAACAGCGATATGCCCACTTCCTTCCTGAACAGCGACGAAAGGTAGTTGGGATGAACGAACACCTTCTCGGCAAGCTGTGTAAGCGTTATCTTCTCGGTAAGGTATTGGTTTACGTTGTTTATCGTGTGCAGCACTATGTTGGAATACTTGGAATCGTTTACGTCGTTCACCATCTCGCAGTACGCATTGAGCATTTCCGACTCGAGCCGGGTAAGCTCAGCTTCTGTGGAAGCGCGCTCTATAGCGTTTATGAACGTATCGCTTAAAGTAAAAGCCTCCTCGGGGAGCGAGCCGGCTTCTATAGCGGCTCTCGCGTAAAGCGTGCACGAGCAGATGATAGAGTTTTTTAGTGAGCGCAGAGGGTCGTCCGCAAGCCGGGCGCGCTGCTGCTTGTTGGTTTCGATTAAAAGGCGCTGGGCGTTCTTGTTATCCCCCTTCTTTATCATGTCTATCATCTCGCGTTCAAGAAAGTAAGGGGGATGGATATACATTGTGTCAAGGTTTCGCGACTTCATCCTATGGAAATCTTTATCTATTATATTGTGCCCTGGCATGTTATCCAAAGCGCGCCTCC
>JAEZIZ010000150.1 GCA_023415915.1 Bacillota bacterium | reverse complement strand
GCATGCTCTTTTCAAAGTCCGCTACGCTGCGCAGGAATTCCTCAATGTTCAGCATGCGCATGCGCCCTTCGGGCGACGTATCCGACTCGTATTCCGCCTTTAATCCAGACTGCTCTATGACGCTCTCCACCAGGCCCAGCAGCGATTGCCGCCCCATGCTTCCGCGCAGCCCGTTTATCATATTAGCAAAGCCCATCAGTGCGGTTGCGGCTTTCTTCGGCAGAAACTCGCCTGCCGCGGCGCTCGCCTCGAGCAGCGTCATGCCGCGCTGCGCCGCCGCTTCGCTCAGCTTTCCAAGCGTCACGTTCCCTACGCCGCGCTTGGGCTCCCCGACGGCGCGCATAAAGCAAAGGTCAGCGTACGGGTTGCATAGCAGATTGAGGTACGCGAGTATATCCTTTATCTCTTTGCGTTCGTAGAAGCTTAGGCCGCCGTAGATTACATACGGCACGCCGCGCTCCTTGAATTTGTTCTCCAGCATCCTCGACTGGCTGTTCATGCGGTAAAGCACGGCTATGTCGCTCGCCTTGTATTTGCCTTCACGAATGAGACTCTCGGCCTTTGCGGCTATGTAGCGCGCCTCTTCCTCGTCGTTTTTCGCTTCGAATTCGAGCGGCTTTTGCCCCGACTCAATCTGAGACCACAATTCCTTGCCCATTCGCCCGCTGTTGTTGCGTATGAGTGCGTTAGCCGCGTTGAGTATATGCTGGTGCGAGCGGTAGTTCTGCTCCAGCCTTATTACCGTCGCGCCCGGAAAGTCCTTTTCAAACTCAAGTATGTTGGTTATGTCGGCGCCGCGCCACCCGTATATGGACTGGTCGTCGTCGCCCACTACGAATATGTTGCCGCTGCCCTTGGCGAGCATGCTCACTATGTCGTACTGCACGGCGTTCGTGTCCTGATATTCGTCCACCATTATGTACCTGAACCTGCGGCGGTACTTTTCGAGTACGTCGGGGCTGCCTTCGAACAGCAGCACTGTTTTTAACAGCAGATCGTCGAAGTCCATCGCGTTGTTTGACTTTAATCTGTCCTCATACTTCGCGTAGACCCTCGCCGTCATCTTGTTTACGTCGCCCTCCCCGTACACGTCGCGGAACTTCGCGGGGGTTACTCTGTCGTTCTTCGCACGGCTTATCATCGCCCTCGCTGCTTTAGGGTTTATGAAGTCTTTCGATACGTCAAGCTCTTTGAGTATCTCCTTGACCACGGTCAGCGAGTCGCCCGAGTCGTAAATAGTAAACCCCGGCTCGTAACCCAGGCGGTCGCATTCTACGCGCAGTATCTTAGCGCACATCGCGTGGAACGTGCATACCCACATGTCGCGCGTATCCGCGTTAAAAGAAGCGATGCGCTGCTTCATCTCGTCGGCGGCTTTATTGGTAAACGTTATCGCGAGTATGTTCCACGGCGCCACTCCCTTTTCAATGAGGTGCGCCGCCCTCGTAGTAAGTACCCTCGTCTTGCCCGAGCCCGCGCCCGCGAGCACCAATACGGGCCCTTCCGTCGCGAGCACGGCCTTGCGCTGCATTTCGTTTAACGGGGCCCCCGACAAGACGGAAGGCTTGTTGGGGTGTAAATTATTTAAGTCCATCAGTCCTCCCGGCCTTCAAGCCGCCCGAGCACCAGTCCGTAGCCGCCCGTGCCGTAATTGAGGCACTTGTTTACCCTGCTTATCGTCGCCGTGCTCGCCCCGGTCTTTACCGATATGTCGTGGCACGTATGCCCTTCGCGGAGCAGCGCCGCCACTTTCATCCTCTGGGCAATGGATTTCAGCTCGGATATCGTGCAGATATCTTCAAAAAACATATAGCATTCTTCGGCAGTCTTAAGGCTTAATACCGCATCGAACAGCATGTCCATCTCTTCCGATTTAAGCATTGACTCGTGCATATTTTCCTCCTATATGACGGTGTTTTTAAGAGTCGCTAGCCCCTCTATCCTTATCTCTATCGTATCGCCTCTGTTCATGGGCCCCACGCCCACCGGAGTGCCCGAAGACACTACGTCGCCGGGCAGCAGCGTCATGCACCGGCTTACAAAGCTTACAAGCTGCGCGATTGAAAAAAGCATGTCGCTTGTGTTGCCGTCCTGCATAACCGCGCCCGACAGCACGCTCTGTATACTCTTGCCCGCCGGGTCGAATTCCGTTTCTATATAAGGTCCTATGGGGCAGAACGTATCAAACGACTTCCCCCGCGTCCACTGCCCGTCGCTTTTCTGTATATCCCTTGCGGTAACGTCGTTCATCGCGGTGTACCCGTATATGTATCCTTCCGCTTCGTCAGGGGAAACGTTACTGCATTTCTTGCCTATAACGGCGGCAAGCTCGGCTTCGTAATCCACGCGCTGCGATATTTCGGGGTAGACTATAGCCTGCCCATGCGCCAGCACAGACGTCGAAGGCTTTATGAACAGCACGGGGTTGCCTATAAGCGTTTCATTAAGCTCTTTAGCGTGATCCGAATAGTTAAGTCCTACGGCTACCACCTTTGTTGGCTCGCATGGCGCAAGCAGTGTTATTTCGCACAGCTTGTATTCCTCTCCGGTAAAACTTATACCGTCATACGGCAGCCCCGCGATACGTTTTACTATTCCGTTTTCCAGCTGCGCGTAAAACTCCTGCCCGTCCTTTGACGCCCTTAGTATCTTCATAAAAAGCTCCTTGCCTTGCAAAATCCATATAATACAAAAGAGTTTATATAGCTTATCTTATATTACCACACTAGCACGCGAACGGAAAAGCATAAAAACCTCTGGTCCGTGCTCTTTGTATTGCGGCTTTTGTGGCAAGCAAAATAAAAGAGGCATACGCCTCGTTATACTCCAAAAAGGTTAAAGCTTTTCGGACGCCGTTATAAAATTTACACCAACAAACCTCGCAGCTTGCCGGGTACCCCGCTGTTTATTCCTCTTTTTCCAGCCTCGAAACCGATACCTCGTAAGCGGTGCGTATCATTTTCTCGCCGTTCTCCATCACCTTTTCATATTCTCTCGACTGCACCCTGCCGAACACCGATATCTTGTCGCCCACTTGGAAATCCGCGGCAAACCTTGCGTTGCGCCCCCACACTATGCAGGGTATGTAGTCCGACTTGTTGTAGGCGCGGTTTACCGCTACCAGCATGTCGGTTATCTCGCGCCCGAACGGGGTGACGCGGTACACGGGCGGCTTGCATACGAACCCGGTCAGCTCTATCTCGTTTACCTGCCGCGTCTTCTCCTCTATTTCTCGCGCGAACACGGTAAGATAAAGCCTTACCTTGTCGTCTACGAGCTTGTTGTACGACCTCAGTTGCCCCTTGACGCAAACTTCGGAGCCCTCAAACAGCGGATGCTTTAAAAGTAACCTTTCCGAAACCGTCACGGGCAGTATATCCGCCTTTTCACTCAGGCGCTCGCATTCCAGGAAGAATGTATAGAACGCCTCCCCGAAGATTTTATGCGACAGCGTAAGCTCGCTAAGCTTGCCGGCTATGCTTACGCTGTTAGTCGATTCATTCATACTCAACCCTCAGCCTGCCCTAAAGCAACTCTTAAAAGCCACGTATTTTATCCCGGAGCGGGAAGAAACCTGCGTAACACGGTTTAATTCGTTTCCTGCATATACCTTTGCGTACCCTGAGAATCCACGAACGAGTTTTCGGGCAGCAGCAGTTCGGATACCGTCACGAGCTTATAACCGTCCTCGCGCAGGCCGAGTATTATCTCAGGGAGCGCTTCGGGCGTCGCGGGCATGTTGTTCTGGAACATTACTATGTCGCCGCTTTTTACTTTGGAAAGCACTTCGTCCGCGATGGCTTTGGCGTTGCCGCCCTTCCAGTCCTTCGAGTCAAGGCTCCACTTAACGGGCACGTACCCTTCGTTCTCCAGCGCTGATATGGTTTCCGCGTTAAACGCGCCGTACGGCATCCTTATTACCTTAGGGTCGCAGCCGGTAAGCTGGAATATCTTATCGTTCGCGTCGCTCGCATCGCCTAGCATTTCGTTTGCCGTCATATCCGGATATCTCGTGTGATTCATCGAGTGGCTCGCTATCTCATGCCCCATCGCCGCCATGTTGGCCGTCGCTTCCTGATTCTGATCCGCCCACAGCCCCATTACGAAGAACGTCGCCTTTGCGCTTTCCTTATCGAGTACGTCAAGAATCTCACGTGTGTAATCGGCGTCGCCAAAAGCAGTATCAAAAGTCAGCGCCACCATCTTTTCATCCGTAGCCACCCTGCATATCGGCATGGCCTCCGACATGCTGGCGACGGGCGCTCCCCCGCCGAACGCCACCTGAGTATAGACTATCGCCCCTACCACAAGAAGTACAAACACCGCCGCCCTGATGAGAGTGCTTTTTTTAACAACGAATATGCGCATATCAACACCGCCTAATCAGCTTAAATAGATATAGTAATTTGTATTATCAAGCAGGCACAAATATGCTTGTGTGCGGCAAACTTGCGCGGCGGCCGGCGCTTTTTGACCGGCGTCTGTTAAAGCGCGGATTATGAAATGGTAACTTTTAATTTAACGCGTTCTTTATTACCGCAAGTACGGTTTCCCGACAAATTGCGACATTTTTTCTACACATTCAGCAATCAGTATGCTATAATCCGAATAGTTCTATTTTGTATGTGCTAAGCTTTTTGTCATAGATACCTCCTATCGGTTAAAAGCTAAAGCCAATCCGCCGGTTCATCCGGCGTTTTTTTTACCGGGCATATGCTACTTTTAGCTGCGTTACTCTTATAGGCTTTTCCGAGTAATATTACTTTATTAATGATAGAGGATAAAGCATGAAAAGAAGAACGATAATCTTCATAGTTTCAGCGGCAATTATCGTTGCTTTGATTGTCGGATCTATATTGATATTTACACCGAGAAGAATCGTCAACAAAAGCGATGATATTGACGGCTTAAGGGTAACGTATCACAATACTTTAATTCCTGTAAATCAAAACGATATAATAGATATTTTAAGCAAATATAATGCCGTTGCTACAATCAGGAACGTTGCCCCATATGAAACTGCTAAAGTAGATTTTTAAATCGACCTCGTTGCCAATGGTCAACCGATTCATTTAGTGCTTGGCGAGTTTAATATATGGTATGAGTCCGGAGAAGGTTATGAAAATGATATATTGGTCGCCGGGCGGCTCAAAGAAGAATTAAAGAACGCACTAAACTTGAAATAGCCGTTTTTGTGCTCTGAACTCCTGTTGGCCTTTTCTCAGGAAACCGTTGAACTGAAAGGAAACACGAATGTAATCATTCTATATCCGTATACAATGCAAAAATAAAGTTTTGGAGGTTTATGATGAACAAAATAAAACTCTTATGCACGGTGCTGCTGCCCAATATAATAATCGTTCTGTATATTATGTGTTTCAATTGGGCACAGGATTACTCAAGCACTCATTTTACGATAGGTATCAGGATGCTGGTTGAGGTTATCGGAAATATCGTGTTTGGCGTTTTTCTGTTTTTTGTCTGCAAAGATGGTATTAAGAAGCCGTCGAATTCTCCAGTCGGATATATACTTGGCATTATTATAATGCCTCTGGCTTTCCTGCTGTCGTATATCCCCGGACTTACCGTGCCTGTTCAGATATATCTTTACAGCAGTATCCCCTATTACTTTATTTTCGCAAGCGTTTATATAGGGCTGATTGTTTACTCCGTATATATGAAAAGAAAAGCAAGCGTATAGCCAATAAAAGCGCCATAATAAATCGCAAAGTACGAAAGAAAGGGACGCTTTTTACAGCGTCCCAGAGTGTCAAACAACCTCCATATGTCATTCCGAACGCAAGTGAGGAATCTTTCTTGTTTTCTAAGGATTCTTCGGTCGCTTCGCTCTCTTTGAATGAAAAAGGTACTTTATCGGCAATCTTAAAGGACGCTTTTTCACAGCGTCCTTTCACTTTTCGCGTTATTCGTTGTCTTCCTTGCGCTCTTTTTTCGCGTCCTTTGAGGGCCCTTCGCCTTTTTTCCTGTCCTCGGGCAGCAGGCCTTTTCTCGTGAGGTTAACCCTGCCCTGCTTGTCTATTTCCGTGACGCGCACAAGTATCTCATCGCCTATGTTTACAACGTCCTCTACCCTCTTAACGTGCTCGTTAGAGAGCTTCGAGATATGCACTAAGCCGTCCTTGCCGGGAGCGAGCTCGACAAACGCGCCGAAGTTCATTATGCGCACCACCTTGCCCAAGTAAACGTTGCCCACCTCGACGTCCTTCACTATAGCGTCTATTGCGGCTTTCGCGCGCTCCGAGGCTTCCTTGTCAGGCGACGTTATGAACACCCTTCCGTCGTCCTCCAAGTCTATCTTTACGCCCGTGTCGGCTATTATCTTGTTGATTACCTTGCCGCCCGAGCCAATGACCTCTCTTATCTTCTCGGGATCGATAGTGAACTGCATTATGCGCGGGGCGTACTTGGAAAGGTCCTCCCTCGGCGCAGGCAGCACCGCGTTCATCTTGTCGAGTATATATAGCCTTGCGTCTCTCGCCTGCGCGAGCGCGCGCGTCAATATCTCCTCGTCTATGCCCTTTATCTTTATATCCATTTGTATGGCGGTTATGCCTTTTTCCGTGCCGGCCACCTTAAAGTCCATGTCCCCGAAGAAGTCCTCAAGGCCCTGTATGTCGCTGAGTATGGCTATGTTGCCTGTAGCTTCGTCCTTAATAAGCCCCATCGCAGCGCCCGCTACCGGAGCTTTTATGGGCACGCCCGCGTCCATCAGCGAAAGCGAGCTTGCACACACGCTCGCCTGCGACGTTGAGCCGTTCGAGCTTATGCACTCGGAAACCGTCCTTATCGCGTATGGGAAATCCGTCTCGCTTGGCAGCACCGGCAGCAGCGCCCTCTCGGCAAGCGCGCCGTGCCCCACTTCCCTTCTGTTCGCGCTGCGCAGCGGCTTCGCTTCTCCTGTAGCGTAAGGGGGCATGTTGTAGTGGTGCATATAGCGTTTGAAAGCTTCGTCCGAAAGCCCTTCAAGCCTCTGCGCGTCGCTTATCGCGCCTAATGTCGTCAGCGTCATCGCCTGCGTCTCGCCGCGCGTAAATACCGCGCTGCCGTGTGTACGCGCAAAAATACCGACTTCGCACCATATCGGGCGTATCTCGGTGTATTTCCTGCCGTCCGGCCGTATGCCATGGTTTATTATCTTATCGCGTACTATTTCTTTCTTCATATCGTACAGCACGCTCTCGATATCGCTCTCGGCTCCCGGATATTCTTCCGCAAAGTGCGCCTGCACGTCTGCCAGCACTTCCTCGCTGCGCTCCTCCCGCGTGTTCCTGTCGGTCGTGTCTACGCTCCACCTTACCTTCTCGGCGGCGTATTCGCGCACTGCTGCTTCAAGCTCGGCGGGAACCTGTTTTACCACGTAGGGCGCTTTAGGCTTGCCCGCTTCTTCCACTATCTTCTCGATAAACGCTATTATGTTCTTTATCTCTTCATGCGCGAACAGTATGGCGTCCAGCATCTCTTTTTCGCTGACTTCGTTAGCGCCCGCCTCCACCATCATAATCGCGTCTTTTGTTCCTGATACCGTTAAGTCAAGCACGCTCTTTTCGCGCTGCGCCGAGTCCGGATTGATTATGTACTCTCCGTCGACCATGCCGACCACAACAGAAGCAGTAGGCCCTAAAAACGGTATGTCGGAAATGGAAAGCGCAATAGAAGAGCCCAGCATGCCGTAAACCGCCGGGGGTATATCCGTATCCACGCTTATTACCGTGCATATTACCTGTACGTCGTTGTAATACCCTTTGGGGAACAACGGCCGAAGCGGCCTGTCTATGAGCCTTGCGGTAAGCACCGCCTTTTCGGAAGGCCTTCCTTCCCTCTTGATGAATCCGCCGGGTATCTTGCCTACCGAATACATCTTCTCTTCAAACTCAACGCTTAACGGAAAAAAATCTATTCCTTCCCTCGGCTCCTTTGAAGCCGTCGCCGTAACGAGTACGGCTGTGTCTCCGCAACGCACTATGCAGCTTCCGTTCGCTTGCTGCGCATACTTTCCTGTCTCTACCGTCAGTGTCCTGCCGGCGATGTCCGTCTGAAATACTTTGTGTTCCATTCTTTTTTATCCCTTCCTTACCTTACCTGATGGCGCGCACCCTTGCGCCCACCGTTATTCCTCTCCCGGCGTTGCGCCGGCAGAGTTCGATTTAGCCCCGACTAGCCTCGCGGCTTGCTTTGGGGACCTCGATAAATAATAGAGCGGTCGCCCGCTCTATCAAAAATCTTTTATTTTCTTAAGTTCAAGCTCTTAATAACTTCTCTATAACGCTCTATGTCTTTCTTCTTCAGGTAGTTCAGCATACCTCTTCTTTTGCCTACCATCTTTAAGAGCCCTCTTCTTGAATGGTGATCCTTGTTGTGGATCTTCAAGTGTTCGTTAAGATGGTTTATCCTCTCTGTAAGCAACGCGATCTGCACCTCGGGAGACCCTGTGTCGCCTTGGGTGACGGCAAACTTTTCAATGATTGCCGATTTTGTTTCCTTATCCATTTTTTCCTCCATGTTTTTTATCCCCGTAAACATAGTAAAGCGTCGGAAAAATCGCTGAACAACGTATACGGTTAAGATTCAAAAAACATAATAGCACATGCTCTTTCGTTTGTAAACAATTCCTTTTGACGAGTTTTAAACGAAAAAGCCTTCTGTTTCTTACCGCCCCCGGAACTTCTTTTGCTTTTATTATTGCTCGCAGCAAAGTTGTTTTATACAACGTTTCGAATATAAATCCTCGTTTCCATAAAATAAATCCCATACTTGGTATGGTATTCGCCGGCTTAAGTGATATAATACTTGATTGGGTAACAAAGAACAAAAGTTTCTACTAATTTATATAAAGGAGGAAGTATGGCAGGAAGATTATCATTCAAGGGCGGCGTGTATCCGCTAAGCGGCATACATCACGGCAAGCATTTAACGCAGGACCGCCCGATTAAGGCGTGCGGCGTGCCCGAAGAGGTCATAATACCGCTTTCCCAGCACACGGGCGCCCCTTCCAAGCCTGTCGTCTCTCCGGGAGACCGAGTCGACATGGGACAGCTCATTGCACAGGCGGAAGGTTTTGTCAGCGTTCCTTGCTATTCCAGTGTTTCCGGAACGGTAAAGGAAATAGCGCGGCGTCCTCATATCTCGGGCGTGATGTCGCAGTCAATAGTCATCATGAACGACTATGAAGACAGGCTCTCAAAAGACATAAAGAGCAAGGGGTCTTTGGAAAGCCTTTCGCCGAAACAGATTATAGACATTATAAAGGACGCGGGTATCGTAGGGCTGGGCGGCGCGGCGTTTCCAACGCATGTAAAGCTCTCTCCTCCGCCCGAAAAGAAAATTGATACTATAATAATAAACGGCGCGGAATGCGAGCCTTACCTTACCGCCGATCATCGAATAATGCTTGAGCACCCTGAAAAGGTCGTGGCCGGTATAAAAGCAGTTATCAAGGCTCTTGGCGTAACCAACGCCGTAATCGCGATAGAAGAAAATAAAAAGGACGCAATAGCCGCAATACGCAAAGCATCAAGCGGAGTAAACGTCGCTACATTGAAGGTCAAATATCCTCAAGGCGCTGAAAAGCAGCTGATATACGCGGTTACGAAGCGCCGCGTGCCGTCGGGCAAGCTGCCGATGGACGTCGGCGTAGTCGTTATCAACGCAGGCACGGCGTATCAGATAGCGCAGTCTATAGAGACAGGCATGCCTCTGATTGAGCGCGTCGTGACGGTAACCGGCAGCGTAAAGCAGCCTTCCAACTTTCTGGTGCGTATAGGCACGCCTCTTAATTATGTGATAGAGCAGGCGGGCGGCTTCGTCGGAGATATTGAAAAAGTAATTGCGGGCGGCCCGATGATGGGCATAGCTCAAAGCAATCTGAACGCTCCCGTAATAAAAGGCACATCGGGCATACTCGTATTAAGCACCAGCGAAGCCCGCATGATGGAGGAATCGCCGTGCATTTACTGCGGGCGGTGCGTAGACGTTTGCCCCATGGGCTTGGAGCCGTATCTATTGAACAACTATGCCGCCAAGGGCAACTTTGAGGCAGCGGAAAAAGCACACGTTATGGACTGCATGGAATGCGGCGGCTGCTCTTACATCTGCCCTGCGGGCAGGTTTATAACGCAGCGGATTAAGCTTGCGAAGACCGAGATAGTGAAAAGACGCAAGAAAGCTGCGAAATGACGCTCTGATTTTTTAGGGAGGGGTTAATATGGATAGATTTACAATGTCTGCGTCGCCGCATGTCCGGTCAGCTCTGACGACGAGACGAATAATGATAGACGTAATAATAGCGCTTTTGCCCGCGACGGCCTGCGGCGTGTACTTTTTCGGCTTTAACGCCCTTATTACCGTTTTGGTATCGGTAGCAGCCGCCATAGGCACTGAGGCGCTGATTCAGTTCCTTATGAAAAAGAAGGTAACGATATCGGACGGCAGCGCAGCCGTAACGGGATTACTGCTCGCGCTCACGTTGCCGCCGCTTGCGCCCGGGGATTTCTATATACCGCTTTTCGGCTCGGTTTTTGCGATAGCGATAGCAAAGCAGTGCTTCGGCGGCCTTGGTTACAATTTTATCAACCCGGCGCTCGCGGCAAGGGCGTTCCTCGTAGTGTCTTGGCCGACAGCCTTGACCACCTGGGCGATGCCTATCTCCGCGATATCTTCGGCGACGCCGCTTGCGGCGCTCAAATATGGAGGAGAAGGGGTTGTGCTAAGCCCGTATATTGACATGTTTCTCGGCAACGTCGGCGGCTCTATAGGCGAGACAAGCGCTCTCGCGCTGCTTATTGGCGCAGTATATCTGCTTTCGCGCAACGTCATAAATTGGAGGATACCGGTCGTTTATATAGGCGTCGTAGCTCTGTTTACCTGGGTTGCGAGCCCGGGCGGGCTGTTTACGGGCGACGCGCTCTATCACGTATTGGCAGGCGGACTGATGCTCGGCGCCATATACATGGCTACCGACTACACAACCTCGCCCATGACGAACACCGGGCGGGTAATATTCGCAGCCGGGTGCGGCATACTGACCGGGGTCATACGGCTCTGGGGCGGCTATCCGGAGGGCGTGTGCTACGCTATACTGATAATGAACCTCGCGGTGCCCCTGCTTGACAGGAAGTTCCGTCCGAGAGTGTTCGGAGGTGCTGTGAAATGAAAAACGTATTTACCATAGCTATAAAGCTTTTCGTGATAACAGTGGTTGCAGCGGCGCTGCTCGGCGTAGTATACGCCGTTACAAAAGAGCCAATAGCGGCGCAGACCGAAAAAGCCGCGACTGAAGCGCGCCTTACGGCGTTTCCCGATGCGGCGAGTTTTGAGGACGCAAAAGTCGATATACCCGAGCAATACTCCGAAATAAAGAGCGTCTATAACGCGCTCGACTCAGGCGGCAATGTGATAGGCGCCGTGTTCGCTATGACGACAAAGGGCTTTAACTCGGGCCTTAGCTTAACGATAGGCATAGGCGCGGACGGCAAAATGAGGGGCGTTATAATGGGCGACAACAACGAGTCGCCGGGCATAGGCAAAAAGGCCGCCGACCCCGAATTCCGCGACCAGTTTCCCGGCAAGTCGTACGACAGCCCGCTTAAAGTTGTAAAGGCCGCGTCGAGCGATTACGACATACAGGCGATAACAGGCGCGACTGTAACGTCCAAAGCCGTAACGAATGCCGTCAACATGGCCGCAGAGTTCTATAAACAGCTCGGAGGTGCGAAATGAAAACAAAAACAAAGCCGCTTGCGATAATCAAAAACGGCATTTTCACCGAGAACCCCACGTTCCGCATAATGGTAGGAATGTGCCCGACGCTCGCTATATCGATAGCCGTCATAGACGGCATAGGCATGGGGCTTGCCGCGACGTTCGTGCTCGTAGGGTCGAATGTAATTACGTCCTTGCTCAGAAACTTCATACCCGACAAGGTGAGGATACCGGCGTTCGTGCTTATAATAGCGACGTTCGTTACAATAGTGCAGCTGCTGCTTAAAGGTTTCGTGCCTGCGCTCGACAAATCACTCGGGCTCTATATACCGCTCATAGTCGTCAACTGCATCATAATAGCAAGAGCAGAAGCTTTCGCGTACAAGAACACCGTTATGGCGTCGCTTTTTGACGGCATTGGCATGGGCCTCGGGTTCACGATAGCGCTTGTTATACTTGCGTCGGTGCGTGAATTATTCGGATCAGGCGCGTATGCCGGAATAAAGCTCTTCGGCGAAGACTTTCAGGCGATAGGATACCTTGCGATACAGCCGGGCGGGTTCATAACGCTCGGGCTGCTGCTCGGGCTTATCAACTGGCTGTCTTTAAGAAAACAGCGGAAAGGAGCGCGTTAGGCCATGGATTTTTCACGCATACTGCTTATACTTGTAAGCACTATTCTTGTTAACAACTTCGTACTGTATAAGATACTCGGCATATGCCCGTTTATAGGCGTCTCAAAGAGGGTCGAGACGGCGCTGGGCATGGGGCTCGCCGTTACGTTCGTAATGGGGCTGGCTTCCGTGATATCGTACCTCGTGCAGTACTACATACTTAACCCGCTGGACATAGGCTACCTGCAGACGATAGCGTTCATACTCGTTATCGCGGCGCTCGTACAGCTGGTCGAGATGATGCTGCAAAAGAGCGTGCCCGCGCTTTACAAGGCGCTGGGAATTTACCTGCCTTTGATAACGACGAACTGCGCGGTGCTGGGCGTTGCGATAATCAACATAAACGAGAACTACACGCTTATTGAATCGCTGTTCAACGGCGTAGGCGGGGCGCTCGGGTTTCTCGTAGCGATAGTTCTTTTTGCGGGCATTCGTGAGAGGATGGAGTTCGCTCCGATACCCGAGCCTTTAAAGGACTTCCCCATCGCCCTTATTTCATCCGGGCTGATGGCGACGGCGTTCCTTGGTTTTCAGGGACTCATATAGGAAAGGACAAAGCGTATGATTAACGATATATTATGGCCGGTCATTGCGTTGGGCTCTTTGGGGCTGGTTCTCGGGCTCGGGCTCGGTATAGCCGCCAAGGTGTTCGCCGTAAAAGTTGACCCGAAAGTTGAGCAGATAAGAGAATTGCTGCCGGGAGCCAACTGCGGAGGCTGCGGTTTCCCGGGCTGCGACGGCTTTGCCAAAGCGCTCGCTGAAGGTGCGGCAAAGCCTTCTGCGTGCGTCGTCGTATCCGCCGGCAACCTTGAAGCTATAGCCGGCGTGCTGGGCGTAAACGCTGAAGCGGGCGTTAAGAAAGTAGCTCGCGTGCTCTGCCGCGGCGACTCCAAGAACGTTACGCCCAAATATAACTACAACGGCATACCCGACTGCCGCGCGGCCGCCATGCTCGCGGACGGCCCTTCTTCCTGCCGGTACGGGTGCTTAGGGCAGCTCACGTGCGCGTCCGCCTGCCCGTTCGGCGCAATACACCGCAGCGAGAACGGCTTAGCGGAGATAGATGAATCGATATGCACGGGCTGCGGTAACTGCGTAGCCATCTGCCCGAAAAGCAGCATAGCGCTCGTTCCGAAAGATCAGATAGTGTTTGTGCGCTGCCACGCCCATGAGAAGGGCAAAGCTGTTTCCGAAAACTGCAAGGCGGGATGCATAGCGTGCGGCCTTTGCGTTAAAAAATGCCCCGAGCATGCCATAACAATGGTGGATAACATACCTGTGATAGATTACGACAAGTGCACGCACTGCGGAACGTGCGCCGCAGTCTGCCCGAAAGGCGTAATCGCGGGCAAGCCGGAGCAAAAAGCAGAAACCGTGAACGGATAATTTTCACCTCAAAAAGCTTTACATCTTTTTGGGGACCTCGTATTATAAAGGCAGCGTAACATGCGCTGCCTTTTAAATATAAATATAAAAAGGTGTATATGGCAAAGAAAAAATAATACTCGCGTCCGGTTCGCCCCGGCGCAAAGAGCTGCTGCACTATATAACCGATGATTTTACCGTAGTACCCAGCAGCCTTGAGGAAACAGCGTATGGGACGCCCGAGCAGCAGACTATAAAGCTTGCCAAAGATAAGGCACTGGACGTCGCTTCGCATTACCCTGACGCCGTAGTGATAGGCGCTGACACGCTCGTCGCTATAGACGGAAACGTTCTCGGCAAACCGAAGGACAAGAAGGAGGCGGCCGCTATGCTCCGCATGCTCTCGGGCAGTACGCATACGGTATATACGGGCGTGGCGATAGTGAACGGCAAAGAAGTAATCACCGAGTGCGTCGCAACGGAAGTTGAGTTCGGCGACATGACGGACGAGGAGATAGCGGATTACATAGAAACAGGCGAGCCTATGGATAAGGCGGGTGCGTACGGAATACAGGGGTACTGCGGCAAATTCATAAAGCGCATAGGCGGCTGCTATTTCAACGTTATGGGACTGCCGCAGAACACTGTGTACAACATGCTAAAAAGAGCAGGCGCGCTGTAAATCCGCCTTTTCTTGCGGAGCAGGCGTTTTTAGCGTCTAATATACCATACATACACATGCGCAAAAAGACACGGCTTGTCGCCGTGTCTTTGTAATAGTTGACGATATTTAGCTTTTACTGCATCGGTATTACCGGTACGCAGATATCGACTTTCATTTTGCCGTCCTTCGTCTCGCAGTCCGCTCCATACCTCTCAAAAGGCGCGCTGTCTGCGGGTTGGTAGCCGCTTGAGGGCAGCCACTCGCCGCACATGTAGTTCCAAGCGTCGCCGAATTCGTCCGATTTTACTTCGAAGCTTCCCACGGCGTAATTCCCTCCGCCTATCTCCATCTCGCAGACCTCGCCCGAGACTTCGACGCCGCTGCCTATGGGCACGCATACGCTTAAGCGCAGATTGTTCTCTTCGGTCACCGCAGGATCGTCATGGTACAGTATATACGTCGTGGACGTGTCCACGCCCCTTGGCCCCGCCCATGCGAACAGCCGCGAATAAAGGTTTTCAAACAGCTTCGTATCGCCCGCGTACGGCCCTATATACCTTACGTACGCCACTCTCATCTTATCAATCTTCTCGATTTTCACATCAGCTTTCATGTCCCGCCTCCTGATTTTTATATTCCCGTTTTGGGTATCCCCAGTATAGCCGGGAGGGGCGGTAAAGTCTCTGCCGCTGTTGCGAAGCAGTTGACTTAAGCTGCTGTCCTTTTGACTCCTGTTGCGGCTGCGAAACGCCGTCGGAGAACATCCGAAACGATTCTTGAACATGCGGGAAAATACAGCGGGAGAGGAAAACCCCCATTCGGCTGCTAAGCTGGTTACGGAAGACACGCTGTTTGTGCAGAGCTGCGTCGCCGCGCGCTCGAGCCGCAGCCTCCATATGAAGCAAAACAGCGTCTCGCCCGTCATAGCGGCGAATATCCTGTGGAAATGGTACTGCGAAAATCCCGCCACGCCTGAAAGTTCTGAAAGCGTCAAGTCTTCCTTTAGGTTCCTGTCTATATAATCGCACACTCTGTTTATGCGATTAAGATATTCGTACGCCTGATTTCTGTCCAACGAAGGGCTCCTTTCGCTAAAGATTTGGGGCGGGTGCATGATTTTGAATGCGGATTTATGTATAAAAACTACCCGTATAGGAAGAATTATACCATATCAGAATGCGGAGGTTATATATGTTTTCACTTTTTGCTCCCTGCCTTGGTATTGATCTTGGCACGGCCAACACGCTCGTGTACATGAAGGGCAAGGGCATAATACTTAGGGAGCCTTCTGTCGTCGCTATGCGGACGAACAGGAAAGATATACTTGCAGTCGGCGAAGATGCAAGAAAGATGCTGGGCAAGACGCCGGGCAGCATCGTAGCGCTGCGGCCTATGAAGGACGGCGTAATTGCGGATTACGCCACAACGGAGATTATGCTAAGATACTTCATACGCAAGGCCGTACCCCAGGGAATATTTTTCAGACGCAGCCCGAGGCTCGTAATCTGCGTGCCCTGCGGCATAACGGAGGTGGAAAAGCGCGCCGTTGAGGACGCGGCTAAATCCGCGGGTGCGAGAGAGGTGTTTTTGCTCGACGAACCGATGGCGGCGGCAATAGGCGCCGGGCTCGACGTATACCAGGCAAAGGGGTCGATGATCGTAGACATAGGGGGCGGCACCACTGAAGTCGCGGTGATATCGCTGGGCGGCATAGTTACGTCGCGCTCGCTGCGCGTGGGCGGCACGCATATGGACGAGGCCATTATGCGCTATATAAAAAAGGAACACGGCATAATAATAGGCGAGAGCACTGCCGAGCAGGTGAAGATGGAATTAGGATGCGTCGTAGACCGCGGCAAGGAACTCCATATGGAAGTAAGAGGGCGCAGTATGTCAAGCGGCCTTCCTGTCTCTATAACCGTATCTTCCTCCAGCATAAGGGAAGCGCTCTCTGAGCCCGTACAGAACATACTCGACTCTATAAAGAACGTGCTGGAAAACACTCCCCCCGAGCTCGCGGGAGATATAATAAACGAGGGCATAGTTTTGTCGGGCGGCGGCTCTATGCTGGTTGGCCTCAACCGGCTTGTCGCGAAAGCTACGGGCATGCCCGTGCGGCGGACGGAATACCCTCTCGACGCCGTGGCCGTAGGAGCGGGGCTTGCTCTCGACCAATTGGAGCAGGGGACGTTCGGGCGCGAGCCCGCGGCTGAAATGCTTGAATGACGCGCGCGCAAAATTATGGCTGATAAAGGGTATAACAATGGGTTATGCCTTTTTTCATGCAAAAAACCGCCCAATGGTTGACCGCCATATCAAATAAATATATAATACTTGATTGGGTAATACTTGATTGGGATAGGTAGGATTCTAATAATTAATTTTTTCACATAGTCTTTTGGATCTAAGACTATTTATTGATATTCAAATGGGCAAAATGAATTTTAGAATTCAATTTTAATTCAAATTTCAAGGAGGATAAAATGTCAGTTAAACAAACGATCGATGGAAATACCGCCGCGGCTCACGTAGCTTACGCTTTCAGTGATGTCGGCGCTATATATCCCATCACACCCTCGTCTCCTATGGCTGAGGTCTGCGACGAATGGGCTGCTCATGGCAGAACGAACATCTTCGGCCAGAAGATGCGCATAGCGGAGATGCAGTCCGAAGCGGGCGCTGCGGGCGCTGTGCACGGTTCGCTTGCTTCCGGCGCTTTTACCACTACGTTCACCGCCTCACAAGGGTTGCTGCTGATGATACCGAACATGTACAAAATAGCGGGCGAGCTGCTGCCTTGCGTATTCCACGTTACAGCAAGAAGCCTTGCCGCACACGCTCTTTCGATATTCGGCGACCACAGCGACGTAATGGCCACGAGGCAGACGGGCTTCGCGCTGATAGCGTCAAGCAGCGTACAGGAAGTAATGGATATCGCGGCCATATCCCATCTTGCCACGCTTAAGGCAAAGGTGCCGTTTCTTCACTTCTTCGACGGTTTCAGAACGTCTCACGAAGTACAGAAGATAGAGACTTTGGATTACGACAAGCTGGCTTCCATGGTTGACCAGGAGGCCATAGCCGATTTCCGCAAGCGCGCTTTAAACCCCGAGCATCCTCATCTTCAGGGCACGGCGCAGAATCCTGATATCTACTTCCAGAACAGGGAAGCCGCCAACAAGTACTACGACGCGACGCCCGCCATCGTCGAACAGGTGATGCAGGATTTCTATAAGGTGTTCGGCAGGAAATACAATCTGTTCGATTACGCTGGAGCTCCCGACGCCGACAGGATAATAATACTTATGGGCAGCGGCTGCGAAGCCACGGAGGAAACGGTCAATTACTTAAACGCCAGAGGCGAGAAAGTCGGCGTATTGAAAGTCCGCCTGTACCGCCCCTTCAGCGCAAAGCATATGCTTGCGGCCATACCTTCGAGCGTAAAGAAGATAGCCGTGCTCGACAGAACGAAAGAGCCGGGCAGCGAAGGCGAGCCTCTTTACAAGGACGTCGTTACGGCGCTTGCCGAAGCCGGCAGGAACATACAGGTAGTCGGCGGAAGATACGGGCTTTCTTCCAAGGAGTTCACGCCGACCATGGTCAACGCTGTATTTAAGAACTTGAAGGGCGAAATGAAGAATCATTTCACAGTCGGCATACACGACGATGTGACTCACTTAAGCCTTGACATCTCCGAAAAGATAGATGCCGCGCCCGAAGGTACGTTCCGCTGCAAGTTCTACGGTCTCGGCTCGGACGGCACGGTAGGTGCAAATAAAAACTCAATCAAGATAATAGGCGACCATACCGATATGTACGCCCAAGGGTATTACTATTACGACTCCAAGAAGTCAGGCGGACTTACGATATCCCACCTCCGCTTCGGCAAGAAGCCGATACAGTCTACTTACCTTATTGACGTCGCGGACTTTATAGCATGCCACAACTCCTCGTTCGTGCGGGTGCTCGACATGCTCGCAACGCTTAAAGAGGGCGGCGTGTTCCTATTGAACTCCCCGTGGACACTGGAGGAGATGGAAAAAGAGCTTCCCGCCGAGATGAAGAACGCGATAGCGAAGAAGAAGGTTAAGTTCTACAACATCGACGCGATAAAGCTCGCACAGCAGGCCGGCATGGGCGGAAGGATAAATACCGTCATGCAGTCCGCGTTCTTCAAGGTCGCGGGCATAATACCCGAGGCCGACGCGATGACGTACATGAAGAAAGCGGCTGAAAAGACGTACGGCAAGAAGGGCGAAAAGATAGTCAAGATGAACTACACGGCTATAGACCTGGGCGCCGAGGGCATGGAAGAGGTAAAATACCCCGAGAGCTGGGCTACGACTACGGAAGGCGCCGAGTTCGCAACGCCTCCGGCGGACGCGATAGAGTTCTTCAAGGACGTCGAGTTCCCGATAATACTTCAGAAGGGCGACGAACTGCCGGTCTCCGCGTTCGACCCGAGGGGATTCTTCCCGACAGGCACGACGCAGTACGAGAAGCGCGGCATAGCCGTCAACGTACCCGACTGGATACCCGAGAACTGCATAATGTGCAACCAGTGCTCGTTTATCTGTCCTCACGCGACAATACGTCCTTTCCTTGCGAAGGAAGAGGACTTAAAAGACGCGCCCGCGGAATTCATCACGAAGGACGCGAGAGGCAAGGACGTCGCGGGCTACAAGTTCAGAATACAGCTTACGCCTTACGACTGCACGGGCTGCGGAAACTGCGCGGACATCTGCCCCGCCAAGGAGAAAGCGCTCGTAATGAGGCCGCTGTCCGAAATAGGCCCGAGGGAAAACAAGAACTGGGAGTTTGCATGGAAGCTTCCGAGGCCGGACGTAAACGTCAACAAGACGACGGTAATAGGTTCGCAGTACCAGCAGCCGCTGTTCGAATTCTCGGGCGCGTGTGCGGGCTGCGGCGAAACGCCGTACATCAAGCTGATAACGCAGCTGTTCGGCGACAGGATGATAGTTGCGAACGCTACGGGCTGCTCGTCTATATACGGCGCGAACACGCCGACATGCCCTTACACGAAGAACGAGAAAGGCCATGGCCCCGCCTGGGCAAACTCGCTGTTTGAAGACAACGCAGAGTTTGGCTTCGGCATGAACCTCGCGCTGACGCAGCGCCGCAACCGCCTCGCAATGCTCGTAGAGGAATTCGGTAATAAGGCCGGAGGAGAAGCTAAAGCTATCTGCGACGCATGGCTCGCGGCAAAGGATGA
>JAEZIZ010000039.1 GCA_023415915.1 Bacillota bacterium | reverse complement strand
GCAGACGAACTCCGCCACGTCGGAACAAGCCGCTGCCGCTGCCGAAGAGCTCTCCTCACAGGCCGAGCTGTTAAAGAGCATGGTAGGCAAGTTCAACTTAAAGCGCGCGCTAGCACCAAAGTACGAGAGCGCCGTTTCTGAGCAAGAACCGGAAGCCGCCACGCATGAAAAGCCGGCCGCCGCACCAAGGATAACGCTTAATGACGCCGACTTCGGCAAGTATTGAAAAGCTAAAACACAAAAGGCCTCCTGATACACAGGGGGCCTTATCTTTTTATAATCGCATCTTTCAGGATGACGGTGATGCTTCGGGCGACGCCGTCGATGAAGTGGTCGGCTCTCCTGAAACTGCGGGCGCTGACGTCCCCCCCGCATACCCGCACGCGGATAGATACTGGTCTACAAGCGCCGGGTCTATGTTTTGTTTCATCTCGTCTATTACGGGCTGCACCGCGGCTTTCAGCGCGGCAAGCATTTCGGGCACAGGCTCGGCTACCGTCATCTTTTTAAATGCCTTCTCCTGCTCGCTTTCGTACTCCCCCGCCGCCGTTATCTCGTCGCTTATCACCTGTGAAATAAACTTACCGAGCCATTCCTTCTGCTCGCCGGTCAGCGCTTCGTACTGCGCCTTGTTCATCACATAAACGTCTACGTCCTGCCCGTGCCGCGTTTTATACATATTCGTCTGGACCTCGTAGAATTTTAGAGCGGAAATCTCGGAGCAAACGTTCTCCTGCGCTTCAAGCAGGCCCTGCTTCAGCGCTATGTAGACCTCTGACCTCTCGAGCGGCATCACATTGCAGCCCAGCGTCTTCCAAAAGGACTTGCTGTACTGGCTTTTGGAAGTGCTTATACGAAGGCCGTAAAAGTCCGCGGACGCGGCGATCGGTTTGCCTGTCGTAAGATACTTAAAAGACGTGCTGTATACTCCTATAAGCTGCAGTCCGGCGTCGTTGAAAAAAGGCTGCATCATATCGGTAAAGCTGCCGCTCAGCACGGTGTTGCACGCATCAAGCGCCGTGAACATCATCGGCGCGTCAAGCACGGCAAGCTGCGGTATCGCTTCCGCCATCATCGACGCATCACCGGTGTATATCGATATGCCGCCATTCTTTACCGCTTCGATTATATCTTCGTCGGTGCCTTTATCACCGCCTTCGAAAAATTCTATGACCATACTGCCGCCCGACCACGCCTTTAAATCGTCAAAGCCCTTGCTTAAAGCGTTGCCCTTGACTGTGTCGGTAAGAGCCGCTGCGCTTGCCATAGAAAGAGACATAGGCGGCTCGGTAGGCTCGGGCGTAGGCGTCTCAGTGGCGGCGGGAGCCGGAGTGGTCGTTTCCGGAGAAGGGCTTTGCGCCTGCTCCCCCGAGCAGCCCGCCAACGCAAGCGTCAACGCAGCGCACAGCACAATAGCCAGTAGCTTTTTCATTTCACCGTTCTCCTTTATTACTCGATGATATAAACTTTCTTTAATCTTTCTTTTGTACCGTTATCGACAAAAAAATTTGCTCAATATCCGCTTCCCCCGGATACTTCGCAAACCTGATTCATTATCTGCCGTTATTATTATACCATATTTACGCTGATAAAAAAAGCAGCAGTACACCATAAATGTAAAAATAATGTAAATATTGCGCAAAGCAAACAGCCCGCTCATCGAATAGACGAAGCTGAATGCAAAAATGTTCCTTATACAAAGTTCTTTTATTCCTGGAAAATGCCGCAGCTTGTTCTTGGCTAGAATTCGCAGTTCTGCGGCGTGCGCGCGTAAGGTATTACATCCCTTATGTTCTCCATGCCCGAGAGGTATATTAATAGCCTCTCAAAGCCCATGCCGAAGCCGGCGTGCTCGCAGCCGCCGAACTTTCTTAAATTAAGGTACCAGTACATCTCTTCCGCCGATATGCCGAGCTCATTCATGCGCGAGAGCAGTTTATCGTACCGCGTCTCCCTCTGGCTTCCGCCCATCAGCTCGCCCGCGCCGGGCACGAGCAGGTCTACGGCCGCCACCGTCTCGTTATCGCCGTTCTGGTACATATAAAATGCTTTTATCGCTTTAGGCCAGTCGTACACAAAAACCGGCGAATTAAAATGCTCGTCCGTAAGATACTTCTCATGCTCCTTGGCAAGGTCTCCCCCGAACTCCGGCTTAAACTCGAAGTCCTTTTTGGCCGACTTTAATATCTCTATCGCTTCTTTGTAGCTTACCCTCGCTATCGGCGAGACAACCAGCTTGCCGAGCTTTTCCTCAAGCGGCGTCTTTGTATATTCCTGAAGGAACCTTATCTCGTCGGCGGCGTGCTCAAGACAATAGGAGACTATGAATTTCAAAAAGTCCTCTTCTATGTCCATGAGGCCGTTTATCTCGCAGAACGCAATCTCGGGCTCTATCATCCAGAACTCGGCGGCGTGCGTTTTTGTATTAGAGTTCTCCGCGCGGAACGTAGGCCCGAACGTATAAACCTTTTTAAAAGCGAGCGCGAACGTCTCAGCCTCAAGCTGTCCCGTCACGGCGAGCGACGTGTGCCTGCCAAAAAGGTCCTGACTGAAGTCAATAGGCCGCTTCACGCTTTCAATATCGAGCGACGTTACGGTAAACGTATTGCCCGCGCCCTCCGCGTCGTTGCCGGTAATAAGCGGCGTGTGCACATACACATACCCGTTGTTTTCAAAATAGCGGTGTATCGCGGTAGACGCTACGCTTCTTAGGCGGAACACGGCCTGGAAAAGCCTCGTCCTCGGGCGCAGGTACGCTATCTCGCGCAAAAACTCAAGGCTGTGGCGTTTCGGCTGCAGCGGGTATTCCTCCGGGCAGTCGCCCAGCAGCTCGGCGCTTTTTGCCTGTATCTCGTACGTTTCGCCGCGCCCCTGCGAGCGTACGAGCTTTCCCGTTATGCGCACGGCCGACCCTACGCGGTACGCGTTTATTTGCGCAAAGTTGCCTATGCTTTCGTCGTAAACGACCTGCAGCGACATAAAGCACGTACCGTCAAAGAAGTCTATAAACCCAAAAGTCTTCTGCCTGCGGTGGTTCCTTATCCACCCTTCTACGCAGACGTCCTTATCAACAAAGCTTTCGATATCGGCAAATATTTCGCGCAGGTCCAGAGCGCCCGTATGCGTGTCGTTACCCATTTATTTTCTTCCTCATTTCGACATGCGGTATCATTACTTCGGTGAACACCTCGCTCGTCACCGAAAAACCGAGGCTGTTATAAAATTCCGTAGCCGTCATCCTCGAATGCACCATAATCTCATTATACCCCTTTGCGCGCAGGAATTCCTCCGCGTGCTGCACAAGCTTTTTTCCTATGCCGCGCCTGCGCATTTCGTCCGCCACCGCCAGCTGCCGCATGCGCACCACGCCGTTGCCTATATTGGTCAGCACAAGTACGCCCGCAAGCTTTGATTTATGAAAAGCCCCAATGTGCGTATCGTCCTTCTCGCCTTTCAAGTCCTCGTCGTAAATGTCGAGCCCTAGAGGCACCCGGAGCACCTTGTTGCGCAGATCGAGCTCATCCTTATACTCTTTCGAGCCGTATTCTATCTCTCTTATAATTGTATCCTTCATATAACTTACCGCCTTAATATACATATTTCATAATATGTTCGCTGCCGTATACCTGCCCGGTGAATTCAAAACCAAAGCGTTCATACAGAGCAACCGCAGCCGCGCTTTCCTTATGGACGCCCAATGTTATGCTGTGGCGCGTATCGTCCTTTTTTATACGTTCCACAAGCAGCTTAAGCGCTTCCGTACCAAATCCTTTTCCCTGATGGGCGCGGTCTATCATCATGCGGTATATCCAATACTCCCCGTCGTCCGCATCGATGCAGTACATCACGAACCCTACCATCTCGTCGCCCGAAAAGACGCCGAGCGGTATGCACTCAGGCCGATATTTCGACTGAGCAAGCGATACGGCGTTGGATGTAACAAACTCCTTCTGGTCGTCGCATACTTCAAGCGAAATGCAGTCCCAAAAGTTATCTTTTGTTATATCCCTTAACGAAACCATTACCGCCTCACAATCCTGGCTTTTTATACTATATTAATATACTCCAAAAGCGAAAAGCAATCAAATATTTTCGCAACATTGCGCGCACTTTTGAGCTGTGGTACTATTGTTACAGCTAAAAATAAGGAGTATGAAATGGCAGACGACAGACTTAAAAAACTCGCGCGCAATATACTCGGTTACAGCGTGGATTTAAAACAGGGCGAGCGCCTTATGATACGCGGGCCGCTGTCCGCAAAGCCCGTTATTATGGAGCTCGTTAAACAGGCAAACGCTATGGGCGCTATGCCTTTTGTGCGCATACTCGACGAAGAGCTTTTACGCTGTACGCTTGAAGGCGCTGTCGACGGGCGCTTGGAGCTTGAAAACAAATGGGACCTTGATATATACCAGGATATCGACGCCGACGTTTCATTCATATCGGAAGAGAACGACTCGGAGCTTTCGTCGATAGACCCGGCGATAATGCAGCGCCGCGCGCACGCCCGCAGGCCGTGGGTAGACCTTGTAACGCGCCAAAAGAAGTGGGTGCTGCTTAACTGGCCTGCAAAAGGGCAGGCGCAAAACGCGCGTATGCCGTATGAGGAGTTTTACGATTTCGTAATAGACGCATCGAGTTTTGACTACTCGCAGATGAAGAAGAACATGCAGCCGCTCGCCGAGCTTATGTCGCAGACTGACAACGTAAGGATAACCGGGCCGGGCACGGAGCTTACATTTTCGATAAAAGGCATACCCAATGTAATATGCGCGGGAGAGAACAACCTGCCCGACGGCGAGCTTTTTACCGCGCCGGTAAAGCATTCGGTAGAAGGCGTGCTCAGCTACAACACCCCTTCGCTCTACCACGGCAGGGTATACAGGGACGTGCGGCTAGAGTTCAGCAACGGCAAAATAGTGAAGGCAAGCGCGGAAAGCGGCTCGGAGGCTTTGAACGCGATATTCGATACCGACGAAGGCGCCCGGTACATAGGCGAGTTTTCGTTCGGACTTAATCCGCATATAACGAAGCCGTTCGGCAACACACTTTTTGACGAGAAAATATGCGGCTCGTTCCACTTCACGCCGGGGTGCGCCTACGAAACCGAGGCTGACAACGGCAACCGCTCGGCCATCCACTGGGATATGGTATGCATACAGACAAAGGAATACGGCGGCGGGGAAATATGGTTCGACGGCGTGCTTGTCAGAAAAGACGGCATGTTCGTGCTGCCCGAATTGAAGCCCTTGAATCCGTAAGCATGGTATTTATACAGCCTCAAGCGAGGACCCCACATTAGCACGAAGCCTTAAGTAAAGCTGTCGAAATAGAACGTGCGGTATTCAGTACTGCTCGTTCTTTTGAATCCCAGCGATTCGTACAGCGCTATAGCGCCTTCGTTATCTTCGTCGACGTCAAGGCACAGCTTGCGTATGCCGCGCCGGAACGCGACCTCCGCTATATGGCATATCAGCGCTTTCGCGTATCCTTTACGCCGCTCGCCGGGGTGAACGCCGAGTCCGAATATCAACATTTTTCCCTCGGCTTCATACGCGGCCGCGAGCGCTGTTAGCCTGCCGCCCGCTCTTACCGCGTACTCTGTGCGGTTATCTGAGGCAATCGTGCTTGCAAGCAGCTCACGCTCAAACTCCCTTTCCATAGAGAACGCCGCAGCGCCAATATCGGCCAGCTCGTCCAGGTCGCTTTCCCGCGCCGTTATTATTTCGATATCTTCACGCCTTGGGCTTTCACTGGCGTCTAAGTCGCGTTCCATCTGCAGCTCGGCATGGTCGGTGCCGCAGCCCCAGTGAGCCGCCACCGCTCTGCCCGGCACGGAAGCCTCGTTTATTACGAACAACCCCTTTTCATATCCAAACCGC
>JAEZIZ010000081.1 GCA_023415915.1 Bacillota bacterium | reverse complement strand
TTGTGGGAACGCTGCTGAGCTTTATTACTGCTATTGCGGTCTCGTGATATCAGGCATTTGGGCGGGCTGAGCATTGTATATACGTTAATCGGAGAGATATAAAATGGCATTTATGCACTGTAACTTTATACACGAAGGGGAGAGGAAGCGGACCCGTTCCGCCTGTGGGACATATTCGAAGACCCAAACCGCCTTGAGGGCACGGACGCAGACATATTCCACCTGATAAAAACGCTGAAAACTGAGGGCCGGCCGCTGCCGAAGATGTTTATAAGCTGCGGCACCGAGGACTTTATGTATCACGTCAACACCGGTACGCGGGACAAACTTAAAGCCCTGGGCACGGACTTTTGCTACGAGGAACACCCAGGCAAGCACGACTGGGATTATTTTGTCCCGAACATGGAGCGCGCAATAGGCTGGCTGCCGCTCAAGCGCGATTACGTATGACGGCGCGGGTGCGCGGTGTTGCAATACTGCGCCGCCGGATATTGCGCTTGTTGTTCTAATGCTTTTCCGGATTTGACCGATATATATTATAGAAACGAAAACCGGAGGGCGAGGCATGCGTAAGTATAAACGGGTGGAGAATTATGTATATAAACGGAAGCGTATGACGCTTTTCAGAAATCTTGAGCGGCTGGCAGGAAAGGTCTATCAGATGATAGCCTGATTTGCCGGGCCTATCAATGCTTATACAAAGACGCGTATCATTACGGATATGCGTTTTTTTATTGCTGTCATTCCGAGGAAGCTTAGCGTACGAAGAATCGCGAACTTTTTCGCTATAGCGGGAGGGTAACAATAAAAATACAGGGGGTTCTTCGCAAGCCGTCAGGAAAAGCCTTCACCCAAAGGGCGCGGAATGACACTTGGGTAGGGGAGCGTCAGGCTGAACCGTAATTACAGGTATAATCTCACCACATAGAACTCTTCGTTTTCTTCCGGTATATCAAATTCATCCGCTATCTCAAACCCGGCCTTTAAGTACATATCGAGCGGGCCGTGGTAGTGCATTGCGCATGTTTGCTCGCCTTTGAGAGGGTATGCTTCTATATAGCCGTACTTTCCCTTTGCGCCGTCTATAACAGCCTGCAAAAGCCGGGTGGCTATGCCCTTGCCGCGATGGGCGTGCGCTATAGTGAAGCAGACGACGGAGCATACGCCCGGTTCTCCTTGCCTTATAAGACGCACATAGTTCTCGCGCGGACCTGCGTTAACCCAACCTACGGCCTCGCCGCCGAGGTACGCAATATACCCGCGCATTCTGCCGCTCTCTATAGCCCGCTTTGCGTACTCGCGGTTCATAGAAGGCGTGCGCGCCAACCACTCGGAGCTGTCGATATAGAAGAAACAGCAGTAGCAGCCCGCCCAATCGGGGTTGTCCGAAAACGCGGGGCCGTCAAAGAACGCAAGGAAATCGTCCGCAAGCTCAGGGGAAAGAGGTTTGATAACGGGTTCCATAATATCGCCTCAATACATATTTTTTCCGATAACCATTATATCATTGCGCGCGGCGGGAGGGAAGAAGCGAAGCGTCTCCCGCACAGCATAATGTATTAATACGCCCGGCAAGTAATGGGATCAGTGGTATCAATATGACTTGAATTATTCTTAAACAATGGTATAATATAGTTATATTCATTAGTGACGGCTTTTGGTAATACAGAAATAAACCGTGAGAAAAATAATAGTAACAGAATTAAGCACACGCGTATTTTGCGCTGGAAGGCGTATGTGAATGTGCGAAAAGTTTTATGTGATTCTTATTTGCAGGAAGCGCTGTACTTGCCCAGAATCCTGGATTTATTGTCGGATACTCGGTTTTGTGTGGTCAGATAAACACAGTCAAGTATGGCTCCTGCGAAAAAAGGGCGGCTGCGGGGTAGGCGGTCGCCCTTATTATACGGTATTTAAACTCATGATATTTATGGGGCTATCGTTGTTGCATAAATAAAGGACGCGTTCGTCCTGGCATGCGAAGTGAAACCTTAAGAAGAGGCAGTTGAAGTGTTCTCGTCTCCGGAATTTTCCGTGGTTAGAGGCGCCGGAGTTTCGGAATTCGCGGGCGGAGATTGAGAAGTCTGCGGCTCGGGGTCCTTTACCCCCTTGGCGCCGGGTTCCGGTGCATCTTCCGGGTCCGCATCTTTATCCTTGTTTTTATCCGTGTTCTGCGGCGGGGTGTTGGCAAGAACGTATTTTATATCGTGCTTTTTGTCTATTTCTATCTCTTCGCCGAATATTTCTTTTACAAGATCGGCTTTTGCCTGTTGGTCCAGCAAATAGAAGTATACGCCGTACGCCCAGTGGTATTCGCCTTTGAGCACGTGCCTGTTTATGTTGGCAAGGTCGTCAAAGCCGGAGAAGAATATGCCGAGAGCGCATATCTGCTCAAACGACAGGTTGGTATACACAGTATCTTTAAGCGAATCGTATATAGGGCCGATGTTCTCTATCTTACCGTTTTGCTTAAGCGTTTTCAGCACCGCGACCAGCATTCGCTGTTGGCGCTCCTGACGCTCAACGTCCTTGCTGTTGCCGATGCCCTTGCGCAGGCGGCAATATGTCAGCACCTGCTCGCCGTTCAGAAGCTGGTACCCCTTGTTAAGCGTAATGCCGTCAAGCGACGCGTTTAAGTCCACGTCATAATACACGCCGCCGATGGCATCGACGAGCGCTTTTAATCCGTCCATATCAACGGCCACGTAATAGTTTACAGGCAGTCCGCCGAAAACCCCGCTTATAGTATCGCAGGCGTTCAAAAAGCCGCTGTGGCACATGCCTCCGCCGAAATACGCCGCGGAATTGACCTTGTAAAGCTTGCCCGTCGCGTTGGTGACCGTAACGTAGCTGTCGCGCGGCACCGTTATCATATCGACTCTTTTTTTATCAAAGTCGATACTGACGAGCAGCATGGTATCGGTGCGAAAATCTTCTCTTGTACCGTCTTCCCGTTCGGTGTTGCTGTCCATGCCGAGTACGAGTATGTTGACGCGGTCGGTCTTAAATTCGTCGCGCAGGCTGGGCTGGGTCGTTTTAACGGGCGTAGACTCAGGCCCCGCGGGCGGCGTTGCCGACGCGTGGGAAGTGGCCTGTGTACTAAATGCGGCTTTGGGATTTATAACGGTACGGTATATAAAAAGGCCGACAATAATGAGCGCAGCAGTAAGCACCGCAAACAAAGAAAGCTTGAGCGCCTTCTTTACAGTCATCGTTTTAAACCAGTATACGATTCTGTTTTTCAGCATGTGTAGTCTGTACTTCATTATTCGCAATATTATACCATTAGATACAAATTATTATACCATCCATTATACTTCTTTTTTTTGCCGTGTAAAGAGAAAAAGAAAAATGTTGTATATAAGAAAAACTGCCGAAAACTAAAAGCTTCCTTGGCTGTTTTACTGTTCCATAGCAGGCAGGAATGGCTTTAAGCGCCCTCCAGCCATTTTTTCTGCGCGGCGCTCCAGCGGCCGTGCAGCAGGCTTGCCACCCACGTTCCGGGCACGAGCCTTCCTGCGACGCTTAGTATCCTGTTGAGCGCGCCGGGTATATATACGCGCCTGCCAAGCAGCGCTCGCGTTATCGTGCGGCGCGCCACCTTTTCCAGCTTGTTGGTGGTTACGCTGCCCCAGAACCCTTGGGACGTTATGCCCGCTATGGCTTCTTTGGTGGTGGCAAGGCCGCCCGGGCAAAGCGCGAGCACCTTTACGTTGTCGCCTTTGAGCTCCTGGCCGAGCGCTATCGAAAAATCGAACAAAAACCGTTTAGACGCGGCGTACGTGGCCTTTAAGGGTATGGGGTACATGGACGCTAGGCTGGATACGTTGACGATAAACAGCGGCAGCCCTTTAGGTTTTCTCTCGAGCGCGGCGTGCGTTAAGCGCAGCGTAGCCGCTATGTTGAGCTGCACTATGTCGTCTATGCGCCGCCGCTCCCGCCCCAGAAAGCTGCCTTCAAAGTCGACGCCCGCGATATTCAGCAGCATGCGGGGGACTATGCCGAGAGAGTCCATATGCGCAAGCATCGCGTCCACCGAAGCGGGATCCGTAAGGTCGCACGCCTTTATCTGCACGTCCACGCCGTAACGCCTCGTTATGCCTTCCTTTATGTTAACTAGAGCCGGCTCGCTTATATCCGTTAAGAACAGGCTGTAGCCGCGCCGCGCGCATTCGCAGGCCATCGCGCGACCGAGGCCTCCCGCCGCGCCTGTAATAAGTGCCGTCATTTGCTTTCATCTCCTTCGCCGAACGTTATGCCGCAGAGCCTTTCGCTTAGCTCAAACAGCCGCTTTCCATCTTCCGGGCTGCCCACGCGCTTATCGTAGCGGCACTCGCACTTATCCCGAAAATACAGCCCGGCGGGGTCGCTTTCGCAGAGGTACACATACGTCTGTGCGACCGCTTCGGGCAATGTGCCTCTGCGCCTTTGCAGTTCCCAAAACACCTTCGTTATGCCGCCCGTCTGCTTGGAGCCTATGCCGGTGTTCACCAGGCCTGGGTCGACCACATACGCGCGTACGCCCTCTTTGTTGAACCAGCGGTTGAACTCGCAGGCGAACAGCATCTGCGCGTATTTCGACTGCTTATACGCGCTGAGCGGGTTGTAACGCTTCTCCAGCATTATGTCGTTCCAGCGCATCTTTGCGTGCTTGTGCGAGTTGCTGCCCGTCAGTATCACTTTGCCGCCCGCGGCTTTCAAGTATTTGAGCAGCCGGTGCGTGAGCAAAAAGCCCGCGAGGTAGTTGAGAGCGAACTGCAGCTCGTATCCCTGCTCGGTAGTCGTATACCAGTTTCTTACCCCGCCCGCGTTGCTTATAAAAGCGTCGAGCCCGCCGCCGTATTCATCGAGCATAGAGCATAATTCGTCCGCGACGCGGTGTACGCTGCTCTGCTGTGCGAGGTCGGCGTATACGAACGCAATTTCAGCGCCCGGTACGGCTTTTTTCAGCTCAGCCAAAGCTTCGTCGCTATTTTCTTTTGTGCGGCCCACGCCTATGACGCGCCAGCCGCGCTCCAATAACGCCTTTGCTGCGGCGTAGCCTATGCCCGACGTAGCGCCCGTAATAACCGCTGTCTTCATTTCGCACCTCCTGTGACGCGCTGCTCAAAGTAACCTTCTGGTACGTATATCGTTAATCTCAGCTCGTACGGCTGGGGGAAAAACCCGAAGAAGTCATCAGAAAACGGCGTTTCGGCTATATGCAGCACTCCGTCCTCCACGCTGAAGCTGAGCATTCCGTCGAGGTCTATGGGCTCAGACCGCCACGCTTTGACGTAGGCGTTCACGCTGTAGCCGTTCTTTGACGGCAGCAGCGTTATGTCGCGGTGCGGGCCTGAAAGCTCTACGGATTCAAACGGCTCTGTTATCGCATATGCCTTTTCGGCTTCGCGTGACATCAAAGTCCCGGTGCCTATTATTACGCCCAGCGTCGCCGCGCAGCCCATAAAGCCTATCGCTAGGCCTATCCACAAAAGCTTGGTTCTCCTGCCCATTTTAAGCGCCTCCTTCCAGAGCGGACTTGCGCATGCGCATCATTTTTTGTGCGGTCAGCGGCAGCCTTGCTATAGTGAGCTTCCAAAGCGCGGCCGTTCCCTTCCACCAGAGCACGCCGCCGCATGAGAGCATCAGCGCCGCGAAAAACGCCAGCAGCGCGTATATATACAAGCCCTTCGTGAGTTCGAGCACCAGCATGGCTACGCACCCGGCGCCGCCCGTCATCAGCGCGGCTGCCGCGCCGAACAGCATCAGCGTAACCGACAGGCAGCCCAAGTACATAAGCACGATAAGCACCCCGCCGCCTATCTTATAGCTTATTATCGCGCCCAGCATACGCAGCGTATTCTTAATGCCCCTTAGTTCTACTGCCTTGTTTGCGGCGCTCTCGGCGGAATACATGCGCGCGAGCAAGCGCGGGTCGCCGAGCTCGGAGGCTATCTCCTGTTCGCTTTTGCCCGACTCTTTGCCTATCTCGAAATGTTCGCGGAAGTCCTGCAGTATTTCTTCCTTTTCGTCCGCCCGCATGTGTTTCAGCGATGCGGAAAACACAGCTAAAAACTCATTCATCTTTTTCCTCCATGAGCTCCGCTACAGCGCCCGTAAATTCGAGCCAGTCGGCGCGAAGCTCGCGCTCCGCAAGCCTGCCCTTTTCGGTAAGCGTATAGTATTTTCTCGGAGGGCCGCCCGACGCGTCCGAAAGATACGTATCGCAGTAGCCGTCCGCTTTGAGCTTCCGCAAAAGCGGATACAGCGTGCCCTGCGCTATCTGTATCGTCCGCGATATCTTTTCCGCGAGCTCGTAGCCGTACGCGTCGCGCTTTTTCAGCTGCGTAAGCACGCACATCTCGAGCACGCCTTTTTTGAACTGCGCGTTCATTGCGACTCCTTGTGATTATTGTCCACTACTGTATTATGTTCTGTAGTGAATAGAATATAACACATCGGCGTATGAAATGCAAGGGGTATTATGTGAATTTTGAAAAGTTTAAAATGCGAAGCAAAAAAAACGGGTGGGCGTACAAAGGACGACTATTAAACAGACAATATAATGCATGTTTTATTCTGGTTTGAATTACAGGTATAGCGTAAGCGTTACGAGTTTACAAAAAACGCAATATGGAATATAATAAATATATATTAATGAGTTGTTTGGTCAGGTAAAGCAATCAAGCGGAAATCTCATGAAAATATGAGTTTCCGTTTTTTGTTTTAGCAGATGGATTTGACTTGGATATTTTAGAAGAAAGCTAATAGAAGAGACGAGGTAA
>JAEZIZ010000007.1 GCA_023415915.1 Bacillota bacterium | reverse complement strand
CCCAGCGGCTTCATAGCGAATATGCCTTTGCCGGCGTTGTACGCAAGCTTTACGGCAGCTTCCATTTCCTCTCTGCCGCCGTCCGCCACTCCTAAGCCCCTTATGTTATATATGGGATGGACGACGTCTATCTCGGGATGCCTGGCTGCGGCGCTGACGCATGCCGAAAAGTGGGTGGACACTCCAAACGCTTTTATAACACCCTTCTGCTTCATGTCAATGAAATAGTCGATAGCTTCCCTGTGGCCGCGCAGCGTATGCTCGCTCTCCTGTTCGTGCAGCATGAATATGTCTATCACATCACGGCCGAGCTCTCTTCTCGCCTTATCAAGGCTTTTCTTCGCGGTACCGGCATCATAAGAATACGACTTTGTAGATATTACGACGTCGCTTGTTGCAGAAAACGCTTTTTTCAAATGCGCGTAAGTGCCGTATATCTCCGCGGTATCAAAAAAAGTCACACCCATATCATGGGCTGACTTTAGAAGCTCGGCTCCACTTTCAACATCCAACCCCCGTTGCAGCGGGCTGATTGTCAGCGTTCCAAAGCAGAGCTTTGAAACGCTTATGCCTGTCCCGCCAAGCGATACGTACTCCAATTACTCTTCTTCTGCCTTCGTCATGTTCTCTATATACGATTTAACAAACTCTTCCAAAAGCTCGTCCCTCTCGACACGTTTAACAAGAGACCTTGCGTTTTTATAACTGGTTATATAGGTGGGGTCTCCGGAGATTATATACCCCACGAGCTGGCTGACGGGGTCGTAACCTTTGTCTTTCAGCGCGTCGCAAACAAGCCAGATAACCTCTCTTGCCGGATTACTGAGTTCTTTCTCCAAAGAAAATCTCATCGTCTCGTCAAATTTCGCCATGAGAACACCCCCTAGTACGGATATTATACACCAAGCACGGGTTAATTTCCATCTGAAGATTGGAAATTAATGCTTTCGTAATATTTATAGTATGGTATTAATATTATCGTATCTTTTATGTTATATCTTAACGATTTTCAACGCAAAGCCGGCTAAAAAGCCGGCTTCAGAGTGTCGATAAACCCTTTATGTCATTCCGAGCTTGCGAGGAATCCCATGGGTAGTGCTTTGTATAAGAGGATTCTTCAGTCGTTACACTCCTTCAAGCGAAGCTGATGGAATGACAGCATATACTTTTTTGACAGTCACAAGCCAGTTAAAAAGCCGGCTTTTATACGGGGTCCCCAGCAAGTCCGTAAGGCTCGCTGGGGTGTAAATGCTCCCCAAACTATGAGGTAAATTCGTTCCCTAAAAAAGCGCAGCTTTTTTTAAGGGCGGCTCCAGATCCCCAAATTTCTTGGCGGTTTTAGCTGGGCGTCGATTCCATCTTATCCATATGGGTATTGATCGCCTGTCTCCCTCTGTTTATAGCCCGCCTTATATGCGGCTGGAAATACGGCATAGCAATCACTGCGGCGGTTGCTCCGATCAAGCTGCCGGCAATCATACCAATCACTAAGTTTGCTTTCATTACTAACACTCCTTTCAAGCAGTCATGTTAGTAGTTTGCTCAAAACGCATGTAAAAAAACACGAAAGAATGCCAATGAAACCATGGTATATTATGTTATTTTTTAGACTTGTAATCCGCTATCGCGGCTTTAATGGCGTCCTCCACCATCAGCGAACAATGGTACTTCTTTTCGGGCAAGCCGCCCAGTTCTCTAACGATATCAGCCTTTGTCAAGGCCTCCGCTTCCTCTAATGTCCTGCCCTTGGCCATGTCCGTCGCAATACTCGACGACGCTATGGCCGCGCAGCAGCCGTACGTCTTGTACTTTATATCGGTTATACGATTGTCGTCCACCTTGATGAACATCTCCATCGTGTCGCCGCATTCGCTGCTTCCAACCTCAGCGTAACCGTCCGGATTCTCAATTTCCCCAACATTGTGCGGGTTCTTGAAGTGCTCAAGAACTATATCGCTATACATTTTTCAGCCCTCCTTTATATTGCGCAAAAAGCGGCGATATCTCGCGTATTTTCTGTACGATGCTCTCCGTCTTTGCGATAACAACGTCTATATCTTCTTCCGTATTCTCACGCCCGAGCGTAAACCTTATTGCCGCTCTTGCGTCCTCAATACCGACGCCCATGGCAAGCAGTACATGCGACGGGTGTGTGGAGCCGGACGTGCAGGCGCTCCCCGTCGAGACCGCTATCCCCTCAAGGTCGAGGTACTGCATCACCGCCTCGCCCTCTATAAAGCTGAACGTGATGTTCACGTTGCCCGGAAGGCGCTGCGTCTCGTGCCCGTTCAGCTTGGACGCCGGGATTTTAAGCAGCCCTTCGCGAAGCCGCTTTGAGAGCGCCAGTTCATGCTTTGTTTCGCTCTCCATAGTCTCCGCGGCAAGCTTTATCGCGGCGCCTAGGCCTACTATGCCCGGCGTGTTTATCGTTCCCGCACGGTGGTCCCTCTCCTGCGCGCCACCATGCATGTACTTTCCAAGGTTAATACCCTTTCTTACATACAGCGCGCCCACGCCTTTAGGGCCGTAAAACTTGTGCGCACTCATCGACAGCATGTCTATGTTCATCTCGGCAACATTTATAGGCACGTGCCCCGCCGCCTGCACCGCGTCGGTATGAAACAGTATTCCGCGTTTCTTTGCTATACTGCCTATATCGGCTATGGGCATTATTGTGCCTACTTCGTTGTTCGTGAACATTATCGTTATCAGTATAGTGTCTGGGCGTATTGCGTTCTCCACGCTTTCGGGCGTAACCATGCCGCTCGAATCCACCGGCAGGTAGGTTACGTCAAAGCCCCTCGACTCCAGATATTTGCATGTGTCTAGCACGGCATGATGCTCTATGGACGACGTTATTATATGCCCTTTTTTCGCGGTTTCCGCCGCTCCCTTTATCGCCCAGTTGTCGCTCTCCGTACCGCCCGACGTAAAGTATATTTCTTCCCTTTTAGCGCCTATGGCGTCAGCCACGTCTCCCCGCGCCGCCATTATGGCCTTGTCCGCTTCCCTGCCGTATGAATACGGCGTGGAGGCATTGCCGAATTTCTCGGTAAAATACGGCAGCATGGCCTCCAATACCCTCTCGTCAGTATATGTCGTTGCCGCGTGATCCAAATATATTCCCATTTCTAGCACCTTACATCCTTAGCCTGCGGCTTTTCCTTAAGAAGCCGCTTGTAATCGTCCACCATATCTTGTAACGTTATACCGTTAACCACGCCGTTTATTCCCTCGTATATGCGCTGCCATATTATGTGCGTAGTGCACAGCCCTATGTTCTCGCACTCCGCGTCTTCTCCCACGCATCCGGCCGGAGCGAGCTCGCCCTCGAGCGCCGTAAGTATCATGCCTACGGATATGTCCTCCGGCATCGCTCCCAAGCTGTAGCCGCCGCCCGCGCCGCGCGTGCTCTCCACAAGCCCCGCGTTTTTTAGCCTGGAGAATATCTGCTCCAAATACTGCTCGCTCAATGCCTGCGCCGACGATATCTGTTTTATGCTCAAAGGCCCTTCGCCGTAAGCCTTGGCAAGCTCAAACATCGCCCTTAAGCCGTAGCGCCCTTTTGTGGAAATTATCAAATTACCAACTCCATTCGTACCAGAAGCTTTCGGCTTTATGGAAACAGCGTATTACATCCATAAAGATCCAACGATTTGCTGGCTTCGGTATAAAAACCCGAGCTTTTTGGTCGGATTAATATTAGTATATCATAGTAATTCTGTCAAGTTTATTTTCTGCGGCTCGCATAAAAAAATACGCCGCGGACAAGCGGCGTCATAGCTAATAATTGCCAACAGAACTTTTGCTTAAATCATTCTATTTCTATACGTCTTGTATTTGCCGCGCGTTTTTGTCTCGGCACGGATATTTTAAGTACACCGTTGTCTAATTTTGCGCGTATTCCTTCAAAAACGCCGTCCGCGAGATATACGGTGCGGCTCATCGAAGAATACCGCCTCTCGCGGTGTATATAATTCTTGCCTTCTTCGTTTACCTTCTCTTCCCTTCTCACCGATATCTGCAGATTGCCGTCCATCATGTCGATATCCACTTCCTCGCGGTTTACGCCCGGCAGCTCTGCTTCTATTAAGTATTCGTTGTCCTTCTGCTGCACGTCCACCCTAAAGGTATCTCTGGACCGCATAAACCAGGGCTCTGCAAAGAAGTTGTCTATCATATTATAAAAATCGTCCGCGCCGGTAAGGCCTCTGTTTCTCCAATTAAACGGCACCATATTTGCCATACAAAAACCTCCTCCATTCGATTTTTTATATTATGCTCAAACTAATTTATTATATGCGCTTATTATCAATTTGAAGACATTATGGTTATACTATCTTGCTTATCTCGGTCCTGAGCTGCTTTATTATCCGCTTTTCCAGCCGCGATATGTACGACTGCGATATGCCTAGGTAATCCGCGACCTGCTTTTGCGTCTTTTCCTTCTGTCCGTTAAGCCCGAAGCGCATCTCCATTATCATTCTTTCGCGCTCGCATAAACGCTCTATGCATTCCTTCATCAGGTCCTTTTCCACGCTGCCCTCTATCTCCGTATACACTACGTCCGGCTCTGTGCCCAGTATGTCGGAAAGCAGCAGCTCGTTGCCGTCCCAGTCGACGTTAAGCGGCTCGTCGAACGACACCTCGAATTTGAGCTTGGCATTGCGCCGCAGGTACATCAGTATCTCGTTCTCAATGCACCGAGACGCGTATGTGGCAAGCTTTATGTTCTTGTCTACGTCAAAAGTATTGACCGCCTTTATGAGCCCTATGGCGCCTATGGAAACGAGGTCCTCTATGCCTATGCCGGTGTTTTCAAACTTGCGCGCGATATAGACTACGAGCCGCAGGTTGCGCTCAATGAGCGCCCTTCTTACCGACTTGTCCCCCCTGCCCAGCCTCTGCAGCAGCTCCGTCTCCTCCTGCTGCGTCAGCGGCGGGGGCAGCGCTTCGCTGCCGTTTATATAGTCCGCATCCGCCGCAAGCCCCAGCTGCCGCAATATCCACGCAGCTATTCTTCTCGCCAGATAAGCTATCATTCTTTGCTCCTTTCAAAAGTTCATCCATAAGGCCGCCGCCTATCACCGCGTCGCAGCCATAAGCAATTGTGCCTCTTGCCACGCACACAACGGCCCTTTTGCCTTCCGTTTTTCCGTCCAGCGCTATACCGTCTATCTCAATGCCGTAAAACACTCCCGTTCCCAGCGCCGTCTCGCAGGGTATTATCCTTAGACGGCTCATCGGCGCCTCGAGACTTTTACCGCTTCGCCCCAATCCCTTTTTTCCTGCCATGGCGCCGAGCAGTTCCGCAGTTTTCCGGTCAAACAACGTTTTCGCGGCGGACGCGCTAATAAACGCCACATTAAGCCCGCTGAGCGGCTCCGTCAGCAGATTGCCGGTATCCACATAGCATTTTAGCAGCGCGCGCCTGCTGCCGCAGTAAAACGTTAAGCCGGCTACCCTTGACTCCCTCTCTTGCGTGCGCCTGCGCACCCGGCTGAAGAGGCTTATTAGCACCGCGCCCGCCGCCAGCCCTGCGAGTATGTACCGCACAAGCGGGCGTACTGCGATGAAGGCTCCAAAGGTCGGCTGATCGAAGCAATACGCCGCCGCGTAGATAGCTCCCGCGAACACGAACGACGCAATATAAAACGCACACGCATTCTTCCAGAAGCTTTTTTCGCCCTTCGCGTAATACGCGGCAAAGCACATGACGGCGCTCACCGCAATTTTCACAGCCGCTGATACCGCGAAGCCTTCCGCGCCGAACACCGCGCACGCGTACGCTCCGCCTATTGCCGCGGACGCGGCGAATCTTCCCCATCTTCTTCTGGTACGGGTAAGCAGCGATGTAAAAAGCAGTATCAGCAGGTTGACGATGAAATTGTCCAGGAACACGAGTTCAACATATATCTTTTGCACCGCTTTAGCACGCTTTCCTAGTATGCGCCTATTATATAATTACTGAATATTGTTATATTGTAGAACTGCGTTTTATCGGAAATCATAAAATGGCGGCCGTTTGACGAATAATTTATAAAGCAGTCATAACGTCCGTGGGTTTTTATATGCTCACCGGTCGCTCGGTGAAGAAATATGCGCTGTGCTTTCGTCTCTTTTTCAGACTCATATATATATTCATCCGCCTGCTTATTTTTAAGGCGTCTGCCCCGCGCGGATTATGCGGAAAAGTTTTCTTTGCAACGCAAACATGGTATACTATAAAAAACCACCCAAGATTAACCTTTGATTGGGTGCCCAGAAAGAGGCGTTTTTATGTTGCGACGTGACCGGGAAATGGGCTACGAAGAGACGGCAGCCGCGCTTGCGGCGGGAAAATGGGGCGTGCTGTCTACGTTCGACGGAAAGTCTTCCTATGGCGTTCCGGTAAACTATTTTTATTCGCACAACGAAAAAGCGGTATTCTTTCATTGCGCGCCTCGTGGCCTGAAGCTCGATAACATTAAGTATAATCACAACGTTTCACTTACCGTGGTTTTGCGGGAAAGCATAGTGCCCGATAGATTCACAACGCTGTATAAAAGCGTTATCGCATCGGGCAAAGCGCACATAATAGAGGATGAGGAAGAAAAGAAAAAGCTGCTAAAGCAGCTTTGCCAAGTGCTTGATCCCGGCAGCGAAGAAAAAAGCGACGAGTATATAAAGCAACATCTTTCGTCGGTCGCAGTAGTGAGAGTCAACATTGAAAGCATAAGCGGGAAGCAAAATTCCTATTAAAGGCATACGGTAATTTTCAGTTACTCTATATATTATTGGGGGAATCGTTTTGGGCAAACATACCCATACGAAACGCGATATTGCGGCCGCAGTAAAAGTTATTTTCGTATTCCTGCTGACGGTAGTTTGTTTCATTTTCGGCCTCACGAAATCCATCAGCAACAGAGTAGACGCAATGGTGTTCAGCAACACAGGAGCATTAAATGTGGACCCCGGCGGACATGCCATAAGCCTTGCCGAAGTCGCTGACTCGCCGTCCCCCGACCCGGAACAGCCTCCGTCCTCCATTCCCCCGACTTCCAATACCGCTTCTCCAACAAAGGCTCCTCAAAGCGTAACAGAAGTCAATAAAACTCTGTTTCCTCTCGATACGGTTAACAGCATGTACTTTGAATACGGCAGCATTATCGTGGAAGGCATGAAGCCTGAGGATTACGACGCCGCTATGAATATCGAATGGCAGACGCTCGATACGCCCGGCGAGCCTGCGAATTACGTTATCGACCTTGCAGAGCCTATCGACTACGCGACATACGAAAAATACGTGCTTAATCTTGGAAGGCGCGAGGGCGTCGAGGTCTCCATTATTGGCAAAAGCGAGCAGGGCAGAAACCTGTATATGCTGGAAGTCGATTTCAAAGGCGAAAAAGAAATCGAGGACAAGCCGATAATAATGTTGACCGGCAGTGTACACGCGAGGGAATTCGCGGGCGCCGACTACATAGTAAAGTTTCTAAACGATACCATAATAAAAGCAGCCAGCGACAAGTATACAAGAACGCTGCTGGAAAACGCAACGATAGTCGCGGTGCCGCTGGTTAATCCCGACGGACGCGAGACGATAATTAAAGGCGGCAGCCGCAAGCGCAAATCTAACGCCAACGGCGTCGACTTAAACAGGGCAATGCCGTCCGTCAACGCAGGACAGCTGGGAAAGGACATAAAGCGCGAGAAGAATTTTTCGAAGAAGCCGGGGCTCGCCTTTTTCGCGGGATACAGCTTGGGCTCTGAGAGTGAGTCGCAGGCGATGATTAAGTGGCTTAACTTCTATGTGCCAAAAGCCGACCTATACATAGATCTTCACCAGCAGGGCGGCATCACGTATTTTGACAAAACGTTCTTATCCGAAGAAAGTGACTCGATCTGCAAGAACTTCGCGATTCTTACCAACAAGCTGCTAAAAAAGGGTTACCCGCCGGTAAAGGAAAAAAAGCCGTACGGCATGCGCGGCAGCGGAGGAACGTTTACCGATTACGCAAGGTCCGTTTCCGAAGGGCTCGTTTACAGCTACAGCCTTGGGCGCATGGCTCTTCTGGCAGGCGAAAAGGAGGAGCCGCTTATATACTTTAAGGATATCGACGGACACAAGGAATATTATAAACCGCTGAACCCGGGCTTTAAATGCATCTGCATAGAGATAGGCAGGTCGCCTGGCTACCTCAGCGCAGGAGAGAAAGCGCGTCAAAGAAGAAAAGCCGAATATATAAAGTACGGCTGGGACAACTTCCTTACCGGCACGATAGAGAACGTATTAGGCGAAAAGAAAACTGCCAGTCTAAAGCTTGAAGCCGGTATTTAGCTAAGGTATTCCCTTACGTTTCTAGCTGTATACCCGTCTTTTTGGCGACTTCGGCTTCGCTGAGCCCCGAGCGGAAAAGCCTTCTGCAAAAGCAGGGCATGCTCTCTCCCAGCTCTATCATGTTACCGTCCGGGTCGTAGAACCTCATCGTAAGCTGGCCCCACTGTTCTTCGGTGACGCCATGTATCAATTTTAAATTCTTTCGCAGCAAAGCTTCCGACTCGGCGGCAAAATCGTCCGTCTCAAAGCAGACCTCCATGCCGCGGTTTTCGCCCGCACCGCATTTGCCGCCAAGCGCTTTAAAAAGCGGATACCCGCTTTCAAGCTTCCAAATGGCAAGGCCGCACTCGAATATAACGCAGCCTCCGAAATCGTGCTCTATTTTCTGGCTCATTACTTCCGTATAGAATTTTTTCATGCTTTCGATGTTGTTTGTTATCAGCATCGACGAATGATACCGTATGCTCATAGCAGCCTCCTAAACCGTGCCAGATTTTATCCTTATACCGCTGTCTTCTATCGTAACTATCCCCAGCGAAGGCTTCCTGCCCCGGGGCTCTCCGAGGCTGCCGGGATTGTACATAATCACGTTGTCATAGAAGTCCTCAATCGGAACATGCGTATGCCCGAACAGCACAATATCTGCGCCTTTCTCGGCGGCGTAAAGCCCGAGAGCAAGCAGAGAATCTTTAACGCCCTGCCTGTGTCCGTGTAGCGCAAGTATGCTCTTTCCCCCTATTCGCAGCAGCAACTCCTGCTTTGCACCTGAAAAATCGCAGTTGCCCTTTACCGAATACACTTTTTTGCCGGTAAGCGCGCGGATATACTCGGCGTCCCTTACGTAGTCGCCGAGGTGTATTATTAAGTCAACGTCGCCGTACTTAATCAGCGCCTTGTCGATATTGGCTTTGTTGCCGTGTGTATCGCTGATAACGAGTATGCGTTTCATGCGCGCCGTTCCAGCAGCTTTTCTTTGAGGTTGGCAAGCGCGCGAGCCCTGTGGCTTATGCTGTTTTTTATGCCTTCGGGCAGTTCCCCGAATGTTTGTCCAAATTCCCGAGATATAAAAATCGGGTCGTATCCGAAACCGCCATCGCCGCTTGGGGAATACGCTATGCTGCCCTCGACTTCGCCGCTTGCCGTTATTACGCTGCCCTGCGATACAAACGCCATCACGCAGACGAACTTCGCTCTCCTGTTCTTTATTCCGCGCATCTCCCAAAGAAGCTTGTTGTTGTTCTCTTCGTCAGTCGCGTTATCGCCCGCGTACCGCGCGGAATACACCCCCGGCGCGCCTCCCAGCGCTTCCACGCACAGCCCCGAATCGTCGGCGAGCGTGTCGCAGCCCGCGATCTCAAAAGCCTGCAGCGCCTTTTTAACCGCGTTCTGCTCGAAAGTGTCGCCGTCCTCCGCAACTTCGAGTATAATGCCCGCCTCTTTCAGCGATTTTATATCATCATATAAGCCGCCGAGTATAGCCTTAATCTCCCGAACCTTGCCCTGGTTGTTGGTCGCTATCACAAGACTGTTCATACGCCCTGCTCCAATACGCCTTTTTGTATCGCGCTTATGTTCGCTATAGCCGTCCCGGCGAATTTGAGCAGCTTATCAAACTCCCTGCGCGCAAGAGGCCTCTTTTCCCCCGTGCACTGCACTTCAATTATGCCTCCGCTGTGCGACATCACCACGTTCATATCGGCTTCGGCGCGGCTGTCCTCAATGTAATTGAGGTCGCATACGGCAGAGCCTCCCGCTATGCCGCAGCTTACGGCGGCCACGCCGTCCTTTATCGGCGAATCCCCTATCAAACCTTCCGCCATCATTTTTCGTATACAAAGCACGAGCGCGATATACGCGCCCGTTATTGAGGCGGTACGCGTCCCGCCGTCCGCCTCTATTACGTCACAGTCTATATTTATCGTATATCCCGCGATTGCCTTAAGGTCACAAACGCTGCGCAGCGAGCGCCCTATGAGCCTGCTTATCTCGGTGCTTCTGCCGTCGGGGTATTTTAGCTCCCTAGGCTTTCTCTGGGGCGTGCTCGCGGGCAGCATTGCATATTCGGCGGTAAGCCAGCCCCTGTCGGTCCCCTCCAGAAAGGCGGGGACCGATGCAGTATACATCGCTGTACACAGCACCCTCGTATTTCCCCATTCTATAAGCGCCGAGCCGTGCGCGTTTTTCATGAACGACTTCGTGATACGTATTTCCCTTATGTCTTCCGCTCCGCGCCCATCCTCTCTCATCATTGGCAGGAAACCTCTATTCCGTAATATTCTCGTCCGCCGCGTTAACGCCCGCGGTTTTTGAGTCCGCAGCCACCGGATTTATGGTATTCACGAACTTTGTTGACATCGTCGTCTCGGCGGTGGATTTATATTCCTCTCCATCTACAAGTATACGCACCTCGTCGATATTGTCAAACTGCCGGAGTGTAAAAACTATACATTTTATAAGCTTTGCTTCTCTGTCGGCGTCCGCTTCTATTGTCGCGAACTCAGGAGAGAACTCCACCGTCGCCACTCCCGCTTTGTCAACTTCGACATTAAGCAGCTTCGTGCCGTCCGGCAGCAGGCTTTTGAGCCCGTGGCGTCCCGGCCCGCGTACAAACTCGTTCATCGCGGCGTACGCGTCCGCAGTGCCTCCTATGTACTTCGTTACAGGCACTATCGCCGCTTCCGATTCGTTCACGAAATACAGTATGACTTTCGAAGCGTTGCTTAAGTCCTCTTCGGAAAGCGTGGTCATCACATTGAGGTCAAAAGGAGCAAAGCTCTTGCTTATATCGGTTCCGTTCGTAAGCTTTCCGTCCGCGCCCTCCTGCACTATCTTTACCGTGTCTATCGTCGGGAATTCGGCGAGCGTATTTACTACCGCGATTACTTTTGCCATCTCTCCCGTTGCGTCTTTTGCCGTTATCGCGCCTTTGCTCAGTTTAAGCGTCGCCGCTCCGTCCTTAATGCTGAGCGATAATTCGGTATCCGCGGCCAGTATAGGATTTAAGCCCATATAATCCATCTCCATGTCGGCGTCCGGGTTCGCCTTGAGTTCGGAAACGGCGGCCGCACCTATGCCCTCCACCCATTTTATCTCTTTCATCACGGGCACGATAACCCCGTGATCATCCTCGTAATACAGTACGGTGTGCCTCATATCGGGATCGGGAGCGACGTTGGCAGCCGGTATCTCCTCGTATACTTCCTCCTTTTTCTCTCCGCACGCGGCGAAGCATAACAGCATGGCGAGCGCCAGCACCGCCGCTAAACACCTTTTAAGCATGGCTATTCCTCCCCTTCTTCTTTCTATAAATATATTAAGGGTGTTATTCGCATATGATTATCGCTGTTAACCGATATGAAAAGTTAAACGTAGTTTCAAAGAATTATCGCATTATACCCGCCGACAAAGTATGGTACAATATAGTCAGCACTTCTTAAGGAGATTATCATGCTGAGCCTTGTAAAACCCGATATAAAGTATAAGCGTCAATACATCGACATGATAGAATACTGGAAAAGCACCGGCGAAGAGCTTGCGCCGTGGCCGCTTAGAGAAGACTGCGGCGATTTTGGAGCCTTGGTTAATAAGCTTGAGGGCTATGAGCAGGGCATAGGCGTCGGCGAAGATTACGTGCCCAATTCAACATACTGGCTTTATGAGAGCGATACCGATAAAATAGTCGGCGCCGTGAATATACGGCACTTCCTCAACGACAAACTGCTGGCTTATTGGGGCCATATAGGCTACGGCATACGCCCCGATGAGAGAAAAAAAGGTTACGCGACCGCCGCGCTGCGCATGGCGCTTGATATATGCCGGGACTTGGGTATAGAAAAGGCTCTCGTAAGCTGCTATAAATACAATACAGGTTCCGCCAGGGTGATAATGAATAACGGAGGCTTGCTGGAAAACGAGGTAGAACACGAGGGCAAATTACTACAGAGGTATTGGATAAAGTGCTAGGGCTGGTTCAAGTGAATTCAAGAAAATTTCGGAGCAAACACTACACGGTATTTGCAGTTTCACCTTGAATGTGATAAGCTGCGTGCAACTTCATGTTAATTTTCCTCCTTTTGATTTATGGTAGTGCAGTTGCCAGACCGCACTTCATTTTAAATCAAAAGGAGTTTTTATGTCTTGCTCATCGCTTAAGCTTTACTGGAACGTCTAACGCAGGAGCTTATACAGAAACAGGAGGAGCGTCGGCTCTCCCTGGTCTTACACTAACACGCTGTTTTTTAGATCCGTGCCACGCCGGAGTCCCGAGCCGCCTGCGCCACCGCTTTAGCCACCGCGGGGCCCACACGCGGGTCAAACGCGGCGGGTATTATATAATCCGCCGTAAGCTCATCGTCCGAGATGAGTCCGGCAATTGCATAAGCCGCAGCTATTTTCATCGCGTCATTGATATCGCTTGCCCGCACATCCAGCGCTCCACGGAATATGCCGGGGAATGCGAGCACGTTGTTGATCTGGTTCGCAAAGTCGCTGCGCCCGGTTCCCACCACCGCCGCGCCCGCCTCTTTGGCAAGTTCCGGCATGATTTCTGGTACCGGGTTGCTCATCGCGAATATCAGCGGGTTCGGGTTCATACTGCGCACCATGTCAGCGGATACGATTCCCGGCGCGGAGACGCCTATGAAAATATCCGCCCCCTTTATAACGTCGGTCAAAGAGCCTTTTTTCATCTCGCGGTTGGAGATCTTCGCCATCTGTTCTTTAAAGGGGTTGAGCCCTTCGCGGCCTTCCCAAATCGCGCCCTTAGAGTCGCACAATACAACATTGCGAAGGCCCATGCTCATCAGCAGCTTGGTCACCGCTACGCC
>JAEZIZ010000147.1 GCA_023415915.1 Bacillota bacterium | reverse complement strand
GTGATGGGGGGTATATCAAGCGGCGACGGCAGGAAATCGACTATAGCGTCCAAAAGAGGCTGCACGCCCTTGTTGCGGTACGACGAGCCGCATGTCACCGGAACGATATCCAGCGCTATCGTCGCTTTGCGTATAGCGGCGATAAGCTCGTCCCGGCTTATTTCGGCGCCCTCAAAGTACTTCTCAAGCAGCGTGTCGTCGTACTCCGCGACAGACTCAATGAGCTTCTCGCGGTACTCGGCGGCCAGCTCTTTCATATCGTCGGGTATATCTTTTCTTACGACATTCACGCCCATCTCGTCTTCATAAAATATGGCCTTCATGTCAATAAGTTCAACAATACCCTTAAAGCCTTCTTCTTTGCCAATAGGCAGCTGTATGGGCACGGGGTTCGCCTTTAAGCGCTCCCTCATCATCCTGGTAACGTTTATAAAGTCCGCGCCCATTATGTCCATCTTGTTGACGTAAGCTATCCTCGGAACGTTATACTTGGTAGCCTGGCGCCAAACAGTCTCCGACTGAGGCTCTACGCCGCCCTTTGCGCAAAACACGGCGACAGCCCCGTCAAGCACCCGCAGCGAACGTTCGACCTCTACTGTAAAATCAACGTGCCCGGGTGTGTCGATAATGTTGATAGCACAATCGCGCCAATGCGTGGATGTCGCGGCAGACGTAATCGTTATGCCGCGTTCCTGCTCCTGCTCCATCCAGTCCATTACGGCGGCGCCTTCATGCACCTCGCCCATCTTGTACGTACGGCCGGTGTAAAAAAGCACACGCTCAGTGGTGGTAGTTTTACCCGCATCTATATGAGCCATTATACCTATATTTCTTGTTTTTTCAAGCGGATATTTTCTAGGCAAACTTTCCTCCTGTGCTTATAAGCCTACCACCTGTAATGCGCAAACGCCCTGTTGGCTTCCGCCATCTTGTGCATGTCTTCGCGCTTCTTTACGGCTCCGCCGACGCCATTGTATGCGTCCATTATTTCGGCGGCAAGCCTTTGCTTCATAGTCTTTTCGCTTCTCTTTCTCGTGTTTGTTACGAGCCATCTGATACCAAGGGTCTGCCGTCTTTCCGGCCTGACCTCAATAGGCACCTGATAGGTGGCTCCGCCCACTCTTCTTGCTTTGCATTCGAGTACGGGCATAATGTTGTCCATGGCCTTTTGGAATACTTCCAGCGGCTCAAGGCCCAACTTTTCCTTGATTATATCAAAAGCGTCATAGCATATTGTCTGCGCGACTCCCTTTTTACCGTCCAGCATGACCTGATTTATAAGCTTGGTCACCATTATGGACTGGTATACGGGATCGGGCAGCACTTCATGCTTCGGAGCGCTTCCGCGTCTTGGCATATACTGCTCCTCCTTATTTACTTCTTAGGACGTTTCGCTCCGTATTTTGAGCGAGCCTGCTTTCTGTCGGCAACTCCCGCACTGTCGAGAGCGCCTCTTACTATATGATATCTAACGCCCGGAAGGTCCTTGACCCTGCCTCCCCTTATAAGCACTACCGAGTGCTCCTGAAGGTTATGGCCGACTCCCGGAATGTAGGCTGTGCCTTCCATACCGTTGACCAGACGGACTCTTGCTATCTTTCTAAGCGCCGAGTTCGGCTTCTTGGGCGTCATCGTTCTTACTGTAAGACATACTCCCCTCTTCTGAGGATTCTGCTTCAAAATAGGAGAATTGCTCTTCGATTCCGCCGTCTGTCTTCCCTGCTTGACCAGTTGATTGATAGTTGGCATGACTTTACCGCACACCTCCTTTCAAATATATTATTATATTATTTGTTTATAAAAACCCCTCGCAACCCAAATAAGGGGATTACAACCGAAATACCGCTATTTTGTAGATTTCACTATTCCCGCGCAGGCGCTTCCCACCTCTATCTGGCAGGCATTGCCCAGCTGATGCATGGTATACGCCTTCTCGTATGGTATAGCGTGCTTTTCGCATAACGCGAGCAGCTTCTCGATTATATGCTCGTCGGCGTCTTTGGCTATAAATATCTTTTCAAGCTTACCAAGCCGGGCGAACCTCTGCACCTGCTTTAAACCGACCACCCGTTTATCTGAATCGCTCAAAACTTGCAGACTCAATAGATTTCCCTCCGGATATACGCCAAAAACGGCACAGCAGGCCTATTTTAACACCCGCAATATCCATTGTCAATGATTAAACGGCAGCGTCTTTACCATCCTGCGCTATCATGTCTTCCATCTTGCGCATTTGAGATTTGCGCGAAAAAATAAGTCTTGTTACTGGCGAGTCGTCCTGCACGACAAACCATCCTAAGTCCTGCATCTTCTTTAATACGGGTATCTCGAATACGTTGAAGCGCACGCGGCCGCTCTTTGATTTAACATAGCCCGCCGACGCCGCCTTTCCCAGCAAATATCCCAATAATGCGACCGCCGCCAGTATCAACAGCGATATTCCCTGATTAAGGCTGCTTCCTATTGACGGAATGACTAATATGCCCACTGCAACAGCAACAAGCGCAAGCGCAACAATCCATTTAATGATATCCGAGAGTATAAACGCCCTTCTGCAATCCCGGCATATCGATATAGACATGGGCATCAGCGAACCTATCCTGCGCCTTATCTTCTTGCCGATCCCGAAAAACATACCCGTTTCGCTTTTAGGCTCGCTGTTTCCAAGGTCGACAAGCGCGTATCTATAACGCTTGCGGGGATTTTCCTTGCAGAACTGGCACTCGTCGCCTTGCACCTCGTCTATGTCCGGGGGCAGCAGCGAAATGGTTACTTCAAAATCGGCCAGAGCTTTTTTTCTGTCGTCATCGCCCTTGGTTCTTGTTATATGGCACTCGCTGCAATCCTTGTCGATAAATCTGCAGAGCACGCTGTCGCTGATAACGCAATCCGGATTCTTCGCCATACGCCGCCCCCCTTAAATCTTCTAAAGTTCGATGCCCGCGTCCGCGAGGCTTACTTCAAGTTCACTGTCATCCGCGCCGTCCTTTTTGACGGGAATGTCTTCGTTAAGTATATTTTTAATTACGTCTATGTTTCTATACCTCTTCATGCCCGTTCCCGCAGGTATCAGCTTGCCTATTATGACGTTCTCCTTAAGCCCCAATAGCGGGTCGGTCTTGCCTTTTATCGCAGCCTCGGTAAGCACTCTCGTCGTCTCCTGGAAAGAAGCCGCCGACAGGAACGAATCGGTCGCAAGCGACGCCTTTGTGATACCCAGCAGGACGCGCTTCGCGGTAGCGGGCTTTTTGCCCTGAAGCAGCGCCTTTTCGTTCTCCGAGTCGAAATAATGTATGTCTACCAAAGCTCCCGGCAGCAGGTCAGTATCGCCCGCATCCTCTATCTTGCACTTCTTGAGCATCTGGCGGATTATAACCTCTATATGCTTGTCGGAGATCTCAACGCCCTGCAGGCGGTAAACCATCTGCACTTCCTTTAACAGGTATGCCTGTACGCCCTTGGCGCCCTTTATCTTCAGTATGTCGTTGGGGTTCGTCGAACCTTCCGTAAGCTCGTCGCCCGCTTCTATCTCGTCGCCGTCCTTTACCTTAAGCCTTGAACCGAACGGTATAGGGTATACTTCGGCAACGCCGTCCTCGCCGGTAACGGTGACTTCAAGCTTGCGCTTGTTGTCGCTTACCGAAACCTTTCCGGCTATCTCGGATATTATGGCGAGGCCTTTTGGTTTTCTCGCCTCAAAAAGCTCCTCTACGCGCGGGAGGCCGTGCGTTATGTCTTCGCCCGCTACGCCGCCCGTATGGAACGTTCTCATCGTTAGCTGCGTTCCCGGCTCGCCTATCGACTGCGCGGCTATTATGCCCACCGCTTCGCCTATGCTTACGAGCTTGCCGGACGACATGTCTGCGCCGTAGCACTTAGCGCATACGCCGTGCTTCGTCTTGCACGTAAGCACCGAACGTATGGACGCGCCCTTTACACCCGCTTTTTCCACGAGGCGGCTCAAGTCGTATGTAATGAACTCGTTCGCGTGAACCAAAACTTCCTTAGTCTCGGGATGGACAATGTCCGCAGCCGCGTACCTTCCTACTATCCTGTCCACGAACGGCTCTATTATCTCCTTGCCGTTCATTATATCTTCCACCCATACGCCGCGCAGCGGGTCGCCCTCTTTTAAGCAGTCGTACTCGCGCACTATTACGTCCTGGCTGACGTCGACAAGGCGGCGCGTCAAGTATCCGGAGTCCGCCGTTCTTAATGCCGTGTCGGCAAGACCTTTCCTCGCGCCGTGCGTCGATATGAAGAACTCAAGAACCGTGAGACCTTCGCGGAAATTCGCCCTGATGGGTATCTCGATTATCTCGCCCGACGGGTCGGCCATCAGGCCGCGCATGCCGGCAAGCTGCCTAATTTGGTTGGTCGATCCTCTTGCGCCCGAGTTCGCCATCATGAACACCGGGTTAAATGGGGAAAGCCCATCCATCAGCGCTTCCGTCACCTGGTTCGTCGTTTCCGCCCATACCTTTATGACGTTCTCTTTTCTTTCTTTATTGGTTAAAAAGCCCCTCTTGAACTTCTTCTCTATGTCTACGACTTTTTCCTCGGCCTTGCTTAAGAGCTGCGACTTCTGCTCGGGTATTACTATATCGCTTACGCTTATCGTAATAGCGCCCAGCGTCGAATAATGGAAGCCGAGATGCTTTATCTCGTCGAGCACCGCGGCAGTCTTTGTTTCACCGTACTTGCGGTAGCAGTAATCGACTATCTTTCCCAGCTGCCGTTTGCCCACAAGGAAGTCAACCTCGAGCTTAAGCGCATTCTCGGGCTTGCTTCTGTCCACAAAGCCCATGTCCTGCGGAATGGCCTCGTTGAATATTATCCTTCCGGGCGTGGTCTTCATTACTGCGCTTTGCTCTACGCCGTCCACCACCTTCGTGAACTTGACGTTAACCATCGCCTGCAGCGAAATCTGGCCCGTCTGGTAAGCAATAACGGCTTCCTCGGGGCTCGAGAAATAGCTTCCCTCGCCTTTAGCGCCCGGGCGTTCTATAGTCAGGTAATAGCTGCCTATTACCATGTCCTGCGTCGGGCTGACTACCGGCTTGCCGTCCTGCGGCTTTAATATGTTATTGGCGGCCAGCATCAGGAAACGGCACTCGGCCTGCGCTTCCACCGAGAGCGGCACGTGTACGGCCATCTGGTCTCCGTCGAAGTCCGCGTTGTAGGCGGTACATACGAGGGGATGAAGTTTTAAAGCCTTGCCTTCCACTAGCACCGGCTCAAACGCCTGAATCCCCAGGCGGTGCAGCGTAGGAGCGCGGTTTAACAGCACCGGGTGGTCTTTTATGACATGCTCCAGCACGCCCCAGACCTCCGGCCTTACCCTTTCAACCATGCGCTTTGCGCTCTTTATGTTGTGCGCGAGCCCGTCTTCCACGAGCTTCTTCATAACGAACGGCTTAAACAGCTCAAGCGCCATCTCTTTGGGGAGCCCGCACTGGTACATCTTAAGGTCGGGGCCTACGACGATAACGCTTCTTCCCGAATAGTCGACGCGCTTGCCCAAAAGGTTCTGGCGGAACCTGCCCTGTTTGCCGCGCAGCATGTCGGAAAGAGATTTCAGCGGCCTGTTGCCGGGTCCGGTAACCGGCCTGCCGCGCCTGCCGTTGTCTATAAGAGCGTCCACGGCTTCCTGCAGCATGCGCTTCTCGTTCCTGACTATTATGTCGGGCGCGCGCAGTGCAAGCAGCCTGTTAAGCCTGTTGTTCCTGTTTATCACGCGGCGGTAGAGGTCATTTAAGTCGCTTGTGGCAAACCTTCCGCCGTCGAGTTGCACCATTGGCCGCAGCTCCGGGGGTATTATCGGTATGCAGTCGAGTATTATCCATTCCGGCTTGTTGCCCGACTGCCTGAAAGCCTCTATTACTTCCAGCCTCTTTATAGCGCGCACGCGCTTCTGGCCGGAACACGAAACAAGCTCTTTTTTGAGCTCTTTCGCTGTCTTGTCAAGGTCTATGTCGCGTAAGAGGTCTTTTATGCCTTCCGCGCCCATCTTCGCAACGAACGAATCGTCGCCGTATTTTTCCTGAGCTTCGCGCAGCTCCTTGTCATTTAAAAGCTGCTTGTATTCGAGCGGCGTGGATTTCGGGTCGGTCACAACGAACGCCGCGAAATAAAGCACCTTTTCAAGGTCACGCGGCGACATGTCGAGTAGCAGCCCCATCCTTGAAGGTATGCCCTTAAAATACCATATGTGCGAAACGGGAGCGGCCAGCTCAATATGCCCCATCCTCTCGCGCCGCACTTTAGCGCGCGTTACCTCAACGCCGCATTTGTCGCATATAATTCCCTTGTACCTGACGCGTTTGTATCTTCCGCAATGGCATTCCCAGTCCTTCGTGGGCCCGAATATCCTCTCGCAGAACAAACCGTCTTTTTCAGGTTTAAGCGTTCGGTAGTTTATCGTCTCAGGCTTTTTTACCTCGCCCCTCGACCATTTCCTGATCTTTTCGGGAGACGCTAGACCTATCTGAATGGAATCAAAATTGCCAAGTTCGTACAAATATATTCTCTCCTCTCATACGCTGAAAATTTAAAACTTTAGATTACGCCCCCAAAAAACCTCGCGGCTTTTTTAAGGGGCTACGTATTAAAAATCGTCTTCATCATCGTCATATCTGTCGTCTTCATCCAGCAGATCGTCGAGAGACTCAACTTCAAAATCGTCTATATATTCGTCGTCTTCGTCTTTGTCGTAATATTTGTCAACCTCGTCCTCATCCTCGCCGAATTCGTCCTCATCAATCTCGTCATCTTCAAAATCGGTGTCGAAATCGAGCTCGTCATCGTCGGCTTCGAGTTCGTCGGGCTCTGGCGCCCTTTTCTTCAGTATGTCGCCGTCGATGTCTATGTCTATGTCGTCGAGTCCGTCTATCTCGGGCACATCGAGTTCATCGAACGTTATGTCTTCGTAGTCTTCCTCGCGCTCCTTGGAAGGTATGCGCCTCTCAGCGACGGCATCCATTTCAGTGCCTTCGATGTTGACCTCGAGACCGGAGACGTCATCGTCGATACTCTCTTTTATCTGTATCTCTTCGCCTACGTCGCCTAACACCTTCATGTCGAGCGCCAGCGCCTGCATCTCTTTTATAAGCACCTTAAAGGATTCGGGAACGCCCGGCTCGGGTATGTTCTCGCCCTTTACTATTGCCTCGTATGTCTTTACGCGCCCCACGACGTCGTCGGATTTTACCGTAAGTATCTCCTGCAGAGTGTTCGCCGCGCCGTACGCCTCGAGCGCCCAGACTTCCATCTCACCGAAGCGCTGGCCGCCGAACTGCGCCTTGCCTCCCAATGGCTGCTGCGTGACAAGCGAATACGGGCCTGTGGAGCGCGCGTGTATTTTGTCGTCAACAAGATGGTGCAGCTTCATGATATACATGTAGCCCACCGTAACGCGGTTCTCGAACGGCTCTCCGCTGCGCCCGTCATAAAGCACGCTCTTGCCGTCCGGGTCCATACCCTGCTCTTTGAAAAGATTAAGTATATCCCTCTCGGTCGCGCCGTCAAAAACGGGCGTTGATATCTTCCAGCCGAGCGCCTTTGCGACATATCCTAGGTGCACTTCCAGCACCTGGCCGATGTTCATACGTGAAGGAACGCCCAATGGGTTAAGCACTATATCGAGTGGCGTTCCGTCCGGGAGGAACGGCATGTCTTCTATCGGCAATATACGCGAAATAACGCCTTTATTGCCGTGGCGTCCCGCCATCTTGTCGCCCACCGATATCTTTCTTTTTTGGGCTATATAGCACCTCACGAGCTTGTTTACGCCCGCGGTCAGTTCGTCCTTGTTTTCCCTCGTGAACACCTTTACGTCCACTACTATGCCTTCTTCGCCGTGGGGAACGCGCAGCGAAGTATCTCTTACTTCCCTTGCCTTCTCGCCGAATATTGCGCGCAGCAGGCGCTCCTCGGCAGTCAGCTCCGTCTCGCCCTTGGGCGTTACCTTGCCTACGAGTATATCCCCTGCTCGCACTTCCGCGCCTATGCGTATTATGCCGCGCTCGTCAAGGTCTTTTAAAGCGTCCTCGCCGACGTTGGGTATATCCCTCGTTATCTCCTCCGGGCCGAGCTTTGTGTCTCTCGCTTCGGCCTCGTAGCCTTCAATATGTATGGACGTGAATACGTCGTCCTGTACGAGCCGCTCGCTTACCAGTATCGCGTCCTCGTAGTTGTAGCCTTCCCACGTCATGAAGCCAATGAGTACGTTGCGGCCCAATGCCAGCTCGCCTTTGTCGGTAGACGGGCCGTCCGCGATTATGTCGCCTTTTTTGACCTTCTGGCCTATCTTTACTATGGGGAACTGGTTGATGCACGTGCCCTGGTTGGAGCGCGAGAACTTAATGAGCTTGTAATCATGCAGGCCCTGCTCCTCCTGGATGACTATACGGTCGGCCGAAACGCTCTTTACCACGCCGTCCTCGCGCGCTATAACGCACGCTCCCGAATCCCGCGCGGCCTTGTGCTCCATACCCGTACCTACCAGCGGCGATTCGGGCGTAATAAGAGGCACTGCCTGCCTTTGCATGTTCGAGCCCATCAGCGCGCGGTTAGCGTCGTCGTTTTCAAGGAACGGAATGAGCGCCGTCGCTACGGAAACAACCTGCTTGGGCGAAACGTCCATCAGGTCGACCTCGTCTCTTGAAACCTCTACTATTTCTTCCTGCCGCCTCGACATTACGCGGCTGTGCACGAAGAAACCGTCCTCTCCTATGGGCTCGTTCGCCTGCGCGACTACGTATTTATCCTCTTCGTCCGCCGTAAGGTAGACTATTTTATCCGTTACCAGCTTTTTCTCTTTGTCTATAACGCGGTACGGAGACTCTATGAAACCGTACTCGTTTATGCGCGCGTATGTGGACAGCGAGCCTATAAGCCCTATGTTCGGGCCTTCTGGCGTCTCTATCGGGCACATGCGCCCGTAATGCGTATGGTGCACGTCTCTTACTTCAAACGACGCCCTTTCGCGGTTGAGGCCTCCGGGTCCGAGGGCCGAGAGCCTTCTCTTATGCGTAAGCTCCGCAAGCGGGTTCGTCTGGTCCATAAACTGCGACAGCTGCGAAGAGCCGAAGAACTCTTTAATAGCCGCGGTGACCGGCCTTATGTTTATAAGGTTGGACGGCGTTGCAACGTCCATGTCCTGTATAGACATGCGCTCGCGCACTACGCGCTCCAGCCTTGAAAGCCCAACCCTTATCTGGTTCTGCAGCAGTTCACCTACCGACCTTAAACGCCTGTTCCCTAAGTGGTCTATGTCGTCCGTCCTGCCTATGCCGTATTTTAAGTTGAGCTCGTACGAAACGGAGCCGATTATATCGTCCACGATTATGTGCTTGGGTATCAGCTTGTCAAGGTTGCTCTTCAGCTGCTTTTTCAGTTCCTCAGAGTCCTTGTCGAATTCTGCGACGAGGCTTCTAAGCGTGGGGTAATGCACCTTCTCGTTTATGCCCGCTTCTTTCGGGTCGAAAGGCAGGTAACCGTCGGCCTTTACGAAGTTGTTGCCTACCACTTTTACTTCCGTCTCTCCCACGAGCACCGTAACGCTGTTTATGCCGGCGTTTTCTATCGTTTCAGCAGCGTCGCGCGAAATAATCTCGCCTTTCTGCGCGAGCACTTCACCGTCCGGGCTGACAACGTTTTCCGCGCTGCGCTGCCCCTCTATGCGGGCGGCTATCGAAAGCTTCTTATTATATTTATATCTGCCCACGCGGGCGAGGTCGTACCTTCTCGGGTCAAAGAACAGAGAATCTATGAGCATCTTTGCGCTTTCGACCGTAGGCGGTTCGCCGGGCCGGAGGCGCCTGTATATCTCTATAAGGCCGTCGTCCACGCTGTTGCCGCTGTCCTTTTTAAAGGTAGCCTGCAACACGTCCTCGTCGCCGAACAGGTCTATTATCTCCTGGTTAGTGCCCACGCCCATAGCGCGCACGAGCACGGTCAAAGGCAGCTTCCTTGTTCTGTCTACGCGCACCCAATAGCAGTCGTTGGAATCCGTTTCATATTCGAGCCACGCGCCGCGGTTGGGTATCACGGTAGCCGAATAAAGCTTCTTGCCCGACTTATCTATTGTTACGTCATAATAAACGCCCGGGCTGCGCACGAGCTGGGATACTATTACGCGCTCCGCTCCGTTTATAATGAACGTACCGTTTTCCGTCATCAGCGGGAAATCACCCATGAAGACTTCCTGTTCTTTCATTTCGCCCGTTTCCTTATTTATAAGGCGTACGACGACCTTCAACGGCACTGCGTAATTAACGTCACGCTCTTTGCATTCTTCGACAGTGTACTTTGGCTTGTCTTCAAGATAATAGTCCAAAAATTCGAGTATCAGGTTTTCGGAGTAGTCGGTGATGGGAGAAATGTCGTTCAATACCTCACGGAGACCGACTTCCAGAAAGTTTTTGTAGGAATCTTTTTGAATCTCGATAAGATCCGGCATAGCCAGAACTTCTTTGATTTTGGAAAAGTCTACTCTGCCTTGACTGTCGATTCTGACTTCATGCGCCATATGCTTAAAACCACACTCCTGTAATGATAAAAAATGATTCGATATGTTACAACAGAGGCACTCGCTAATTATTCCCAACACTCGGGAATAATATACAAGGTCAGTGAACTGGCGCCCAGAAACCTTACCGGTATTAGACTTACCCCTATTTTGTGCACGTTAATGCAATATAACATATTACTATAATCAATATCCAGTGTCAACAGAAAATTAATCAGAATTGTTACTTTTTTGTAAAGAGTTTTAAATAACACCTATGACCCTCAAGGCTCAACATTATAGCAGGCCGCAAAGAAAAATTCAATAGCAAGGGCGCACATATTTTAAAAGTCTTTTGAAACTTTTACCGGGGGGTAAGCAAGCCGCCAATAAGTATGCGGCTGATTGACTTGCTTTATTATAATAATGTATAATCGTCTCGATTATAAAACGCGAAAAACCGCAAGGCTAATCATAAAACATCAAGGAGAGATAAACTTTGAAAGAACTTAAGAGCGCAGAGCTGCGCAGCATGTATCTTGACTTCTTTAAATCAAAGGGGCATAAGGTAATACCGTCCGCGTCGCTTATACCCGAAAACGACCCTACCGTGCTTTTTACCACCGCGGGGATGCACCCTTTAGTGCCATACCTTTTGGGCGCAAAACACCCGGACGGCAAGCGGCTTACAGACGTGCAGAAGTGCGTGCGCACAGGCGATATAGATTCCGTGGGTGATTCGTCGCATCTTACGTTTTTCGAGATGCTGGGCAACTGGTCGCTGGGCGATTACTTCAAAAAAGAAGCGATAGAATTTAGCTTCGAATTTTTGACGTCGGATAAATGGCTGGGCATAGACAAGTCAAAGCTTTATTTCACCTGCTTCGCGGGCGACGCCGACGCGCCCAAGGATACCGAGTCGGCGGATATATGGAAGAGCCTCGGAGTGGAAGATAGCCATATATTCTTTTTGGGCAAGGAGCACAACTGGTGGGGCCCGGCGGGCTTGACCGGACCTTGCGGCCCCGATACCGAGATGTTCATAGACACAGGATTGCCCAAGTGCTGCGACGAATGCAGCCCTGCCTGCTCGTGCGGAAAGTATCTCGAGATATGGAACGACGTTTTCATGCAGTACAACAAGACGGCAAACGGCACGTTCGAACCGCTTGTCCAGAAAAACGTGGACACCGGCATGGGACTCGACCGCACGATAGCCGTGCTTCAGAATAAAACGTCGGTATACGACACCGACCTGTTCGTGGACGTGCTCGCAAAGATAGCGGAGCTTTCAGGCAAGGGTTACCGCGACGACTTTGAAACTACAAAGGCGTTTCGCATAATAGCCGACCATGTGCGCACCGCCGTATTCATACTGGGCGACGAGAAGGGCGTCACGCCGTCCAACGTCGACCAGGGCTACGTGCTGCGCCGCCTTATACGCCGCGCCGTACGGTATGCGCTGCGCCTTGGCATACCCGATCTGTCGCTGCAGCATATAGCAAAGGTTATAATAGACCAGTACAAAGAAGCATATCCTGAGCTGGGCCGCAACGAGAAGCATATAATAACCGAGCTTAACCTCGAGGAGGAACGTTTCCAGCGCACTATCCGCCAGGGCCTTAGGGAGTTCGAAAAGCTGAAAAACCGGCTTTCGGGGAACATAATCTCCGGCCAGGACGCATTCCATCTATACGATACGTTCGGCTTCCCGTTGGAGTTTACGCTCGAGCTTGCGCATGAAAACGGTTTTGAGGTCGATACAAAAGGTTTCGATGAGGCTTTCAAAAAGCATCAGGAAATCTCGGGCGCGGGCGCCGAGCAGCGCTTTAAGGGCGGCCTTGCCGACACGGGCGAAGCAACGGCCAAGCTGCATACCGCTACGCACCTGCTGCACGCCGCGCTGCGCAAGGTGCTGGGAAGCGAAGTCGCGCAAAAAGGCAGCAACATAACCGCCGAGCGCCTGCGTTTCGACTTCTCGTTCCCGCGCAAGGTAGAAGAGCACGAACTAAAAGAAGTGGAACGCCTTGTAAACGAAGCGATAGACTCTAAAGTTGATATTACCTGCGAGGAAATGAGCGTCGAAGATGCAAAGAGCAGGGGCGCGATAGGCCTGTTTGAGTCGAAGTACGGCAACACTGTAAAGGTTTATACTATGGGCAACTTCTCCAAGGAGATATGCGGAGGCCCGCACGCCAATAATACCGGCGAGCTTGGACGCTTCAAGATACAGAAGGAGCAGTCGTCTTCCGCGGGCGTGCGCCGCATCAAGGCCGTGCTGCTGGATGAATAAAAAGATTTGACCGCCTCGGGCGGTAAACGGACAGACAAAAAAGACATGAGCCGCTGCAATGGCCATGTCTTTTATATTTCGATAAGTTATTTTACTGCGTCGTTATCCTGAAGTTCACTTCATACATGTCCGCTCTGTATATGGCATTCTCGTAATACAGCGTTATGCCGCTCACAGAATAATAAAGGCTGTCTATCTTGAGTACGGGCGTGTTTCGCGATATATTTAGGTATTCCTGCTGCTTTGACGTCGGGTGATGCGTCGACACCGAGCAGTCCGCGCTGCCAACCCTATGGCCGAACGTCTTGTTTATTATGGTGTACAGCGACGACTGCAGATCTTTTTTGACCAGCCCCGGGCAGATTTGGAACGGTATGAACACTTCTTCCACCGCTACCGGCACGGTGTCCGCAAGCCGTACGCGCAGCGCCCTGTATACGTCCGAATCCTTTATCATCAGCTTGGCGGCAATGTCTTCGGGCGGTTTTATCACCGCGAACTCTATTACCTTCGTGCTGGGCGTAAAGCCCATCTCACGTACAGTCTCGGAAAAGCTCGATATGTTTCTCTGCTGCATTTTGCGCGCGGAAACGAAAGTCCCGCGCCCCTGTTCGCGATACAATATCCCTGCGTTAACGAGGTCGGTAAGCGCCTGGCGCACAGTCATCCTTGAAAGCCCGTGCATAGCAGCAAGAGCGCGCTCGGAGGGTAGCACGTCTCCGGGCACGAGCGATCCCGACTCTATGTCCTTCAATATCTTTTTCTTTAATTTAAAGTAAGTCGGCACCTTCTCTTTCATATACTTTCCTCTATTTGTATATTACTATACATCGACTTTAACAGGCTGAGATATTTTTGTAAATAATATTTTTTGTTTTACGCAAAATAATAGTACTAATTTATCGAAAGGAGCAGAAAAAAGTCATTTTTCTATTGTGAATATGAAAAAAGTACGATTGCATCAAAAAACAGGCTTTTGGGGCTCACGGGTACTAAGGACGGCGCTGCTTGTGCTGGCGCTGTGCGTACTCATGACGTCCGTAAGCTTTGCTGCGGACCAGGTATACACGGTCAAACCGGGGGACACGCTGTCTAAAATAGCGGGCTACTACAGCGTAACCGTATCGCAGCTTCTCGCGGCTAATCCCGCGATAAAGAACCCGGCGCTTATTTACGTCGGGCAGAAGATAACGATACCGTCCTCAAAATTCGTGGAGTACACCGTAAAACGCGGCGATACATTCTACGGCATAGCCGCAAAGTATCAGATATCCGTGGCCGAGCTTAAGAAAGCAAACCCCAATATCACGAACATATCGATGATATACGTCGGCCAGAAGATACTTATTCCCGACACCAACACCTTAGCGTCCTACGAGCAGCAGGTAATAGACCTCGTCAACAGGGAGCGCTCAAACAGGGGACTCGGGCTATTGAAATACGACAGCCAGCTTGGCTATGTGGCGCGGGTAAAGAGCCAGGATATGATAGACAACAAATACTTCTCGCACACGTCGCCCACATACGGCTCGCCGTTTAATATGATGGAGAAATTCGGCCTGCGTTTCAGCGCGGCGGGCGAGAATATAGCGTACGGCCAAAGGACTGCCCAGGAGGTGATGAACTCGTGGATGAATTCCGCGGGCCACAGGGCAAACATACTTTCCGCGACATACACGCACATAGGCGTGGGCGTCGCCAAAGCCTCCAACGGCACGCTCTATTGGACGCAGGAATTCGCAAAACTATATTAAAAGGCAGTTGCAGCGAGAGGGCGCTTTAGCGCCCTTTTGTGTTTCTTATGGGGTTACAGCAGTTGTTTTGTGTTTATCCGATGCTGTGAAACAGCAGCATATACGCGGGTATAGTTAACAGCGCAAAGAGCGTCGTCCAGAAGAAGCTCTTTGTTGCGAACCCCGAATCCGCGCCGCAGTACGCCGCAACTATCGATATATTGGTCATTGCCGGCAGCCCCGCCTGCATGGTGACGACGTTTCTCATAAGAATCGGGTCGATACTTCCCATCTGCCCTCCGAAAAGGCCGACAGCGAGAGTGCACACCGCAAACATAAGTCCCGGCGCTATCAGGAACCTTCCGAGCATCACCGGAACGACATCTCTCTCGAAGCTAAAGCATTCCTTCCTGAAGCTGTATATCATGCAGCCCATGTATACGAGCGACAGCGGCGTTACAAGCCCGTTCATGTCCTTCGCCGCCGTTACCAGAAACGGGGGCAGCTTAACTCCCGAAAGCACAATGATGAACATCACTATAAGCGATATCATCGGCGGAGAAACGAGCTTTTTCATCACTTCCCCAAAGCCCACGCGGCTTTCTACTCCTTTTATAAGGTCCGCGTCGCGGCGGATGGAGTAAAACCCGAGCGTCCAGAAAAACGCGGTGTTCGCAAGGTAGTAGTACATCACAAAAGGAAGCCCGGCTGAGCCGAACAGCGCTGTCGCCACGGGCACGCCTATGAAAATCGAGTTGGAAAACGGAAACAGCGCCGCGAATACTCCCCGCCGCGTATCGGGTATGCGAAATGCCGCGGCGACGAGTTTTCCTATAATGAATGTAAGCGGCACCACAACGAAAACCAAAGCTATCGGCAGCCACGCGTCAATAATTTTTTGCTTTGTGATATACTCCGGGTCGGAAAAGAAATAGACGATCATGCAGGGCATTGCGATGTTGACGATTATCTTGGGGAAGATATTCATAGTATCGGAATTGACCCATTTTTTTGCCGCTATGAATACCCCGGCCCCTATCATCAGGAATATGACAATTACCGTCTCGACTGCCGCTAAAACCATCAGCAGTTATCCTTGCCGCAAAACGCGCGATAAATAGCCCTTATCGCCCCCTCAAAGTCTTTTTCTTCCACGCCGACAATTATGTTTATCTCGCTTGAGCCCTGGTCTATCATGCGTATGTTTATACCGTCTTCGGCAAGAGCCGAAAACAGCTTGGCGGCAACGCCTATGTGCCTTATCATACCGCGGCCCACCGTCGCTATAAGCGCGAGCCCGGTGAATACTTCCAAAGAATCGGGCTGGCACAACGCGTATATATCGTCGATAAGGTCCGACTGTTTTCCATTAAGCTCGCTGTTTGCTATTACTATGCCCAGCGTGTCAATGCCCGAAGGCATATGCTCAAATCTTATACCGTTCTTTTCGA
>JAEZIZ010000145.1 GCA_023415915.1 Bacillota bacterium | reverse complement strand
TTTAAGGGTTGCCGGTAACAAGCCCCATGCGGTTGGCGGAACCGTAGTATGCCTTTAGGCATTGCCAGCAAGAGTCCCTTATAGGGTTCAAGAAAAACCACCCCTTGAAGGGGTGGATGATTATTTTATTAGGCTTTCGCTGCGGGCGCCCTCTTTAGCCCCCTTATTATGCGCCTTACTATTTTGTATATTATAAACGCTATCAATACGAGCAGCACGAATATTACCGAATATGCTATTATTGCAAACGTGTTGAGGCTGGAGAAAAGTGAGAATATACTGCCTCGAACTTCTATTTTTCTGTGCTGAGCCTCGGAGTATTCGGACGGTATTACGCTGACGCCGCCTTGCTTGTCAAACGAATCGAAGTACCCGGTTACAGCCTGCCATTCTTTTACTTCCCGCTTATCGCCGTCTTCATCGGCATATATAATCTGTTTTGTAAAATCCGTTATGGCGTTGCCGTTCTTGTCTTTGGGAACAAGGGATACTATGCCGAACGATTTACTCTGCACATACGATAGCATCTGCCCGGAATATATGCCGCATATTACGCGGTATAGCCTGTCGGGCTCTATCGCCTGCGTGGATCCGTCTTCTCTTACAAGCTCCGCGCCTGTTGCCTTGTTGAATATAAGCCTGCCAGGGTCATACGTGTACCGCAGCCCGGAGAAGAAAAGCTGCGCGTCGCCCATTATCGAGGAAATTGAAGCGTCCACCTCGCATAAGTTTATTAGCTCAGAGCCCTTAAGGTAAACGGATATTAGGGGATAGCCCGAAAGCCCGTCGGGTCCCGTGCCCAGCGAAAGCACCTTAAAAGCATCCGCGACGGTTAAATCGCCCTTGTTTATCGTGGCGCGGATAGTACCTATAGGGACTACGGCCAAATCCACCGGCTCGTAGTTATCCCCTTCAGCCTGCCTGACGGCATATACAAACGCGTCCGCCAAAATATCGCCCAGCGCATGGTTGCCCGGATTGCTTTGCATATAACTGCCGTCTTCAAACTGGTACGGCGAGTGCGCGACGACTTCGTCGTAGCTGTAACCATAGGGTTTAAGGTATTCGTCCACCTGCGCCTTAAAACCGTCAATAGCCGATGCGATTGACTCGTCGTACTGTATGGACGAATCTATATTTACAAGCTTATAGCCGTCGACTTTCCAGCCGTTTTCGTTTTTGATATCGAGCACTCCAAGATAGGCGCTGTTGGCTCCGCATGAGACTATGATGGTTTTTCCCACGATTATGGGCTCGGTTAACACGGTGTGCGTATGGCCGCTGATTATCACGTCGATATCCGGCACCGCTTTAGCCAGCAGCTCATCCTCTGATTTGCCTTTGTCTTCCCATGTACCCGAATGGGAGAGGCATACTATGAGATCGGCGTTTTCCTGCTCTTTAAGTATCTTAACCACGCGCCTTGAAGCCTCTATTCTATCCCCGAACTCCACGGGAACGGCCATGGGCGCGTCCGCGTCCGCCTCCTCGCCCATAAGCCCGTATATGCCTATACGTATGCCGCTTTTCTCGACTACAGTATAATCCTTCACGCCGTAATCGTTCATAGCCTGCCGTATTATATCGGCGGCAGCGTCGCCTTCGGGCAGCGTTATATTGGACATAACGTAATCAGGCAGCGGTTCTCCGCTGTTGGCCGCGGCCTTAAGCGATGCAGCGAACCCGGCGCTTGTATAGTCGAACTCATGGTTGCCTGATGTGACGGCATCGTAACCCATACTGCCCATAAGGCGCAGCTCGGGCGACTCCGTCGTTTCCAGCGTCTGAAAAAGCGTACCCATAGAGTAATCGCCCGCGTCAACAAGAATCGTGCGCTCAGCTGCGGCGGAGCGCTCCTGCTGCACCGCGGTGTAAAGCCGCGCGAATCCTCCCGATTCGGTAAGCTCACCGTTCTGCGAAACGACTGCGGGAACTATGGAGCAGTGCATATCGTGCGTAAACAGTATTTTAATAGTATCGTTGTCTGCTGCATTTACGGAAGACAGCGGCAGTAAAAGCGTAAGAACAAGCACGAGGACGAGGAATGCGGTCAGAAAGCGTTTCTCTTTCATGGGATATCCTCCTGTAAACCGGAATATGGAAATGATTTTATATGACAATTATTATACACCCACGTCACTGCATAAACAATGTTCAGCAAGTCAAACGGGTACTGATTATTACATTGACCCGCGTTTGTACTGTGTGATAATATAGGCTTCGATATTTCGCGTACGGAGATGTATGACATATGAGAAGCACTACAAAAGGCCCTCTGCTTATTGTTTGCACGGCGATACTCTGGAGCTTTGGAGGGCTGCTCATAAAACTCATACCCTGGGACGCGATGACCATAGTCGGCATACGTTCGGTATTTGCAGCGCTCGTTATGATAATCTATATGCGCAAGCCTCACATCACATTCTCATTGCCGGTCATAATGGGCGCTCTCTCGATGGCGGGAACAACGGTGCTGTTCGTGTTTGCCAACAAGCTGACGACGGCGGCTAACGCTATAGTGCTGCAGTATACCGCTCCGATATTTGTCGTGGTAATGTCAATAATATTCTTAAAGAAACGCCCGAGGCCTCTTGACCTTGCCGCGGTATTCGCGGTCTTCATAGGAATGGCGCTTTTTTTCTTCGACCAGCTGCGCGCCGACGCAATGCTTGGGAACATACTTGCCTGCCTGTCGGGCATAACGTTCGCCGGCGTTTTTTTTGCGAACAGGTTGCCGAACGCAAAACCCGAAGAAGCCGTGCTGCTGGGACACCTTATCAGCGCTGCTGTAGGCATGCCGTTTGCTGCCACAAACGTTACATTTGAGCCAGCCGCCTGGGGCGCGGTAGCACTGCTCGGCATATTCCAATTAGGACTGGCTTACGTGCTGTTCTCAATCGGCATAAAGCACACGCAGTCCTTATCCGCTTCATTGATAGCTACGCTCGAGCCTCTGCTCAATCCCATATGGGTGCTGCTGCTGACGGGAGAGACGCCGGGAGTGTGGGCGCTTATAGGCGGAGTTATAGTTATAGCCACCATAGTTGTCTATAACATACAGGACTCAAAGCAAAGCCACAAAGATCTCATTAAGCGGGAACTTCGGGAGCATATTTAAAAGCACCGCTTCAACAGCTCTTTTCCAAAGCGAGCCCGTTGTTGTAATTGTTAATGTTATCTTCCGTGTCGGGGTACGGCACCACCGTCGGGCTCGCAGTACCCGGGGCCTGGTCGTTCTGGGAGCACCCGGCAAAAGTCGCTGCAAAAAACATTATTATAACAATAAACAGTATCAATAATAGTTTCAAACAATTCACCTCCCTGCTTATTATCCGCAGCACGCAGGGCGTTTATTATCAGTATAAATTGACAGTGATTAAAATTCTTTAATTGGTATATACCTGTAAATAAAAAAATGATATAATAATTGCGGTTACAATCTCACATCATACAAAAAATAATTTTAAATAAATCAAAAAGCTAAGTATAAGGCAGGTGTTATTATGGACAGCATTTCAAAGACGGTCACCGCGAGGGACATTGCAAAGATGATAGACCACTCACTTTTAAAGCCCCAGATGTCAACAAAGGAAGTTATAGAGGGCTGCGAACTCGCGAAGGAGTACGACTGCGCGACCGTGTGCGTGAAACCGTGCGACGTTGAGACGGCTTACGGCATATTGAAGGGCAGCGACGTAATTGTTACCACCGTTGTCGGTTTTCCTCATGGCGCCAATCTTACCGAAGTCAAGGTGATGGAGGCGGAGATAGCCATAGACCAGGGATGCAGGGAGCTTGATATGGTGCTTAACATAGGAAGGCTCAGATCCGGGGAATATGAATATGTGGAGAAGGATATCAAAGCCGTTTGCGACGTAGCGAGGCGGCGCGGCGTGAAAGTAAAAGTAATACTTGAAAACTATTATCTCACCGATGAAGAGAAGATAAAGGCATGCAAGATAGCCGAACGTGCGGGCGCGGCGTGGGTTAAGACGTCCACGGGCTACGCCGAAGGCGGCGCTACAATACACGACTTGAAGCTTATGAGAGAGGCGTGCTCCCCAAGCGTGCAGGTAAAGGCGGCCGGGGGAGTGAGGACTCTGGACGCGGCGCTTGCCGTCCGCGCGGTAGGCGGTACGAGATTCGGCGCCACTGCGACAAAGAAGATAGTGGAAGACGCAAGGAAGCGCGAAGCCGAAGGCTCATTGAAGCTGCCGGATGTAATCGAGGAATTTTAGTCTGAGGCAGTAACGTCGGGAGGCT
>JAEZIZ010000136.1 GCA_023415915.1 Bacillota bacterium | reverse complement strand
GTTTAGACACCCTTCATCAGCAGACCCATGCCGCCATGGCTTAGGCTTATTCAGCATGCATTATTTTCAAGGTTCTTTCTTTGCTGTATCCAGCAATTTTTAACTTGACTTCATATAGTCAGTCTTTGACGTTTATGGAGGGCGGATTTTTTGCCGGCTGGTATACCACGCCGCAGTATAACACGGCGCCCGTAAGCTTTCCTTACGTAGTTACGGGAAACGTTACACTGTACGCGAGATGGACGACAGACAGTTTCATCGTAGTGTTCGATTCGCAGGGCGGCAGCGCTGTTCCGGCACAGAGCGTCGCGTTTAATTGCGGAGTATACCAGCCTGCAGCGCCCTACAGGCCGGGGTACGCGTTCGCCGGATGGTACAGGGAGCTGTATTGCGCAACGGCATGGAGGTTCGGATACGACATGGTGCAGTACGATACTACGCTATACGCGAAATGGCAGAAGATGGGGCCGGACCTTGCTAATATATCCCTTTCGGCGGGAAGCCTGTCAAGGGCGTTTTCTGGAACGGTGTACAGCTATAAAGTATATCTCGGGGAAAATGAGCCGGGCGTTATGATAACCCCGGAAAGGGAATACTCCGGTGCCTCGATGACTATAAACGGCAGGGCGGTTGAGAGCACATACGTATCGCTCGCAAACGGCAAAAGCGCCAAAATAACCATAAAGACGAAGTACGGAAAGACGGCCCAAACATACAAACTTACCGTTACAAGGGCAAAGTCCGCAAATAGCAACCTAGCATCGCTTACCGCGACTGCGGGAGCACTAGACAAACCGTTCGACCCGAATGTGATAAGCTATACGCTCGTGCTGGATGAAAACACGAGCAGCACGGTAATAAAGGCGGTTGCCGCGGCAGGCAAAGCCGCGAAAGTTTCGCCCGGATCAAAGCGCATATCGCTGAAAAACGGACAGTCAAAGGCGGTTAAGATAACCGTCAGGGCGCAGTCGGGCGCAAGAAAAACGTACGTGGTTAACGTCGTGCGCGCGCCGTCCTCAAACGCGAACCTTAAAAGCTTAAGAGCCCCTTACATGTCGCCCTCATATAGCCCGAATACAACGGACTATTTCGTAACACTGCCCGCAAACAAAGGCTCTATAAGCATTTCCGCAAAACCGGCGGGATATAAGGCGGCCGTATACATCGACGGCGCAAAGAAGTCGTCGAAGAAGATAACGCTCGCAAACGGGCAGAGCGTTGTAGTACACATAGCGGTAACCGCGCAGTCGAGCAACACAAGGGACTACAGTATAACGGTCTATAGGCCGTAGACAACAAATTTTATAATACACTAAGACAGACGGTGAAACTAACGCCGTCTGTTTTTTATAAGTAATTTTGTGAGATTTGTTTTCGCGCTTTTTTTATATCGGGGCGGTAATGCCGTGAATATTTGATTTAATTAATGGGCAATTGATAAAGCATAAGGGTATTGCGACCATTGAAGAAGAACGCAGGAGAGTAACCGGCTTTGGGCTCAATAATGTTGCACAGCAGAATAAAGACGAATAAAAGAACGGTACGCCCCGCGGCTCTGTCCGTATGTTTGCTGGCCGCGGTATTATCGCTGTCTTCGTGCGCAAACTATACCGAGGCTGATATATCGCGCGTGCTGGATTTCGGCACCGTTATGAAAGGGGTCCATGTTGAGGGCGTGGATTTGTCGGGCATGACAAGGGCGCAAGCGTTTGAGGCTACCGCGCATATACCGCCTGACATACTTAAAGACATATCGTTTACCGTCGATGCGGGTGAAGCTATGAGCTTTTCCGCGGAGGAACTCGGCGTGGATACCGACTATGAGGACGTAATGGAATACGCTTTAACCTACGGGCGTAAAGGAACGATTGACGAGCGTTCAAGAGCCGCATATGCCGCAGCGAACGGACTTGTCAACTTTCAGGTTAATGCCCGGGCAACGGAAAAAAAGGTAAAGAGCGCGGCTGCCGCGTTAAAAGAGCGCCTTGAAAGGCCGCCGGTAGACGCAGGCTATGTATTTATGCCGTCTGGCCATCTTGCGGACGGAACGCCTTGCGACCTAAACTCCGGCGGTAACCGTGTACGCATTGCGGAAGACAGAATGCCTAATCCGTTAAGGTATCAATATTACCTGACAAACAAATACGTAAAAAACTACATACCAGCCGAAGCGGGCGTCTCGCGCTTTTGGTACACGCCCGAACAGAGCGGCCGCAGCGTGGATATAGACGCGCTCGCCGCTTCCGTAATAAAAGCGGTGAACAGCGTAGATTATTCCGCCGTCACCGTGCCGGTAACCGTGCTTGAACCGTCCGTAAAATCGGCGGATATTGCGAGGCAGACGCAGCTTTTATCCTCATGGACTTCAAGCTATGAAAGCCATGACGGCGCGGACAGGAATTACAACGTAGCAAAGCTTTCCGCGCTGATAAACGGCGTAGTAATAGCGCCGGGTGAAACTTGGTCGATAAACAAACACGCGGGCCCGAGGACGTATGAGAAAGGCTGGAAGGGCGCTCCGGGCATATCCGACGGCGCGTTTGTCACCGCGCCGGGCGGCGGAGTATGCCAGGTTTCAAGCACGCTGTATAACGCCGCGCTCCGGGCGGGGCTGGAGATAGCCGAATCTAGCAGGCACTCCATAATCTCAAACTATATGCCCATAGGGTTGGACGCGACGATAAGCACGGGCAGCAAGGACTTAAAGCTTAAAAACCCGTACGATACGCCGATATTCATTGTTTCGTACGTAAACGCGAGCGAAAAAAACGTGACGGTGGAAATATACGGCCCGCCCGTCGTACATGAAAAGTACGGCGAGGTAATACTCGATTTTTCCTCCGAGGTGACGGAGCGTACAGAAATGCCCGAGACAAAGGTGTACTACAGGGCAGCCAAGACGCCCGACGGAAAGCCTATAGCGCCGGGCGCTTCGAGAACGTACAAAAAGGCGCGCCGCGGTACTACCGCCCAAGTCTACATACATTACATATCTTTGGACGGAAAAGAGCTGGAAGTAAAGAAGTTTTACGTGGCCAGGTACCCCAAAATAAAGGGAGAAAAATACGTAAACGACGTGCCAGAATAAAACAGACGAACGAACCGCAAGTGACGCCGCAATTCCCGAATAATGAGTACATTTACATCAGCAAGGTTTACGTCTTGCCGCCCGTAATATATTGAAAAAATGCGATGAAGGTGTTATCATATTATTAATACCCCACCACCATAGGGGAGGGGTTGTAAGCATTAACGAAATTATTGACGGAGGATGTATGGTCAGCCATAAAAATGACGCCGAGGCTTTAAACTATCTGAAAACAGCGAGAGGACAAATAGACGGAATATTGAAAATGATAGACGATCAAAGGTATTGCATTGACATATCCAAGCAGATCTTCGCTGTTCAGTCATTGTTAAAAAAGGCTAACATGAAGATACTTAAAGACCACATGCACTCCTGTGTGGCAAGCGCGGTCAGCGACGGAAGCGGCGACGAGAAGATAGAAGAAATCATCTACATACTGGAGAAATTTATAGACAGGTCATAACTGGCCTGCGGAGGGGCATAATGAAGGAAAAAAGCTACAAGGTTACCGGTATGACGTGCGCTGCATGCGCCGCAAACGTAAAACGCGCGGCGGCTAAGGTGCCGGGCGTTGAACAAAGCGATGTCAATTTAGCGACCGAAAAGCTTACAGTGCGTTACGACGAGAGCAAAGCGTCGTTTGATGATTTGAAAAAGGCGGTGGAAGCCGCGGGGTACGGTCTGGAAGAGGGGAAACTTAAGCGCGCTGAGCTTGCGGTGGAAGGCATGACATGCGCCGCCTGCTCCGCCGCCGTCGAGCGCGCGTTAAAAAAGCTTCAAGGCGTTTCGGGCGTGTCGGTAAATCTCGCTACCAACCGCGCGGTGCTCGAATACGACCCGGGCAAGGTAAAGCTGTCCGAGATAAAGCAGGCAATTGTCAAGGCAGGTTATACGCCTAAAGATATTGAACAAAACGAGCGGGACGAGGAAAGCGAAAAACGCCTGCGCTCGCTCAAAAACATGCGCAGTCGTCTTATTGTCGCCATAATATTCGCCGCGCCCATACTCTACTTGGCAATGGGGCATATGTTCGGACTCAATCTGCCCGTACCTGAATTTATGAGCCATCACATGCACCCCGGCGTGTTCGCGGCAGTACAGCTCGGGCTTACTATACCGGTGCTTATTGCGGGCAGCCGCTTTTTTACCGTAGGTTTTAAGACGCTGCTGCGCGGAGCGCCCAATATGGACTCGCTTGTCGCCATAGGAACCGCGAGCGCGTTTCTTTACAGCGCGTATGCCACAGTAATGATATTGCTTGGTAACGATGATTTTGTAAATCTGTTATACTTCGAGTCGGCGGCCGTCGTAATAACGCTCGTTATGGTGGGCAAATACCTGGAAGCAGTGAGCAAGGGCAGGACGTCCGAGGCGATAAAGAAGCTGATGAACCTGCGTCCCAAGACCGCGACGGTAATTAAGGACGGCACGGAGATAGAAGTGCCTCTCGACGAGGTAGCCGCGGGCGATATAATATTGGTGCGCCCCGGTGCGTCTATACCGGTGGACGGAGTCGTGGAAGAAGGCGTATCGTCCGTTGACGAGTCTATGCTTTCGGGCGAGAGCCTGCCGGTGGAAAAACAGCCCGGCTCAAACGTCACGGGAGGCAGCATAAACGGGGAAGGGCTGTTAAAGTTTAAGGCGACGCTTGTTGGCGAAGATACGGCGCTCTCCAAGAT
>JAEZIZ010000069.1 GCA_023415915.1 Bacillota bacterium | reverse complement strand
TCGCAGATTTTTTTCCTAAAAAGGAAGAATAATAATAATTATTCTGGTAATAATTATTAATGACCTCACAAAATATATTAAGACCCCCTTTACATTGGTCGTGATGAAGAATCGCGACTCTTTTTTTGTCGCCGCGACGGTCGGGCTTTAGTATTGCATACCTTTTGATTTTACACTATACTTGAAATTACAAAGGAGTTAAGATGACAAAGACGCTGATGGCTGTCGACGGCAGCAGCCTTTTGCACAGGGCGTTTTACGCCCTGCCGATACTTACAAACTCGAACGGCGAGTACACAAACGCAGTGTACGGCTTTTTTTCAATGCTGATAAACGCGCTTGGCACATTAAAGCCCGATTATCTCGCGGTTGCGTTCGACAAAAAGGGCAAAACGTTCCGGCACGATATGTTTGAAAGCTATAAGGGAACGCGCAAGCCTACGCCCGAAGAACTGATTCCGCAGTTCGATTTGTTAAAGAAGTCTCTTGAGGCGGTGGGTATCTCAACACTTGAACTCGATGGCTACGAGGCGGACGATATACTGGGCGTGCTTTCCAATCTCGCTGCAAAAAACGGCATGCAATCAGTGCTGCTTACCGGAGATAAAGACGCGTTTCAGCTTATATCCGAAAGCTGCAAGGTTATGCTCACGCGCAAGGGCGTCAGCGAGATAGAAATATACGATATTCAAAAGCTGAAAGACGAGTACGCGCTCGTGCCGCAGCAGATAGTCGATTTAAAGGGCTTTATGGGCGACTCTTCTGATAATATACCCGGCGTGCCGGGCGTAGGCGAAAAGACGGCGCTTAAGCTGCTGCAGACTTACAAGAGCATGGACGGAGTTTACAGCAGCATAGATGAGATTTCCGGCAAGCTGAAAGAAAAGCTCGAGGAGAATAAAGAGCTTGCTTTTTTAAGCCGCACGCTCGCCGAGATAGATATAAACGCTCCTGTGGAGGTTTCGCTTCCCGCGCTGAAATTTAAGGAGCTTAACGCCGACAACGCGCGCGAAGTATTCCAAAGGCTGGGCTTTATGTCCCTCATTAAACGCCTCGGCGGCAGGGAAGCGGCCGCGGAGGAAACCAATGCGCCAAAGGTTAACGTGACCGAGATAAGCGATATGCAGCATCTATGTACCGCGCTGTCCGAATTAAAAAACAAAGAGCATGTCGCCATCTGTTTTGGAGACGATATTTCGCTGGCGTATTCCCCCGAAAAAGAATATGTCATAAAATCCGAGCATTCGCTTCTAAACACGGACTTTTCCCGGGATATGGTGATAAAGGAATTAAAGCCATACTTGGAGGACGAACATATCCCTAAATTGATGCATGACGCAAAACAGGCGATATCTATGCTTAAAAGCTACGGCGTCAGCGCGAAAGGCATATTATTTGACACAAAGCTTGCACAGTACGCGCTCGACCCGGGATCAGGGTTTGAGCTGGACGCGCTGAAAGAAAAATACGGTTTGGGCGGCAGCGCGGCGGCGATAGTCAGCCTTTACAGCGCGCAAAAGGAGCAGCTTAAAAACGATGGGCTGTGGTATGTATACAACGATATTGAATCGCCGCTTATGGAAGTGCTGCTCGATATGGAAGAGACGGGCTTCAGGATTGACTTAAAGGAGCTCGATGCGTATACGGCAAAGCTGTCCGCCGAGATAGACGCGCTCACGGCTTCGATATATGAGCTTTGCGAATACGACAACTTCAACATTAACTCTACGAAGCAGCTGGGGCAGGTGCTGTTTGAACGGCTCGCGCTGCCCGCCGGCAAAAAGAAAAAGACGGGATACTCGACGGACATAGAAGTGCTCGAAAAGCTTTCCGGCAAGCATCCGGTGATAGACAAGATAATAGAGTACCGCCGTCTTACGAAGCTCAAAAGCACGTATCTTGACGGGCTTAAGAGCATAGCGGATAAGAACGGCTTTGTGCACACGACGTTCATGCAAATATCGACCGTAACGGGAAGGATATCGAGCAAGGAGCCCAACCTGCAGAATATACCGATACGCACGCAGGAGGGCAAGGAGATACGCAGGCTGTTTCTTCCGTCGTCGGACGCAAGGAAGCTCGTTACCGCCGACTATTCCCAGATAGAGCTACGCATACTCGCGTCTATATCCGGCGACAGCGTTATGAAGAGCGCGTTCCTCTCGGGCGTGGACATACACGCGCGCACGGCCTCCGAGGTGTTCGGAGTGCCGCTCGATCGTGTGGCGGAAGATATGAGAAGAAGCGCGAAAGCGGTCAACTTCGGCATAGTATACGGAATAAGCGATTTCGGGCTTTCCCGGAACCTCGGCATACCCGTAAAGGTGGCGGCGGAGTACATAAGGCGTTACCTCGCGCGTTTTTCGGGCGTAAGAGAATACATGGAGAAGATAAAGGAAAAAGCGAAAGCGGACGGATATGTGACCACGCTGCTGGGCAGGCGCAGATATCTTCCCGAGCTTAAGTCCAAAAACTACAGCATCCGTTCGTTTGGGGAACGCGCCGCTCTCAATACGCCGATACAGGGTACGGCGGCGGATATAATAAAGCTTGCGATGATAGAAGTATCGAAGCGTTTGAAGCAGGGGGGTTACCAGTCAAAGCTGATATTGCAGGTGCACGACGAACTCATAATAGACGCTGCGCCGGACGAGATAGAAGCGGTAAGCTCGCTGCTTAAAGACTGCATGGAGAACACATACAAGCTCGACGTGCCGCTTACGGCGCAGGTATCGGTAGGCGACAACTGGCTGGACGCGAAGTGAGAAAAGCAATGAAAGACAATATATTAATTGGAATCACGGGCGGTATAGGCTCGGGTAAATCTACGGTGAGCGATTATCTATCCGGCCTTGGCGAACACGTGATATATTCCGACGAGGTTGCAAGGCAGGTAGTGCTGCCCGGAACGCGCGGAAATGAGCTTATAAGGCAGGAGTTCGGCAGTGAATATTTCCACGGGGACGGTACGCTCGACAGAACAAAACTCTCCGAGTGCGTCTTTGGCGATAAGGAAAAGCTTGAAAAGCTAAACGCCATACTTCATCCGCTGATAATCGAAAAGATATTCCGCGAAACGGAAGCGCTCAAAGGCAGGGTGTTTATTGAAGTGCCGCTGCTTATACAGTCGGGCATGCATAAAAGCATGGACTATGTCTGGCTTGTGATCGCCGACAAACAAACGCGCATAGAGCGCGTAATGAAGCGCGACAACTTAAGCGCCCGCCACGTTGAGCAAAGGATAAAAAGCCAGTTAAGCGACGAGGAGATGGCGGTATACGCCGACGAGGTAATAGACAACAGCGCCAGTCCCGAGGATTTGCGCAGACGTATAGACATGTTGCTCAAAAAAGCGGAGTATGCGAGGTAAAAATGGCAAAACGCTACGGACACAGGATAAGCAAGGATAGCTTGAAGATTTGGACGATACTGTGCCTTGTGCTGGTATGCGTCGCGGCGATAGCGCTAAGGGGGTTTATTGTTTACAGCGTCTATCCTCTGGAGCATAAGGATGAGATAAAGGCTGCGAGCGAAAAGTATTCGCTCGACAAATATATGGTTTGCGCCGTAATATATACGGAAAGCCATTTTGACGAGCAGGCGGTGTCCGGACGGGGAGCGGTAGGGCTGATGCAGGTGATGCCCGACACCGGCGCATGGGCAGCCGAAAAAATGGGGCTGGAAGGATTTTCGCAGGATAAGCTTTCGCAGCCCGAGGTGAATATATCTATCGGCTGCTGGTACCTAAAATATTTAACCGAACTTTTTAACGGAGATATGCGTAAGGTGCTTGCGGGATATAACGCCGGCCCCAACAGAGTGCAAAGCTGGATAAACAGCGAGGGCGCACTTGTCGACATACCCTACGAAGAAACCGAGAAGTATCTGGAAAAAGTACTGAGGTATTATGAAATATACAAAGGACTGTATACGGATTTTTAAAACCGGACTGTCCGCTGCTTTATGCTGCATGCTCGCTTTGCTTGGAGCATGCGGAGACGTGCCCGTAATAGAGCAGGCGGACACAAACATAGTGCAGTATACGCTGCCTCCCGTCGTGGAATCGCCCGTGCCCGCGCAGGGAGGCGAGCTTAAGTTTCCCATACCCGACAGCACTGTTCTGTCGGACGATTTTGATACCGATGCGCAAGACGATACGTCGGATGACCAGAATACATCTTTCACGCTCAATCCGCTCAAAGTAAGAAACGTGGAGATGTACAACCTTTTTTCGCTTATATACGAACAGCCGGTGAGAATAGACGTCGACGGCACAGCAGCTCCCGAGCTTGCAGAAACGTGGGAATCGGACGCAACCGGCGCGGTGTGGACTTTTCGTTTAAGGAAGGGCGTTAACTGGCAGAACGGCAACGGCGAGTTCACGTCTGCCGACGTAATATATACCATCCAGCAGATAAAAAGCTATACCGAAGCGGAATCGAAATACGCCCAGCTGAGCAGTATGGTGAGCGGCTTTACCGCGCCCGACGCGTACACCGTGGAAATAACGCTTTCCGAACCGGGGAATGCGGCGCTTTATTTTATGACGTTCCCTGTATTATGCAAGGCTTACTGCGAGGCAAACAGCATAGACACGGCGACGCCGCTGGGAACGGGGGCGTATGTCGTGGCCGAATACATAAAGGACCAGCACATGTCGCTGAAGGCAAACGAAGCCTGGTGGAAACAGGCGCCGTATATACAGTCTCTTACTGCGGTGTGCTACTCCGACCATATAAGCGAATTAAAAGCGTTCAGCGAAGGGGAAATAGATTTTATAACGACGTCTACAATAAGCGTTGATATGTATAAAAAATACGGAGCATCAAAGTCGGTTGACTACCTCACCCAATACTATGACTGCCTTGTACCCAACACCGCAAGCGGTTTTTTCAGCGACATAAACATGAGGCGTATGCTGGCATTTGCGCTCGATAAGCGCGCCATAGTTTCACGGGCTCTTTTGGGGCACGCGGTAGCGGCGGATTGTCCCGTTGCGCCGGATTCATATCTTTCGGGAGGCGCCGACAGCGAATACGAATACAACATACAAAATGCTTTTGCGCTGCTTGAACAGGCGGGCTGGGAAGACAGGGACGACGACAAAATACGCGAAAGAGTGGACGGCACGCAGATAATCGACCTTAAGATACAGCTGCTGATACCATTGAACCGCGAGGATACGTACAGGCGCGACGTGGCTGACAATATTGCCGACCAGCTTCTTCAGTGCGGTATAGACGTAGAAGTAGTGCAAAAGCCCTATGAGGAATACAAGAGCAGCTTGGAGTCCGGCGCGTTTGAGCTGGCGCTGTGCTCGTTCTATATCGGTCAGAACCCCGACGTATCATTCATGCTTTCCTCTGCGGGGGCTTCCAATTACGGCAGATTTGCCGACGCTGAATTCGACGCGCTGATTAAAAACTGCGCTACCGCGTTAAGCGAAGACGAAATGAAAAGCGCATACAGCGCTATGGAGAAGGCGTTTATTGAGCGCCTGCCGCAGATAAGCCTGTATTTCAGGACAAACGCGCTTTTATACAACGCTTCCATCAATATAGCCGGAGCTTTAAGGGATATGAATGTTTTCAACAACGTTGCACAGTGGTATCTTTTCACAAAGCAGCCGGGAACATGAGCAAGCTTAAAGACTTAAGCGGGCTTAAGGGGGACGTATTGGACATAATAAGAAGCAGCGGCAACGAATACATAAAATACGCGCGCAGCCTTAAGACCAAAAAAGGCAGGAGGGAGAGCGGCTTGTTTTTGGTTGAAGGGGAAAAGTGCGTAAAAGAGCTCTTTTCGTTTATGCCCGGCAGCATACAAAGCGTAATAATAGCAGACGATAGATACAGCGGCATTGCGGGTGAGGCGGAAGGTAAAGGCGCCCGCGTATACCGCGTAACGGAAAGCGTGCTCGAATCGGTCTGCGACTGCAAAACGCCTCAGGGCATAGCCGCCGTAGCGGCGCAGCCGCGGCATGGCGAAATATACTCGGGGTTCATAGTGATGCTTGACGATGTGCAGGACCCGCAGAACGTGGGCACGATAATACGAACGGCGGACGCCGCGGGCTGTTCGTGCGTAGTGCTGTCGCCGGAGAGCGCGGACTGCTTTTCGCCCAAAGCGGTAAGAGCCTCAATGGGCAGCCTTTTTCACATACCGGTTATAAAGGCCGAGCTTACAGGCTACATAGAAAAACTTGCGTCTCTTGGTTACGATATAGCATGCGGGCATTTAAAAGGGGATACCGATTTTGCGCTCGATTTTAATAGGACGTGCCTTGTGATAGGCAACGAATCAAGAGGCGTATCCGAAGATATTGCGCGGGTTTCAACGAAGCTCATAAAGATACCGATATACGGAAAGGCTGAAAGCCTGAACGCAGCGGTGGCCGCGGGAATATTGATATATAAAATACGCACTTGAAGTTTTTGCATGGATTATGCTATAATTCAGTGCATAAAAGCGATGAGGCTTGAACAGTATCCTTGCAGGCCTGCGGGTAAAGAGACATGGCGTCGCCGGCTGAAAGCGCCTGACCGTATGCAGGGAGAACATTCGCAAGCTGAGCTGCCCGAAACTGGGACGGCACGTTCCGTTATGACGAAAAAGACTTCGCTAACCGAGCAACATAATAAAGTTATGGAGGCGGCGCGGAGCGAATTTGGGTGGTACCGCGGACTTTCGCCCCATGGCGAAGGTTTTTTTATTTGTACTGATACTATTGGAGGGAAAAACTAATGGATTACGGCATTGACCTGGAGAGCATCGGCAGGCAGGCGCTGGAGGATATAAAAGCTTCCAAAACCATTGCCGGGCTCGAAAGCATACGCGTGCGCGTGCTCGGTAAGAAAGGCGAACTTACAGCCGCGCTGAGGAGCATGAAGGACATACCCGAGCAGCAGCGCCCGGAGTTCGGCAAGCGGGTGAACGAGCTGCGGGATATGATTACGGAAGCGCTGGATACAAAACAAAGCGAAGTGGAGATGCTGGAGAGAGAGCAGCGGCTCAAAGAGGAGACCGTAGACGTGACGCTGCCCGGAAAGAAGCGCGATATAGGTGCGCTGCATCCTCTCACAAAGACGTATTACGAGATACGCGATATATTCGTAAGCATGGGCTTCGAGGTGATGGACGGCCCGGAAATCGAGCACGAGAAGTACAACTTCGAGATGCTTAACATTCCAAAGGACCATCCGTCGCGGGATATGCAGGACTCCTTTTATATCTCCGACGATATAGTGCTGCGGTCGCAGACGTCGCCGGTGCAGGTAAGGACGATGCTTGCACAGAAGCCGCCGATACGCATGATATGTCCGGGCAGGGTTTACCGCAGCGACGACCCGGACGCGACGCATTCGCCGATATTCAACCAGATAGAAGGGCTTGTAGTCGACAAGGGCATCAGCCTTGCGCATCTTAAGAGCACTCTCGATACGTTCTTAAAAGAGCTGTACGGCGAAGAGACGGCGACCAAGTTCAGGCCGGGGTTCTTCCCGTTTACGGAGCCGAGCGCCGAGGTGGACGCAACATGCGCGAAATGCGGCGGCAAGGGCTGCACCGTATGTAAGGGCACGGGGATGATAGAAGTTTTGGGCTGCGGCATGGTGCACCCCAACGTGCTGAGAGGCTGCGGTATCGACCCGGACGTATATTCGGGCTTCGCATTCGGTATGGGGCTCGATAGGGTCACGTCGATAAAGTACGGTATTACGGATATAAGGCTGTTGTTTGAAAACGACATACGCTTCTTAAAGCAGTTCAGATAGGGAGGAATAAAGAATGATAGCGCCATACAAGTGGCTCTGCGATTACGTTGATATGGATATAGCGCCCGAGGAATTAAAGCGCAAGCTCATAATGACAGGCTGTCAGGTGGAAGGCTACAGGGACTTAGGCACCGGGCTTCACGGCGTGGTAGTCGGAAAGATACTCACGATACAGAAGCATCCGGACGCCGACAAGCTTTCCATCTGTTCAGTGGACGTGGGCGAAGAAACGCTGCAGATAGTCTGCGGCGCGAATAACATATTTGTGGGAGCGTACGTGCCCGTCGCAAAGATAGGCGCGGTGCTTCCGGGAGGCATAACGATAAACAAGAGCAAGCTGCGCGGCGTATTTTCATGCGGCATGCTTTGCTCGGGCCGCGAGCTTGAACTGGGGCCGGACGACTACCCGGGAGCGGACGTTGACGGCATAATGATATTGCAGAACGAACCCAAGCTCGGCACGCCGCTGATCGACTTGCTGGGACTTGACGACACGATATTCGAGATAGAAGTCGGCGCGAACAGGCCGGATTGCCTTTCGATGATTGGCGTTGCGCGCGAATGCGCGGCAGCTCTTGATAAGGGTATCACGCTTCCTGATACGTCTTACAGCGAAAAAGGCGGCAGTATATACGATTTCGTTAAGGTAACGGTAAAAGATACCGACCTGTGCGAACGGTATGTAGCGAGGGCTGTAAGGAACGTAAAAATAGGCCCGTCGCCCGAATGGCTCAGCAAACGGCTCAAATCCGCGGGCGTACGCTCTATAAACAACATAGTAGATATAACGAACTTCGTGATGCTCGAAACAGGGCAGCCGATGCACGCGTTCGATTATAAGGACATACGCGGCGCAGAGATTATCGTGCGGCGCGCAAACGACGGAGAGAGCATTGTTACGCTGGACGGCAAGGAGCGTGCGCTTACAAACGATATGCTGCTTATATGCGATGCCGAGGGGCCGATAGGTATAGCGGGCGTTATGGGCGGCGAGAACTCTGGTATAAAGGACGACACGGCGACCGTGATATTCGAGTCGGCAAAGTTCAAACAGGGCAACGTTAGAAGAACGGTGAGGGCATTGGGACTTCCCACCGAGTCGGGAATGCGGTTTTCAAAAGGCGTCGACGCGGCGGGCTGCAAGGCCGCGATGGACAGGGCGCTGCATCTCGTGGAACTGCTGGGCGCGGGCGAGATAGTGTCCGGCGAAATAGACATACTTTCGACCGATTTAACTCCGCGTACGGTAACGGTGTCGGCGGACAGCATCAACGCAAAGCTTGGAACGGACATAAATGCGGAAGATATGGCCGTGTTTTTGAGGCGCGTATTCATAAACGCTAGCCTTAAGGACGGAAAGCTCATATGCGGCATACCTAGCTTCAGGGGCGACGTCACGATAGGCGAGGATATTGCCGAGGAAGTTGGGCGCATGTACGGGTATGACAATATACCCGCTGTGAAGATGACCGGCGAGGTGATAAGAGGGGTTATGTCCGCAGAGGAAAAAGGCACGGACAGTATAAGGACGCTGCTTACCGGGCTAGGTTACAACGAGTGCGTAACGTACTCTTTTGCTTCCGCCGCGGACATTGAAAAGCTAAAAATACCCGAAGGCGATGAGTTGCGCCGCATGGTCAGGATAATAAACCCATTAGGAGACGAGCAGGGGTACATGAGGACGTCGCCTCTGCCGGAAATGCTCAAAGTCGTAGCCAACAACATCAATAAAAAGGTAAAGGACATAAAGCTTTTTGAAGCAGGCAGGGTATACCTGAAAAATGACGAAGGACTGCCCGACGAACGCAAATATGTCTGTATAGCGCTTTGCGAAGACGACGGCTTCTTTACGCTTAAAGGCGCCGTAGAGAACCTCCTCGAAGCTTTCGGCATTAAAAAGCCAAGGTTTGCCGCCGAGGGCGCGGCATATTACCACCCCGGCCGCAAAGCCGCCATATATACAGGAAACAGCAAACTCGGCGAGATGGGCGAGGTGCACCCCGAAGTAGCGGAAGCGTACGGCATAGACAAACGCGTATACGTTGCGGAATTAAGCCTTGCGGCGCTGTGCGCCGCAGCGGACGATACCGCCAAATACGAGCCGCTTCCCAAGTTCCCGGCGGTTGAGAGGGACATAGCGCTGATAGTCGACAAAAGCGTAGCGGCGGGAGACCTTCTTGACTGCATAGAAAAGCATGCGGGGCAGTACTTTGAAAGCACCGAGCTGTTTGACGTGTATACCGGCGATCAGCTTGGAATTGGCAAAAAAAGTCTCGCATTCAAGATAGTTTTCCGGGCAAAAGACAGGACGCTGCTCGATTCGGAGGCGAACGATGCAAGGGATGCTATCGCCGACGCGGCGAAAAAGCATTTCGGAGCGAAAATCCGAGAATAATACAACATTTTGTATAATGATGTGTTGAAATATTCTTTATCTTGGTATATAATAACACTCAGAAAGTTGGTTGGGGTGTTATGAATTATGGAAAAGACACGTACTATGGTTAAAATTTGCGGTAAAGAATATGTTATGGCGGGTTACGAGAGCGAAGAGTACATACACCGGGTCGCCATATATGTGGACAGGAAAATGACAGAGCTAAAAGGGCAGTATGTTAACCTCAACCCAAGTACGCTCGCTGTCCTCACGGCAATAAATGTCGCCGACGATCTTTTAAAGCTGCACGAACAGTTTGACGCCTTGAACAGGGAATACCAGTATGTAAGCGAAGAGCTGAAGCGTATTAAAGACGCGTCGAAAGAACCGCTTTCCAACGTTTCTTCCATAAAAAAGCCGGGGAAAAGCCAGCTCTTTGACAGTTACAAGTAAGATAAAGTATTAAGCTATAAGGCGCGCCTTCTTAGGTGCGCTTATTTTATACCAGTAAATCATAAAGCCGCGGAAAACTGATTATACAGTTTACCGCTTGCTTTTAACACATTGCGGCGTTGAAAAAACTTAAAGCTTAATATATACTGAATAAAGCACCTTTAATTGGAGATGTTTATGAACTTTTTAACCCAGAGCCCATTATTTCTGCTGAGGAACGGAGACTTCAAAGGATTCCTTTTAAGCCTGCTCTATCTGCTGCCCGCGCTCGTAATAGCTATATCGTTCCATGAAGCGGCGCACGCATGGATGGCAAACAGGATGGGGGATCCCACAGCGAAAAATATGGGGCGCTTGACGCTCGACCCAACCAAGCATTTCACTGCTTGGGGAATTGTGATGATGGTGCTAATCGGCTTTGGCTTCGGCAAGGCCGTGCCGACTAACCCGAGAAACTACTACAACTATAAAAAGGGCAATATTCTCGTGGCCATAGCGGGAGTAACGACGAATCTTATATTGTCGTTCATATTCTATGGAATATACATACTCATTTTTTCAGTGTTTAGGGTAAACAGCGAGCCGCTTTTCTATATAATATTCAACATTGTACTGCTGAATATCGTACTGTGTTTCTTTAACCTTATACCGGTACCTCCGCTGGACGGGCATCATCTCATAAAAGGATTTATTGCGAGGCGCAGCCCGGACTTTTATTTGGCATACCAGAAATACGGCTTTCTTGTGCTGATGGTAATTATGATATTAACGGATTATATACAGATTGCAATCGGCTTTCTGACAAGCCAGGTGCTGAACCTTTACGGATTATTCTACGGGTTGTTTGTCTGATATGGACGATAACGAATACAAGGTACAAATTGAACAGTTTGAGGGGCCGCTCGATCTGCTGCTCCACCTCATAAACAAAGCGTGCATCGACATAGAGGATATATTCGTATCCGAGGTGACGGGGCAGTATCTTTCCTATGTCTCGTCAATACCCGGACTGTCGATGGACAGCGCGAGCGAGTTTATTGAGATGGCGGCGCTGCTCGTATATATAAAATCGCGCATGATACTTCCCTTCGGCGACGGCGAGGAAGAAGACGAGGAAGATGAAGACCCGGAGCAGGAGCTTATAGAGCGTCTTAAAACATACAAGATGTTCAAAGACGTCTGCCTTGTCATGAAGGAATACGAGGAGAAGGGCCTGCGGGTCTACTACAAACTCCCCGAAGAAGTCGCGCTGCTTGACGAAAGAATCGAAATAGAAGAGATACAGCTTCAGGACCTCGTTGACGCTTACGCCGGTGTGATGGGGCGCATACCCGACGGTAACGTCGAGCGCATAGAAGAGGTCGAAATACAGCAGGACTCTTTCACCATCAAAGAGCGCACGTCGTTTATACTGAAAAGATTAAGCGAGATGAGCACCGCGACGTTTTTCTCGCTGTTTTCCGAAGCGCGCTCCAGGATGGAAGTTGCGGTAACGTTTGTGGCGCTGCTCGAACTGGTACATCAGAGCATTGTAAGTATAAACCAAAAAGACAGCTATGAAGATATATATATTACAAAGATAAGCGAGGAAGCGAGTTGAACGCGGAAACTGTCAAAAAAGCTGTGGAGAGCATACTGTTTGTTGCAGGCGATGCTGTTGAAACGTCGGATATCGCGAATGCTCTGGAATTAAGTGCCGAGGAGCTTGACGCGATTATCGACGAGATGATAAGCGAGCGGCAGGAAAACGGCTGCGGAGTGCTGTTAAACAGAGTTGAGGGCAAGATACAGCTTTGCTCCAACCCCGAGTATACGCAGTATATCGAGAAAGTGCTGCAGCCTGTCAAAAAGACAAGGCTCTCACAGTCGCTGCTTGAAACGCTCGCGATAATAGCGTACAGGCAGCCTATAACGAGGTTTGAGATAGAGCAGATAAGAGGCGTAAAATGCAATTATTCCGTCGCGGCGCTTATTGAAAACGGCATGATACTGCGCGCCGGGCGCAAAAAAGCTCTTGGTAACCCTATGATGTACGTTACAAGCGACGAGTTCCTGCGCCACTTCGGGCTGTCGTCTCTCGATGAGCTGCCGGCGTTAAACGAAGCCGAATAATAACGGGAACGGCAAGACGTAAGACTTGATGGGGTATGTATGACGGGGTCCCCAAAAAGTCGTTAGGCTTTTTGGGGTGTGTATTTATTCCCATGAATTAGATAATAATAACAACGTCACTTATTAAAAGCCCAAAAAATCCCGCGGGATTGGGCTGCAGTGAAAGGGCGTTGTTTTTTATTATCATATTAATGATCGTAGCGTTAATACTGATACTGATTTTTGTAGTCAGGATAAAAGCTGTTGTCGCTGCCGATAACGGCAATATTAATGTCAGTGTTTTTTTGTTGGGGATAATCAAACTGCAGAAGAAGTACGTAATAAAACGCGAGCCGGACGTGGTACTTCGGTTGTATCTTATTACTCGCAAAGGCTTAAAGCCGGTGATTGCGCTGCCTGACATAGTCAAGAAAATCAAAGAGACAGTGGCTACGGACATAGCGTTTCTTGATCTTATAACCGTGATACTTCAGTCGCTGCGCAAAAAACAGAAGAACAGCGCGTTCAGTTATATATACAGGAAAGCAAGATTCAATTTAGCCGTTGATATAAAACTCGGTATAGAAGACGCTTTTTTAACTGCGATTGTCTGCGGCATATTAAACGCCGCCTCGGGCGCCGCCGGCGCCGTATTTAACAATAATAAACATCAGATGCGGGTAAAAGTAACCCCGGAATTTTCAAAACTGTTTTTTTCTGCACATATAAACTGCATAATAGCGCTGACTCCGGCAGATATTATTATTGGATATGCAATATACAAGAAAAACAAAAAACAGGCGGTGAAATCTTATGCATCCAATTGAAAATATCATGCAGACTGCGATGGCGGAGATTAAGGACATGGTTGACGTAAACACCATTGTCGGCGATCCTATCATCTCTACGGACGGCGCCACGATAATACCTGTGTCAAAGGTGTCGTTCGGGTTTGTCGCAGGCGGCGGCGAGTACGGAACCAAGGCAAACCCGCAGGAGGCGCAGTCGCAAAACCCGTTTGCGGGCGGAGCAAGCTCGGGCATTTCGATATGCCCCGTGGGTTTTCTGGTAGTGAATGAGAACGAAGTGCAACTGCTGTCCGTGGGCGGAAAACAAATGCTGGAGAAGGTTTTTGAAACAGTGCCTAAAATAATAACGGAATTCAAAAACGCTTTTAAGGAAAAGAGCAAAGAGGTGGAATAAGCTTTGAAAACAAGGGTATTCCGGATTACGGCGGTTATGCTGGCAATGGCCGCCGTATTCGCTTATAATACTGGCATAGCAAGCGCGGATAAAGAAAAGGAAGATATTAAAATTACGGCGAAATCGGCGATACTTATCGAAGCGTATACGGGCAGGGTGCTGTACGAAAAGAACGCTTTTGAAAGGATGCCTATGGCGTCGACGACAAAAATAATGACCGCCATACTTGCGATAGAGAACTGCAACCTTGACGATATCGTGGAAGTAGGGCCTAACGCAAGCGGAGTGGAAGGTTCGTCCATTTGGCTGTCGCCGGGGGAAAAGATACAGCTTTGCGATATGCTTTTCGGGCTCATGCTGGCGTCGGGCAACGACGCAGCCGTCGCTATTGCGGAACACGTGGCGGGAGGCGTGGATAAGTTCGTTGAGATGATGAACTTAAAAGCAAAAGAGATAGGAGCGTACAATACGCATTTTTGCAATCCGAACGGGCTAACTGAAGACGACCATTATACCACCGCTTACGACCTCGCCTTAATATCCGCTTATGCTATGAAGAACGATTTTTTCCGCGAGCTTGTGAAAACACAGTATAAGACAATACCATGGGAAGGCCATGATTGGGACAGAGTCGTAAAAAACAAAAACAAGATACTCTGGCAGTATGAAGGCGGAAACGGCATAAAGACGGGCTTTACAAAGGCTGCCGGAAGATGCCTCAGCGCATCGGCGCAAAGAGACGGGCTTCAGCTCATATCCGTAGTGTTGGGCGCACCCGATATGTTTAGTGACTGCATGAAGCTTATGGACATGGGGTTTGAGAACTATTCGAGCAAACTCGTTGTAAAGAAGGGCGAATACATAGGCGACGTTGCAGTCAAACACGGCGTGAAAGACGGCTTTCCGGTATATACGCATGAGGATGTTTATTATCCGCTCACGGAAGAAGAGTCCGGGCTGTTGGATAAAAGAATCTACCTGGAAAATGAACTGGACGCGCCTGTAGCCGAAGGAGACAACGTAGGCTATATAGACATATGGCTGGGCGGCAATCAAATATGCTCGGTGACGCTTACGGCTCCCGAAACCATAGGCGAAAACTCGTATAAATATAACCTCGGAAAAATATTAAACGGATGGCTCGGGGGAGAGCCGAATATGTAAGCGCCGGGGAAATAACGGGAGGTTTTTGTGAGGCTCAACAAGTATATAGCTTCGTGCGGCGTTACATCGAGACGCGGCGCGGACAAGCTTATCGCGGAAGGAAAAGTGACCGTAAACGGCGCGCTTGTCACAACGATGGGCGGCGAGATAGATGAAAGTGACGACGTCCGTATAGACGGTAAAGCGATAAAGCCCCAGGCGGACGTATATATAATGCTCAACAAACCGACGGGCTATATTTGCTCCTGCGCGGACGACAGGGGAAGGAAGACCGTGCTCGATCTCATAAAAGGGGTCGAGGGAAGGGTGTTCCCGGTTGGAAGGCTGGACTATGATACGGAAGGGCTGCTTATACTGACCAGCGACGGCGATTTTGCTTACCGGTGTACGCATCCCAAGCATGAGATAAACAAGAAATATTACGCGGAAGTAAAAGGCGCGCTTGACTCTCGGGCGGTAAGCGAGCTCCGCCGGGGAGTGATGGTGGACGGCCAAAGGACGTCGCAGGCTCAAATAGACATACTTGAGAGCAAAGACGGTTTATCAAAACTGCACGTCGTAATACATGAGGGCAGGAACAGACAGGTAAAGAAAATGTTCGAGGCGGTCGGGTGCAAGGTTACGTACCTAATGCGCGTCGCCATAGGAGAGCTTGAGCTCGGCGGGCTTGCCACGGGAGCCTGGCGGCGGCTTGAAGAAAGCGATTTTATCCGCCTGGGCGTTATGAAAAGCTCTTCCGGATAAATTTTTACAGGTTGTATAGACCTTTTATCGATTAACTATGATAAATGTGTTGAATTTTTCACAATTATGCATTATCATAAAACCAGAAGTTTGTATTTATTTTTTATGGAGGATATATTATGGCAGTAAAAGTTGGTATCAACGGTTTTGGACGCATCGGCAGGTTGGTATTCAGGGCGGCTGTGGACAACCCCAATATCGAAATACTCGGCATAAACGATCCCTTTATCGATCCCGAGTATATGGTTTACATGCTGACATATGATACGGTACACGGCCGTTTCAAAGGAACGGCAAAAGCGGAAGACGGCGCAATAGTCGTCAACGGCAAAAAAATAGCCGTGTATGCATGCATGAACCCCGAAGAGATACCGTGGAGCGAATGCGGCGCCGAGTATATCGTGGAATCCACCGGCGTATTCACAACGGTTGAAAAGGCAAGCGCACATTTCAAAGGCGGCGCCAAGAAGGTCGTTATATCGGCTCCTTCGGCCGACGCTCCGATGTTCGTAATGGGCGTAAACCAAAACACCTACAAGCCCGAGATGAAGGTAATTTCTAATGCTTCGTGCACGACGAACTGTCTCGCTCCTCTTGCCAAGGTCATACATGACAAATTCGGCATAGTTGAAGGGCTTATGACGACGGTTCACGCCACGACGGCTACCCAGAAAACGGTTGACGGGCCTTCCAAGAAGGACTGGAGAGGCGGCAGAGGCGCTGCGTTCAATATCATTCCTTCGTCCACAGGCGCGGCAAAGGCCGTCGGCAAGGTTATACCCGATCTTAACGGCAAACTCACCGGCATGTCGTTCAGGGTTCCTACTGCGGACGTTTCGGTTGTCGACCTCACTGTAAGGCTCGAAAAATCCACTACGTACGAAGAGATAAAGACCGCTATAAAAGCCGCTTCCGAAGGCGAACTCAAAGGCATACTCGGCTATACGGAAGATAAGGTTGTTTCGTCCGACTTCATCGGCGATTCCAGAACGAGCATATTCGATGCCGACGCAGGCATAATGCTTAACCCGAACTTCGTAAAGCTTGTTTCCTGGTATGACAACGAATGGGGTTATTCGTGCAAGGTTCTCGACCTGATTTCACACATAGCTTCGGTAGACAAGTAAGAGCAAAAACAAAGAATAAGAGTGGTTGGTGAACAGCCACTCTTTTTTGTTACAAGGGTATATATTTTACGAGTCGGTGAACAAAGCAAGGCTTGAATAAATACGGGGTCCCCGGCAAGCCGTGAGGCCTGATGGGGTGTGTATGGTAGGTATGAGAACTTTAACAATCATTAAATAATGCCGTCGTCGATTGTTACGGAAAAATGTATATGATATACTCAAACAGATAATAAAAGCATTTTTATATTAAACATAGCTCCTGACTTAAGACGGATAACATATGGTTTGTGACAATATAAAAAACAGTATATAATACTGTAGATAAAAAAACGTAAGGGAATGCGATGAAGACGTTTAAAAAAATATTGATGATATTATTTATTGGCGCGGTATTAGCGGGGGTCATATTCTTTCTGCCTGATTTAAATGGCTCGGCTGACACGAGCACCGCTCCTGCTTCCGAAGTGTCGGGCGTGATAATCAACGAGGTGATGACCAGCAACAAGGGCATATACCCCGACGACAACGGCAACAGTAGCGACTGGGTTGAGTTTTACAATACTACGGACAATGATATCAGCCTGAATAACTGCGGGCTTTCGGACGATGAAACAAAGCCGAACAAATGGCCGTTTCCGAACGTAACCATTATGGCTCGCGGCTATCTTGTCGTGTTTCTTTCCGGTAATTCCAGATACAACCCCGAAAAGGGCGTAATACACAGCTCGGTTAAATTGAGCTCTCAGGGCGAAAAGCTGATAATGTCGAACGTCGCCGGTAAACCTTTGGATTCCGTCGATATTCCCCAGATGCCTGATAACGTTTCCTACGGGCTGGTAAACGGAGAGTGGCAGCAGATGAGCTACATCACGCCCGGATTTGAAAACAGCGACGCCGGGCATGAGGCGTTCAGGGCAACGATGACCGTGCCGGATTCACCTGTAATCATAAACGAAGTGATGCCGTCGAATTACATGACGATAGCGGACTCAAACGGCGCGTATACCGACTGGGTCGAGATAATCAACAAAGGCGGCGAGGACGTAAACTTATACGGGTACGGACTCTCCGACGATGCAAACGACCCGTTAAAATGGCGCTTCCCCGATATTACGCTGAAAGCGGGGCAGCCCTTGCTTGTGTTCTGCTCGGGCATAAAAGCTCCTTACGGCGGAGAAGGGCCTCTTTACGCGGATTTTAGATTGTCTTCCGCCGGTTCGACTGTCGTGCTTTCCGATGTACAGGGTCGCCTGATGGACAGCATAGCAGTGGGCGACGTGCCCGCAGACTGGTCGTACGCGCGCGGCATAAAAGACGGCGCGCCTTCGGGCGAATGGGTACAAGGCTGCCAGCCGACGCCGGGGTATCCCAACACGGAAACGGGGTTTGCCGAGTTCTTAGACAACAACCAGCTCGCGCTCGGCGATATCATAATATCCGAAGTGCTGACTTCCAACAACTCGATAAAATTCGGAGACGCCCAAATCAGCAGCGATTTCATTGAAATAGAGAACCGCGGGGCAAGCGCGGTAAGCCTTAAGGGATACGGCCTTACGGACAACGCGTCAAATCCCGCAAAGTTCCGCTTCCCCGACACTACGCTGCAGCCCGGTGCGCAGGTAAAAGTGCTTGCGGCGGGAGTTGACGTAACGGTCGGCCAGGAATTATGCGCGCCGTTCAAATTAAGCAGGCTGGGTACGACGGTAGCGCTGTTTAACGCACAGGACCAGCTTATTGACAGGTGCTTTATTGGAACGCTTCCGCAGAACGTTTCAATAGGCAGGGAAGCGGGGCAGACGGCATTTGTATATTACCAGACGCCTACGCCGGGCGCTGCGAATACCGGCGGCAAGGCGGGGTTTGTGAGCGACGTGCAGTTTGACCAGCAGCCCGGTAAATACGACGGCGCCATACAGCTGTCGCTTTTTTCCGCGGAAGGGGCCGAAATATATTACACTACGGACGGCAGCACTCCGTCACAGAGCTCAAATAAGTACTCGGGGCCGTTAACGATAGACAAGACGACGCCAATTAGAGCCAAAGCGTTCAGGGAAGGCTATATAGAAAGCCCGGTGGCGACGGGCACATATTTCATAGGCGCGGCGCACACGCTTCCCGTTGTCTCAATTGTAACGGATGAACATTTGCTATTTGATCCGACGAACGGCATATACATGCCGGGGCCTAACGCTACCAAAGACAGCAATGGTTTATACACCAACGCGAATTTCCAGAGCGATACCGAAGTACCCGCGTCGTTTGAGGTATACGATGAAAGCGGCCAACGGGTATTTCAGCAGGATATAGGCCTTACTATGACAGGAGGGCTGACGCTTTCGCTGAGGGAGCAAAGATCCTTCGCGATATACGCGCGCAGCCAATATGGCAATGGCACGATGGCGTACCCGTTCTTCCAAAACCGCGATTTCACCGAGTATAAGTCGCTGATACTGCGCACGGGCGGACGCGAGGGCCAAATGGTAACAAAACTGAACACATACGTCGCGCTGGGGCTGGTGGACGGACAGATGAACGTTTTGACGCAGGCAGCCAAACCTTATGTGTTATATATTGACGGCAAATACTGGGGCGTGTACTACATGATGGAGAAACGCAACAAGTACATGGTCGCCCAGCACGAGGGCGTCACAGACAAGAGCGTGATTGACGCAATCAACCTTGCTAAAGGCTTCACTCAGGTTAACAATGGATCGAGCGAAGGGTACAAGGAGATATACAATTACATAAGCACGCATGATATGTCGGCAAAGGAAAACTACGATTGGGTCGCAGCGCGGCTCGATACCGACAGCTTTATGGACTTCATTATAAACGAGATATACATCGCCAACAACGATGTTGGCAATGTTCAGTTCTATCAGATACCGCCGGACGGAAAATGGAAACAGATATATCAGGACCTCGATATCTCATTCTATTCGTTCGACACGGTTGCGAAGCGTATGGATCCGAAAACAACCGGTTCCGACATTTTCAACGCGCTGCTGAAATACACGCCGTGGAAGGACGCGTTTATAGAGAGGTTCGCGTGGGCGCTTAAGGAAATATATAATACCGAGCGCGTTACCGCTATGATAGACGAAGCGGCGAACCTGTTGCGCGGCGAGGTTGCGGCGGAGTATCAGCGCTGGAGCGACGAGCGGCCAACGCCCGACAAATGGGAAGCGGATGTGAACGCTATGAAGAATTTTGCCGCAAAGCGCGGTAAAGCGGTTGTCAACGATCTGAAGAATAACCTTTCGCTGACGCCGGAGCAGATACAGATGCTCGAGAACGCGGTGGAATAATTTTCGGAGGCATGTATAGCGCGCCTCTTTAATACGGGGTGTAAATATGGGGTCCCCATAAAGCCGCTGCTTTATGGGGTGTAAATACGGGGTTCCCAACAAGACGTAAGGCTTGTTGGGGTGCGCAATAGGGGCTATAATTGGGCAAAAACGGGTAGTGGTGAGAATGTAGGAGTGTATGAGCAAGCAAAAACCGCAGGAGAACTTAAAAAACGAGCGGAACGGTCAGAAAAAACGTTACCGGTTTAACGCGAAAAAGTTTGCCACAACGATGTCGGTGCTGTGTTTTATAACAGCGGGCGTAATTATCGCGGCGCATTATTTAGGCGAAAACGGCGGTATGGGAGCCATAGCGGCTCTTGACAACCCTCAGCGGACGGCTAAGGTAAGCGCGCAGGCGAGCGGCGAAGCAAAAAAAGGGCTTGCCGGCAAAAGCGTAGTTGTAGACGCCGGGCACGGGGGATTTGACCCGGGTACGATAGGCTCAAGCGGCGCCGAGGAGGACGATATCAACCTCGCCGTTTCCAAGTTCTTAAAGGCCGAGCTGGAAGACAGAGGCGCTAAAGTTATAATGACGCGCAGCGACGAGAACGCGATTGCGGATACAAAAGACGCGGACATGGAAAAACGGCGCGTAATAATACGCGACAGCGGTTCGGATATAGTCGTCAGCGTGCATATGAATTCCTTTAAGGACGAGAGCGTGTCCGGCCCGCTCGTGTTGTTCATGACGGGCTCCGTTAAAGGAAAAGCGCTTGCGGAATACATACAGCAGCGCTTAAACGACGAGCTTGAGCCGGAATCCAAGGGAACAGCGCGCTCCGAAAACCTGCATGTTCTAAGAGCGGGAAACCAGCCGAGCGTGCTGGTGGAGTGCGGGTTTATAAGCAACCCGGATGAAGAGAAAAAGCTGCTTACCGAGGATTATCAGAAAAAAGTCGCTAAAGCGATATGCAACGGTGTAGAAGACTATTTCGCCAATCAATAGCTCATTATAATCACGTATTATTACTTGTCTTTAAGAGTGAGCATTACTACCTCGGGAGGGTCGAATATCCTTAAAGGAAAGAGGCTGTTGCCTAGGCCTCTACTTACAACCAGCGCCATGCCGTGTTTATGATACATTCCGCTCGTATACTTTGGAAGTACGCCCTGCCCGGGTGCGTACAGCCCTCCTAAAAGCGGCAGCCGCATCTGTCCTCCGTGCGCGTGGCCGGACAAAACGATATCTATGCCGCAGCCGGAAAACAGGCGTATAAGCTCCGGACGGTGCGTCAGCAGTATGTTGAGAGAAGATTCATGCCCGGCAGTCAGACCCTTTAGCGCACTCTGCAAACGCAGTTTTGCCTTTTCCTTTTCCGCCGCCGATTCATAGCCGTAATACGATATGTCGGGCAAGCCGAAAAGCGTTATGCAGCCGCCGCCTAGGTTTATTGTCACAGACCTGGTGTCAAGCAAGTTTACGCCTGCTTCATTCAGCAGAGTAAAAAGCTCTTTACATCTGCCCGATTTTATCTCGTGATTGCCCGTTACGTAATATACGGGAGCAATGCTTATGGCTCCGCGTATGAAATCCATGGCTGTTTTTATATCTGTACGCCGCCGGTCTATCAAGTCTCCCGTGACGGTTATTATGTCGGGTCGCTCTTTTTTTATTTGGCCGATAAGCCTTGATTGCCTTTCGCCAAAGCCGTGGTTGTGCAGGTCGGATATGTGCGCTATCTTAAAGCCGTAAAGCTGCTGCGGCACCTTCGCGCCTGCATATTCGATATTCGTGACGTTAAGGGAGTTGTTGCCGATAACAGGGTAAGCGCGTCCGTGCAAAACGTTGCGGCTTCGGGCATTGTGCTTTATTTTGTTGTCGATGAAAATGCTGTCGTTCTTAACCATTCCCAATATTATATTACAAAAACGTCTATTTGTGAAACAGCTGAAAATAAACTGCGCGCTGGCGCGGAGGCTGTGATAGAACTTGCCATGGATCTCGCGCGGTTATATAATCGGATTATAGTAAATCCACTCGTTTTTGATCACACTGAACAGGCATCATATAGGACCAGACTGCTAAAGACATAAAGACCAGCGATAATGACCCTTTCATTAAAACAAAACGAAAGGTGGAGATATTTATGTGGTTTGGGGCATGGGGTAACGCGGGCGCGGCCGAACGGGCGAGAGAAGCGGTGCGAAGCGTCGGAAACTTCAACTGGACTTTCATTGCGCTGCTGGCTTTTGTATTTTACGTGTACGCAACTGAGCTGTCGCGCAAGAACTACAGGGCAATAGTCGCGGGGCTTGCGCTCTATATGGTGCACTGGTTTTACGAGATAATGAACGCAGTTATATGTGCGGCCACCGGCTATGCGCTATGGACGGTCTCCCCGGAAAGCACCAGTTTCATACTGCTTATAGGGGTAAGCTGGGAGCTATCCATGATGTTCGCCGTAGCGGGCGTGATAACGAGCAAGCTGCTTTTGGATGATCCGAAAAAGAAGATACTGGGCATAAACAACCGCATTTTTTTCGCGGTTATCAACGCCGCGTTTTTCAGCGCCGTGGAAATCTTTCTGGCGACAACGCCTGCATTTATATGGGTATATCCCTGGTGGGGCGCAATACCGGTTTTCATAACCACTTATATACCGTTTTTCCTGGCGGCGTTTCTGGTGCCCGACGCAAAGCCACGTACGCAGAAGATATTTGTGGGCGGACTGGCGGCGGTAAACGCGCTGCTTTTGGCGGTGCTGATACCGCTCGGGATAATATAAGTTCTTATTGGCTCATAAACGATAAAAGTCCCTTTAAGTTACAAAGGGGCTTTTATTTTGGCGCAAAAGAGGGAGGGGCAGGGAAACGGGCGGCGCTTTGGTTCAGCTTAAGCCTATTATGCCAGTACAAACCAACGTGCCGGTATTTACGTTTGAGGCATCAATACATACCGCAATAATGTAATATCCCGCGCTGTCCAAGCTCAATACTGCCTTGCTCGTCCGGCTTTTTTACCGGCATTGAAAAATCCAGGCTGCCGGTTTTCTTGTAAACATCCCATGAGTCTTTCGTCAAAGGCGAGAAATAACACCGTATCTCAGCATCTTCGAGAAGGCCCTTCTCAAAAGCGAGGCTTACCGTGCCGCCTGCCGGAAGGCGCTGTCCTTCATATAATATGTTTGAACACAACGCATAAACGCTTAAAGACTTAAAGATCTCTTGAGGCGAAACGTCCTTGAAAAAGCCCGCAAAATCAAGCGGCAGTTCATTCTCACCGTGTTGCAGCGATATCAGGCCGATCTTTTCGCCGGCGCTTACCTCTTCCGTCCCCGTCATCGGGTTGTACTGATAAAGCGAGGTATAACGTATACTCGGGTCTTCCACATCCATGTAAGGGGGTATAGACATGCCCTGAAGCATATCAGAGATATAGTCTGTGCTTTTGCCGTCTTCGTTATTCAGTCCGAAGGAAGCGGGTATACCCTTATTGTCCGTAATCAGCAAATAGCCCTGAACATTTTTTATAAAATCTGCCGTTTCCTCTGAAGCATCCTTAACAGCAATTACCCCCGGGGAATGTGGCGCTGTGCTTTCAATAGCCCCATTGTACTTAAACACTACTTCTTTCATCGGTGCTTCACTGTAAACACACCCGTAATATATACGCTTGCCCATAAATTCTGTAAAGTTCAGATCCCAGCAGCTGCTTCCCGCCGTAAAGTTACGAACAGAATTTCCCTTGTCCACAAAGTACAGCTCCGGGTGATTCTCACCGTCACGCAGCCCTTCGGCCAATACAAGCGTTCCTTCTTCAAACTCTGCCTGCTGATATGCAACAACGCCGTAGGGGGAGTTAAGCTCTTTCGCGATATGCTCTAATACCGTCTTTACTGCCGGTGTTAGCTTCTCATAAGCCGTGATATTGTCTTCAAAGACTTGCCCGTCCGAACCAACAGTATCCGGCGCAGGCGTCTCAAAGCCTTTTGCAGCATCAACAAACGCTGTGTTGTTCGGAAGGTTGTTTGCGCCGCATCCGGCGAGCAGAAGGAATACAATTAATAATGCAGCATACTTTCTTATGGGAGCCTCCCAATATCAGGATATATCATTAGACGTGCAGTTTCAAGTGATTGTTCCTTTTTTTGGCCGAGATACAAAAGCCGTTAAAGAATATTAACTGAAGTCTGAGAAAAGATATTGGTTACAATCCTGCGACGAGCGGCAGGCATTTTTCTATTGTCTTTTATGGCGAAAAAGGTTAAAATATAGATTAAGTTTTTGGTATATAAATACAATGATATTCCCTTTGGTATGACACTGCGAAGGCTGCAGCTGGCGCAATTTCCGCAGTATTTTGTATTTTTTAGATATTGGAGAAAATATGCATCGTATAGTAACGGTTCTCATTTTGGCATTTCTTTTGATAGTGGGAACTATCGGTTTTGCGCCCATGACGGCTCTTGCCGAGACCTGTTATAAGATTACCCTCTCAGTGGGCGCGGGTGGTAGCCTCTGGATGAACGGCTATAATTTTCGGGATAGTATAGATGTAAAAGAAGGCACCTCCTATACCGGGGAAAACTATCTCAACCTTGCTGAAGGGACTCGGACGAAAAGAATAATCGATGACCTTGGCAACAGCGGCGTGCCGGTTATCTGTGACTCGCAGAAACCGCTGTCTGAAACGCCGTTTGACGCGAAGGCGCAGGCAGGGGCAACCCGGGTGGATTTGTCGTGGGACTATATGCCGGACACCAAATACGAGGTGACGCGCACGGGCGGCGGGACAACAGTTACCCTGCTGGCTGACAGCACAGACACTTCGTATACCGACTCAGGCGTGGTGCCGGGCATCGAGTACGAATATACCGTCAGGGCGCATATATGGCAGGGAGAGGACGTCGCTCCGTTAACTGTGGAAAAGGCGGTTACGGCCACTACGGACAACCCCGACGTGACGGATAAATTCAAAGATGCCGGCCTGCGGCAGGCGATACTTGAACAATTGGGAAGAAGCAGCGGGCCTATTACCCTCGCCGATATGCTGTCCATCACCAGCCTGTCCGCAACGTTTAAATACATAACTGACCTGTCCGGCCTGGAATATGCAACCAACCTGGAAGAGCTGAACGTTTGGGGTAACAGAGTCAGCGACATCTCGCCCCTTGCCGGGCTGACGAAACTGAAAAAGCTTGATTTGGGCAGCAACGTCTATGTCAGCGACATATCGGCACTTGCTTCGCTGACCGATTTGGAAGATCTCAAATTATACATGAATGACATCAGCGACATTTCGCCGCTTGCCGGGCTGACGAAGCTGAAAACGCTGTTGCTGGCCAACAATGTCAACATCAGCGACATATCCGCGTTGTCGTCGCTTAATAATCTGGAGTATCTGCAATTAGGCGGAAACGATATCAGCGACATATCCGCATTGTCGTCGCTCAATAATCTGGAGTATCTGTATTTGGATTATAACGATATCAGTGACATATCCGTATTGCCGTCGCTGAGTAAGTTGGAGTGTCTGT
>JAEZIZ010000137.1 GCA_023415915.1 Bacillota bacterium | reverse complement strand
CAACCTTCTTTTTTGTACACTTTTTTCTCCTCTGTTTTCATAGCAATGACATATGAGCTTTCGTCCATAAAAGCTGGTTTTACAGTAATAGCCGCTTTTGTCATTCAGAGCGCAAGCGAAGAATCTTCATTTTTCTTGAACTGTTTTTCTTTTATGTATCTTAAATCTCTGTTACTTACTATTAAGACCTAGGTTGTTTTTTATCATACAAAAATCTTTTTTAACGCTATCCATTGCTTCACAGGCTTTAGCGCGTGGTTTTTTATAATAACCAAAAAGAGGCCATCATGGTTATTGAAGGCCTCTTTAACTTCAATTTGCTTTGTTTACGCCGTTTCGATATTCGCGGCATCCTCGAGGTGCAGCTCATTAACCGCCCATTCGCGCAGTTTGTATTTTTGTATCTTGCCGCTCGCGGTCATAGGGAACGAGTCTATAAACTTTACATACCTCGGCGCTTTAAACTTTGAAAGGCCAGCCCTTACGAAATCAATGAGCTCGTCTTCGCTTACCGCAGCGCCGTCTTTTAGTATTACGCAGGCGAGCACCTCTTCGCCGTACTTTTTATCGGGCACTCCCACTACCTGCACATCCCTTACCGCGGGGTGCGTGTACAAAAACTCCTCAATTTCGCGGGGGTATATGTTCTCTCCTCCGCGTATTATCATATCCTTTAGCCGTCCCGTTATCTTGAAATAGCCGTCTTCGTCCATCATGCCAAGATCGCCCGTATGCAGCCAGCCGTCTTTGTCTATTGCCTGCGCCGTGGCCTCGGGCATCTTGTAATAGCCTTTCATAACATGATATCCGCGCGTTACTATCTCGCCTATAGTATTCGGCGGAGCGTCCTTGCCCGTTTCCGGTATTATTATCTTCGCTTCCAAATTGGGATACGCGCGACCCACGGTGGAAACGCGGTGCTCAAGCGTATCGTCGGCGCTCGTCTGCGTGATGCCGGGCGAGCTTTCGGTCTGGCCGTACACAATAGTTATCTCCCGCATGTTCATGCGCGAGACCGCCGCCTTCATTACTTCTATCGGGCAGGGAGAGCCCGCCATTATGCCGGTGCGCATTGTGGAAAAATCATACGATTCAAAATCCTTATGCTCCAGCATAGCGATGAACATCGTCGGCACGCCGTGAACGGCCGTACACTTCTCGCTCTGAATCGCCTGCATCACCTTAACGGGGTTGAAGTGGTCGATTATTATCATTGCGGCATCGTTGGTTACCGCCGCCATTACGCCAAGCACGCAACCGAAGCAGTGAAACAGAGGCACCGGTATGCAAAGCCTGTCTTTATCGGTAAACTTCATATATGAGCCTATAGCCTTGCCGTTGTTGACGAGGTTGTAGTGAGTAAGCATTACGCCCTTGGGGAACCCGGTTGTACCCGACGTATACATCATGTTAATAACGTCCTGCGGGTTCGTCCCGCGCTGCTGCGCTATGCGCTCTTCCTCGCTTACGTTTTCCGAGGCGGCGAGCACGTCGTCCCACAGGTACATGCCCGGGTGGCGTTCCCCGTCCAGAAACACTACGCTTTTAAGGAAGGGAAGCTTTTTGCTGTTAAGTTCGCCCGGTTTGCACTCTCCAAGCTCGGGGCAAATGGCGTTAATATGATCCACATAGTTGTTTTCTTTCGTTCCGCCCGTCATTATAAGCATCTTTGAATCCGACTGCTTTAACAGGTACTCAAGCTCGTACTTCTTGTAATTGGTATTTACCGTGACGAGTACGGCGCCTATCTTGGCTGTCGCAAACATAGATATTACCCATTGCGGGTAGTTGGTCGCCCATATCGCGACATGGTCTCCCTTTTTGATGCCGAGCGCCATCAACCCGCGCGCTACGCGGTCGCACTCCTCTTTAAATTGGCGCGTTGAATAACGGACGTTCTCATAAGGGTGTATGAGCGCGTCTTTGTCGGGATATTCTTTTGCCTTAAGATCCAGCAGGTCCCCTATAGTCATATTGATAAATTCCAGCATAAGCAACCTCCCTCTTTCTTAAAAAGCTATGCTCCCATCAAACGTCATTTTTGAAAATAAAAAAACCTTCCGTCTTACAGAGACGACAAGGTCGCGGTACCACTCTGCTTGCGGCAATAAGCCGCCAGCTCAGCAAGGCATTTAAGCCTTTTAACATAACGCGTTTAATGCGTCAGAGCTTACTGTATATTTTCAGCTCTGCGGCTCCCGGGCGAGCCCCGCTCCTTAAGCGTCCGCCTTGCACCTACCGGCGGCTCTCTTTACGCTATCAGCAACAGTTTTCCCGTTCACAGCCTTTTGATATAAATTATTCACATTATAATAACATGCTGTTTAACTGTCAACAAGCAGTTTCGTATAATAACGTTACTTTTGTGATACATTCATAATTGCCTTCGGTTACACGTCCCCGGCGGTGTTTTTACGCCTCACGGCACATTCTCAAGCCCTTTTATCCAGCTGGGGCTTTACCTCCTGCCGCCATACTCGCAGTAGCGCTACGAGTATCAGAAACGCGGCGAATACTTTACGCAGAGTATCCGAGTCTATCGCCGCCGCGAGAAAATAGCCCGCTACGCCGCCAATACAGCCAAAGGCGGTTAAAAACAGCGCTTGCCTCAGCCTTACGTTTTTCTGCTTTATATGGGAAACGAGCGCGAACAGCGCCATAGGTATATAGGCGAACAGTGTCATTGCCTGGGCTTCGTGCTGGTTTACCGCAAGGAACAGCGTGAGGCAGGGTATCAGCACGATACCGCCGCCCAGTCCCATGCCGCCCACTATTCCGAACACCACACCGAACAATATATAGAGTATCAAAACAGCAACCTTACGCCGGATAAGAGTATGAGAAGCGTGAATATCCGGTTCAACAGCTTAATTCTGACTTTAGAGAGGAAAAACGCGCCGAGCAGCCCTCCAGCTATAGCGCCGGCACAGAGGTACAGCGTTTGTTCAAGCGGCACATACCCTCCGGTAAAATACAGCGCGGCGGACAGCACCGAGGTGGGAAGTATCACCGCTATGGATGTGGCGTGCGCGCGCCGCTCTTCCGTGCCTATCCTCTCAAGCCCTTCCACGACGGCTATTCCCCCGCCCGAGCCAAAGAGCCCGGCCAAGAATCCCGACACGACGCCTACCGCAGCTTTTTTTATACGAGATCCCCAAAGAACTTTGCGCGCTTTTGATGCGTTAGATGAATACTCTTTCATTGTATTATTGTTCGCCGCACGCCGCCGTATATGCGCCCGATTATTCCAAGAGTTTTTATCTTCCGCTTTTGGATGCGTCCGCGTTATGCTATAATTTATAAAGTGGAAGATAATGATGTAAAAACAGCATACGGGATTTCGCTCGGCGCGCTTCCGGAAAACCGCGTGCGCGAATTTCCTTTGCTCAACCTTGCGTATATAGGCGACACGGTGTTTGACCTGTATATCAGAAGCTACCTTGTAAAGAATAATATGGGAAGGGTGGAACAGCTTCATTCGCTGGCGTCGGGAGTGGTGAACGCCCGTTCGCAGGCTAAGGCCGCTGATTTGCTTGAAGGTATGTTTACCGAGCGTGAAAACGACGTATACCGGGCGGGCAGGAACGCAAAATCGACGCCGCCGAAAAACATGAGCCGCGAAGACTACTCGCGCGCCACGGGGCTTGAGGCCGTTATCGGATATCTTTACCTTCTTGGCAGCGAGCGCCGCTTGGACGAGCTGTTCGGCGTAATAGTCAATCACTTTTTTGGGGGAAAATAATATGAGCGAGGTCAAACTGAACGTTAAATTATTGTCGTATTCGCCCGATGCTGAGAAGCTGACCGCGATGGCAGCGAAGCTATGTTACAGCCCGGCGGGCATAGACGATATATCGGAAGGACTGACGAGCGAGAGCGCTTCGTCGTTTCTCGAAAGAATAGTTGACTTGGGCCATCTGTCTACGATAGAGCATGCTAGCTTTACTTTTGGCATAGAGGGCGTATCGCGTACGCTGCTCGCGCAGATAACGAGGCACAGGATAGCGAGCTTTTCTGTGCAGTCGCAAAGGTATGTCAGCTACTCGCAAAACGGCTTTTCGTATATAATACCTCCCAGCATACGAGCGTTAGGCGACGAAGCCGTGAAAAAGTACGAGTCGCAGATGGCTACAATGCAGCAGTGGTATGACGACTGGCGTACAGAGCTGGGAGGCAAGGGCGAGAAGTCTAACGAGGACGCGCGTTTCGTGCTGCCCGGCGCGTGCGAAACGAAGATGATGCTTACTATGAACGCGCGCGAACTGCTGCATTTCTTTACGTTAAGGTGCTGCAACCGCGCCCAGTGGGAGATTCGCGAACTTGCGTGGAACATGCTGGGTCTGGTTTCCTCGGTATCGCCGGCACTGTTCTCTACCGCGGGGCCTTCGTGCGTGCGCGGCAAGTGCTGCGAAGGAAGGATGACATGCGGGCAGCTGCAGGAGGTCAAGCAAAAACAGAAAAGGATCGTGACCAGATAGATGGATATAATATACGGAAGAAACGCGGTCAAGTCCGCGATAAAATCAGCGCGGCCGATAGACAAGCTGCTGGCTGCAAAGGAGATAGACGACCCGAGCATAAAGGAGATACTGGCGCTTGCGTCCGAAAAGCGGCTGCCTGTAGTTCGCGTGGACAAGCGCAAGCTTGACAACCTTACGATGCCTTTCGGGTATGGAGGCAAGCCCGCCAACCACCAGGGCGTAGTCGCCATGGCCGCCGCCAAGGAATACGGCAGTATAGAAGACATAATAAGCCTCGCGGAATCGAGAAACGAGCCGCCGTTCATGCTGATACTCGACGGCATAACGGACGAGGGCAACCTTGGCTCGATAATAAGAAGCGCCGAAGTGCTGGGCGCGCACGGAGTGATATTGGGCAAGCGCAGGAGCGCTTCGCTCTCGTCGGTAGCGTACAAGGCTTCTTCGGGCGCGGCCGAGCGGCTTCCGATAGTTAAAGTGACTAATTTGAACATGACTATCAAGGAATTAAAAGACAAGGGCGTATGGATAACGGCGGCGGACGTATCCGGCAAACCGGCCGATGAAATTAACTTAAAGGGCCCGGTCGCGCTCGTAATAGGCTCGGAGGGCGAGGGAATATCAAGGCTCGTGCTGGAAAACTGCGACCTCGTTGCAAGCATACCGATGAAAGGCGAGACGGGTTCGCTCAACGCCGCGGTAGCGGCCGCTGTGCTGATGTATGAAAAGGTGCGGCAGGAGAAGCAGGGATGATAATAGACGGATACAACGTTATCCACGCCTGGGGGCTTGATACGAGCAATCTTGAAGACGCGCGCGCGAAACTGCTTCATATACTCGATGATTTTGCGGGCTTTTCGGGCGAAGATATCACGGTGGTATTCGACGGCTACAACACGAAGCAGCCTGCAAGCGAAACAAAGCACGGCCTCTTAACCGTTATCTTTACCGCATACGGCGTCACGGCCGATACGCATATACAGCGCGCCGCCAAAGGCAAACCAATGCTTAAAGTCGTAACAAGCGATTATCTTGAACAGCTTTCGGTGTTTGAAGCGGGCGCTGTAAGAATAACCCCTCACGAGCTTAAGCTGCTTATACAAGCCGAGCGTGAGAAGTATTTAAAGCTTCTTCACAGGTCGTCGCTCTCTCCGGGCGAGCTTAAAAAGAGGCTCGCGCTTGACGCGATAACTCTTCCCGATTAGATTTGTAAATTTACTCCATCCATATTGACTCTCTTAATGCCGCCATATATAATCAAATAACAGAGACTCCGGGAGGTATACATTGACTAGCAGAAGATCTTCGCTTGAAGAAGCACACGATCGTTACGAGGACATGCCTGACGAGTCCCTTGCGGAACTCGCCCGCGACGACGGGGACGCTTTAGAGTATTTGCTCAATAAGTATAAGAATTTTGTTCGTGCAAAGGCACGTTCTTATTTTCTTATCGGAGCCGACCGGGAAGACATCGTACAGGAAGGCATGATAGGGCTGTATAAGGCGATACGCGATTTCCGCCAGACACGGCTTACAACATTTCGGGCGTTTGCCGAGCTGTGCGTTACACGCCAGATAATAACCGCGATAAAGACGGCCACGCGCCAAAAGCACAAGCCGCTTAATTCGTATGTCTCTTTAAACAAGCCTATGTTCGATGAGGAATCCGACAGGACGCTTATAGACATAGTCGCAAGCGGCAAGATATCGAATCCCGAAGATATTATTATAGGCAGGGAAGACTTCTCAATAATCGAATCGAAGATGGGCAAGCTGCTCTCGCCTCTCGAGATGCAGGTGCTCAGAAAGTATATAGAAGGCAAATCTTATTACGAAGTCGCCGCGGACCTTAACAGGAGCGTAAAGTCGGTGGACAACGCGCTGCAGCGCGTAAAGAACAAGCTGGAAAAGCTGATATCGGACGGGGAGTAAACTGTTGGTTATTTTATAAAGGAATGTTAAAGGATATGCTTGCCGCATATCCTTTTTAAGTCTCGATAACCCTCCATTTGTCATTCCGAGCTTGCGAGGAATCCCATGGAGAGTGCTATAAAGAAGGGGATTCTTCAGTCTTTACACTCCTTCAAGCGAAGCTGACGGAATGTCAGCATATACTTTTTTGACAGTCGCGAAGGATACGCTTTAAAAGCGTTCCATTTATATATCAGTTGCTCGTAACCGTTCCCTGATGGAACACTATTTTCCACGTTCCCTTGCCGCGCTTCCATATTGAACTTCGCAGCATAATTGCAACAACATTGGCGGCGTCTTTTTTTACCGCCCTGTACGTCGCCAGCACGCAGCCGCGAGACAGCCTCTGCGCCTTGAAATCCTGTATCTCATACGTTGATTCGTCGTCAAACGTATCCCCCGGCGTATAATTGTATATACGCCCCGAACTGGCGAATTCAAAAAAGCCTTGGGCAATCAGCGCGTTTACCGCTTTCGGCGACCGCCTTACTTCGGGTTGAAGGAGCGCGTTTTCCAGACTGCGGATATGCTCTTCGAGCCTGCTCGATATATTCATGTTAATTCAACTCGTCGAGCGTCAGCTCAAAGCTCGGCACGAACGTATCCATAAAGTATTTGACTTCGGGCATGTCGAGCTTCTTTATAGCCGTGCGTATAGTCTTTTGTGCTTTCTCAAACTCCTTGTTGCCCGCGGACATTTCCTCTACGCACTTAAGGTACGCGCATATCTTGTCCGCCGCCTTCACTATAGCGTAGATTTCCTTATCGTCCTCCCGCCCGAGTATCAGCGACTCGTACTCGCCCTTTATTTCAGGGGGCAGCATGACGAGCAGCTTTTCCTCCGCGACGCGTTCTATCTGCTTATAGGCGGTCTTTATCTCGGGGTTGAAATACTTTATTGGCGTTGCAAGGTCGCCGGTTATTACCTCCCCCGCCTCATGAAATACCGCGACGGCCATAACGCGCTCCGCGTCTACGTTTCCTTTAAACAGCTTGTTTTTTATTACCGCAAGCGCGTGCGCTATCATCGCGGCCTGCAGCGAGTGCTCCTGTATGTTTTCCTCGCGAGTGTTGCGCATGAGCCCCCAACGCTTTATGTGTTTCATCTTCGCCATGTAACTGAAAAAATGATACATAAATTCCTCCATTGTCATTGACATATAATATATATAAACGTATAATGCACTTGACCGCTAGGGGGGCCTTGATGGCTGAGATGCATTTAGCACAACCCTTTGAACCTGTTGGGTAATTCCAGCGCAGGGAAGCAAGATAAGAGACTTACCTGCCCGTGCGGTGCGCGGGCTTTTGCTTTAAATAGCAAAAGGTTTAATCTTTTAAAGTTCAAAGGGTGTATACGCTTATTGTATACGCCTTTTTTATCGCCTTGGAAGCCAAAGCTTAGGGCGGAGATTAAAGCGGTAAGGCTCTCCTCTTGTCCATTTTACCTTATGCGGCAAATAAAAACAATCGGGGAGAGGTGAACTATGGACTGGGAAAAATTCAGCGAAGGCTTCGGGGAATTCCTCGAAGCGAACAGAGCATGGATAATAGCCTTAGCGGCTGTCGTGCTCGTAGTCGGCGCGCTTGTACTCATACGCGCGCGCAAAAAGAAAACGGGCGAAAGCGCCTGGACTATTCGGGAGCTTTCCGCTGCCGCGATGTGCCTCGCGCTAGGTTTTCTGCTGTCGTTTGTCAAGCTGTGGCAGATGCCGCAGGGCGGCTCGGTAACGCTCGCAAGCATGCTGCCCGTGTTGCTGTTTGCGTACATTTACGGCACGCCCAAGGGGCTATTGGTGGGCTTTGCATACGCGCTGCTGCAGTGCCTTCAGGATTTCTGGGTGGTGCACTGGGCGCAGTTCTTTCTCGACTACATATTCGCGTTTACTATATTGGGCCTTGCAGGGCTGTTTAAAAAGAGCATATTGCCCGGCATGATAATTGCCTGCGTATTGCGGTACGCTTCGCACGTAATATCGGGCGTGATATTCTTTGCAAGCTACGCCGCGGAATCCGGGCAGGAGCTGTGGCCGTATTCTCTGGGTTATAACTCATTCGTGCTTATAGACCTTGCCATATGCTTCGTAATAGTCGTGATACCGCCCGTAAGCGAAATGATACAGCGGTTCAAACGCCAGGCTCTGAAATCGGCGCCCAAAAGCGTTTGACCTTTGCGTAAAACACATAATGTATAATAAGCGCCGCCCGGATTCAGGCGGCGCTTTCATATGCGCGATTGCACGTTATTTAATTAAATTGAATATATCCACTTTGAGTCGTAAGGGGGCTGGCTTTCCATTTCTGCCTTTTTCGCTTCAAAGCCTTCCTTGACCATAAGCGCGAACGTGGCTTTTTTGCCCTCTTCCACTCCCGGCTGGTCGAACGCGTTTATGCCGAGCATCTCGCCCGCGTAAGCGGTGGCGGCTTCAAAGAACTGGAGCAGAGCGCCTATCGTGTATTCGTTTACGCTTTCGAGCGTTATCGTTATGTTGGGCCGCCCCGCTTTTATAAGAGCGTATTCAGTCGCGCTCCTTTCCGCCTCGAGCAGCTGCCCGAACGTCTTGCCGCCGAGAAAGTCTATATCATCCACATATTCAAAAGCCTTGGGTATTTCGGTATCTCTCCGGAAGTTCTTCACTTTAAGGAATGTAACTATCTTATCGAACGGCCCCTCGGTATACAGCTGTATCTGCGAGTGCTGGTCGTTAACGCCGAGCGCCTTTACGGGAGTCTGGCCGGCATAGACAACCTTGCCCTCAGTATCATATTTCTTGCCGAGCGACTCCGCCCAGAGCTGAGCGTACCAGTCGGAGATATATTTTAAGCTGTCGGCGTAAGGCATCATAACGCTTATGTTCATCTGTCTTTTCATGCCCAGCACGTGCAACAGCGCAAACATCGCCGCCGGGTTGTTATCGTCATTGCACATGTCGTTAATACGCGCCGCGCCTCCCAGCATCGCTTTAATGTCGTAACCGCAGGCTGCCGCGGCGAGCAGCCCTACCGGCGTCAGCTCGGAAAACCTCCCGCCAACGTCGTCGGGTATAACGAACGTTTTAAGCCCTTCTTTTTGGGCTATTCTGACAAGGTTCCCGTTCTTTGAGTCGGTCGTTGCAATAACGTGGTCGCAAAGCCTAAGCCCCTGCTTTTGCAGCGCGCCCGCGACTGCCATAAACTGCGCCATGGTCTCCGACGTTTTACCCGACTTGGAAATCACGTTGAACACTGTCTCTTTATGGTCGGCGTTCATAAGCTTCGCCATGGTTTCGGGGTCTATATTGTCGGCCACATACAGTTTCATTGCGGCTTCTTTATCATGCGATAACGCCTGATGCACCGCTATAGGCCCCAGCGCGGAGCCGCCTATTCCCAGCACAACGAAGTTTTTATATTTTTTTCTTATATCTGCCGCCGTGCGTATTATATCGTCCACTATATCCGCCTGGCCTTCGGGGAGGCGTTTAAAGCCATAAGGTTTGGCGGAGAACGAAGCGTGGGCGCTTTTCAGCAAACCGCCGCCTGCAGATATGTCTTCATCAGAAAAGCCGTGCTTTCCTATACGTGAAGACATGACGTTGTTAAAATCGAAAACAAGCCCGTTCATAAAATCTCCTTAACTCTTTGCTGCATAGTATACCGCAATTATATCTCTTATTTACCTGCCTTTCCATTATTATTTGTTATGCAAGCGATAATGTCCCCATAATTTTGCATATATATTGTTGAGGTGATCGCATGGATAACAAAAACGATACGTCAAAAAGCGTCTGGTTTTTCGGAGGCTCTAAAGCAGTTGCCCCTAAGGCTTCCGAACATACCTCGCGAACCGCTGCGAGCGTACGCACGCCGGCCGGAGGCTCGGGCGGTCGCATAGCTCAAGGCGGCAGGCGTTCTCTGGCGGCGGCAATCACCGTTTCCGTACTGCTTTTGGCGGGCGCTGTTATGTTGACTGTGCTGCTTTCGGACGGCGGCGCCATAGCGGCACTGTCTTTCAACACGTCGGAAACAGCAAAACTGACTGTAAATGTTGCGGAAGGATATACCGAGGCTCCCATATCGGGAGCAAAGGTGGTGATTTTGGAAACGGGCAAGACATACACAACAGACGAGAGCGGAAACTCCGGCATAATAGAAGTGCCGGTAATACGCGATTCGAGGTTTGACAGTATTATTCCCAAACCATGGGGAGAAATCTCGCTGATAGTGTATAAGGAAGGGTTTCTGCCGTACGCGCTTTTTTACCTTCAGGTCGCGGGCGGGCAGACGCGCGAAGGCGTAAAAATACTGCTGTTTGAAAACAACAGTACTCAAAGCACGGAACCGTTCTCCATTATAGAAGGCCCCAACCGCGTATGGGTCGACGAATTGGTAAAGAAATTTCAGCCTGCGGAATCAGTAGATGTTTCTCCCTAAGTTCCGTACGCCCCTTATCGGCGCGTTGGCTGTAAGCCTCGTTTCTCCCGATGCGTTGTTTGCATTTGACGAACTCTTGATCTCTACGTCGAAGTCGCTTTCGCTTACTTCAAAGTACTTGTTGATTACGACCAGTATCTCCTGTTTCAGCTTCTCTATAAGATCGCTGGAGGGGGAAGTCCTCGCCCTGTCGTGTATCAACACCAACTTTAAGCGCTCTTTTGCTACCCCGCTGGAGCCGCTTTTTCTACCAAAACGCATAATGCTCCTCCTCCTATTTTTTTCCGAAAAGCCGTCTGAAGAACGGGAACCCGCCGTCGGCTTCAAGGTCGAGGAGCGGTACTTTCTCGCCGAGTATCCGTTTAGTTACGTTGCGGTAAGCTTTGCCGGATAAGGCCTTGTCGTCCGTAATAACGGGCTCGCCGAGGTTGGATGACTTTAATACCCTTTCATCTTCAGGCACCACGCCTATAAGATCTATGCCGAGTATGTCGAGCGTGTCGTCCAGCGCAAGCATGTCGCCGCGCCTTACAAGGTCAGGCCGAAGCCTGTTTACCAGCAGCCGGCAGTCGTCGATGCCGTTCGCGGAAAGCAAACCGATTATCCTGTCGGCGTCCCTGACCGCGGAAACCTCAGGCACCGTTACGACTATAGCTGCCTTTGCGCCCGCTACAGCATTTTTAAAGCCCTGTTCAATACCGGCAGGGCAGTCAATGAGTATATAATCGAACTCCTTCTCGAGCTCCTCCACCACCACTTTCATCTGTTCCGGCTTAACCGCCATCTTGTCCCGCGTCTGCGCCGCCGGAAGCAAGCACAGCGCATCGTACCTCTTATCGCGTATCAGCGCCTGCTTTATTCTGCATGTTCCCTCGACAACATCCACGAGGTCGTATACTATTCTGTTTTCCAGCCCCAGAACAACGTCAAGGTTTCTAAGTCCAATATCGGTGTCTATCATTACAACCTTTTTGCCTTCCCTCGCAAGGCCCGTTCCCAGGTTGGCAACGGTCGTCGTTTTGCCGACGCCTCCCTTGCCCGATGTGATTACTATTACGTTCTCCATGATGCTTACCCCCAAATATTTCTTGCCTGAATGCTTTGTAAGTTGCCTTTTATTATTGCCCTGAAACTTGCTGTAAAAACGCACGTATATCGGAAGCCTTGGTTTATAATTCTCTCGTTTGCGGCCTGAGCGGCCTTATAACGACGCTCCCATGCTTGTATTCTGCAACCTCGGGCACTTCCGCCGTCTTGTTTTCGGGAAATATTGCTATCTTGCCGCTTATCCTCATCTGCTTGGGCATTAGCGCGTTTGCGGCTACCACAACGTCGCTCCTGCCCGTCGCCCCCGCATGCACAAGGCCGCGCAGGCTGCCCATAACCGCTATACTGCCGCCCGCAATGACTTCAGCGCCGTCGTTGACGTCGCCTAAGATAACCACGTCGCCTTCGCACTCTATGCGCTGCCCGCTTCTCAGCGTATGCGTCACGAATATGCTTTTCGCGTTGAAGAAATTACGCGATACCAGGTGGGCATAATCGCCGCACGGCTCGGCGTTGTTTTTTACGCGTTTTATGACTACGCGGCGCTTCTCCTCCGGTTCCTTTCCGTCGTCGGCAAAAGTAACGTCCGTGATGTCATAGTCCATCTGAAACAGACGTCGCAAATCCTTTTTCTGCACCTGAGAAAGCGCCTTTCCCGATATTAGTATTTTTGCGCCCGCGCCGTTGAAAAAGTACTTGTTTTTTGCGAGTTTTTGCTGTATAGCTTCCCTTATATCAGAATAGGAAGACAGTGGCTGTATCTCAATTTCAAACAAGCCGCCGGTCTTCCCCTTGATCTTGATCCCCATAATACCCCCACCATGCACTGAAAAAACTTGATCTTACGGGTTTTAAGCCTCGGAATCATATACGTATTATTTTACGCAGTATCTGCAATTCTTGGCCGGTAAAAATACAGGCGTTCTACAGAATTCTACAAATAAACCGCGTTTTCCTGCTTGACAGAAAAATATCAGTTTGTTATCAGCGAATCGGTCGCTGGTATTTTTTGCTCCGCGGTTTTCTGCTCGCGGTCGAGGTAAAACTCGACGATGTCCTGCGCAATATACGACGAGAGGCCGCCCGACAATCCGTGCGGCACGTATACTACGACCGCTATTTCCGGCTTCACGTCGGGGCCGTCGTACATCGGGAAGGATTTCTCGGGATTGTCCTTAGTTTTATACGGCGCGAAGCATACGAACCAGCTGTTGTTCTCGAGGTCTACGAGGGTTACCTCCGCCGTACCCGTCTTGCCGCCTATGTAGTCCTTGTATTTAAAATCTTTGAAATACTTCTGGGCCGTGCCCTGCTCAGCGCCGACGACGTCACCCATGCCTTTCATTATGCTGTCAAGGTATTCCTGGGGAGCGCCCAGCGTGCCGTATACCACCGGCTGCTGGTCGAACACTACCTGCCCGTTCTGGTCGACAACCTTGTCGACCAGATGCGCCTCATACACCGTTCCGCCGTTTACTATCGACGCGACGTAGCGCGCCACCGCAACCGGCGTTACGAGCACCACGCCCTGCCCTATGCCCGACGTTATAGTCATGTAAGGCGTCCAGATAAGCTGACTGATTATCGGGGACAACAGCTGGCTCCAGCCGTTTGCGGCCGAGACCCTCGCCGGGATATCCATCTTATCCTGCAGCACGCTGCGGATATAGTCGCCCATCGCTCTGCCGTCCTTGTCTTTCAATATCTTCCTGTCGTCCGGGTCCTCAGTCCACCCGATGCCCGCAAGCTCGATAAGCGCGTCGGCGGTGTCGCTTATCGTCTGGTCGTCGTATTCGACGCCGCGCGCTTTCGCAATCTTTTCTTTAAGTACCGTTATTAGCCCATACTCTTTACCATATTTGACGAGATACGGCAGCGACGATTTCTGCTCTTTTATTGGTTTTGTGGGATCGTAAACCACCTGCGGGCCGCCTATCTGCCCCACCGCCTCGCCCGGCAGCTCTATTCCCGTCTTATCCGTGAGCCCGTAAATCTGCCCCCACTTGTTGAGCAGGTCTATTTTAAGCCTGTTCGCCATCTCGTAGAAGTAGTAATCGCAGCTGTTCATGAGCGCTTCGACTATCGTCTGGTCTTTATGATTGTGCGGATACTTTGTCCAGCACTTCGGCCCGCGATCTTCAGAATTCGGCTTAAGTATGGCTTTATACTCACCCTGATCGGTTATACGTTCTTCGAGCGTCGTCTTGCCTTCCATGAGCGCGGCAAGGCCGGTAACCATCTTGAATATGGAACCGGGTATACCCCGGCTGGACACCGCCCTATTTAATAGCGGCGCAAGCTCCTTATCGTTAAACCCCAGAACTTCGTATTCTTCATCCGATATTCCCTTAATAAACAGATTAGGGTCGTATGTCGGGTAGCACGCCAGCGCGAGCACATTGCCGTTGTTTACGTCTATAACGACCGCGGCGCCCTGGTCCGCGAGCTTGACTTTGTTTATGTCGACATTATCCTTTTTGTAATCTCCGTTCTCATCCTTATAAAAAGTATTTAACTGCTCCTGCCTCATTTCGGGTATGCGCCTCGCGAGTGCCTCCTCGGCGGCCTGCTGGAGAGGAACGTCAATGGTCGTTATCACGTTGTAGCCCTGTTTTGGCTCGGTTGAGTAGAGTACTTTCTGTATAACCGCCATATTGTCTACTTCGACTACCTTCTTGCCCTGCCGCTCCGCGCTGTTGCCGGTAAGGTACTCTTCCATAAATTTTTCAAGGCCCGTTATTCCCAGGAGGTCGTCCTGGTCGTACCCCTTTTTCTTCATTTCCTCAATCATATTAGTGTCGGTCATTCGGCCGAGATACCCAAGAATATGCGCGGCCAGCGTTCCGCGCGGGTATACGCGCGTAGTGCTCTCCGCTATGTTCATGCCGGAAAGCTCTACGCCGTGCGTCTCTATCTCGGCAACCGTCTGAATATTGACGTTATACGCTATAGTCACAGGGTTGAACGCCTTCCAGGAAGCAAGCTGGACTTCCTGCCAGATGGAGAGTATCTTGCGCGCCTCTTCATAGCCAAGCTCTGCCGGCACCTGGTATTTGTCGCGCAAATAGATATATATCTGCTCCGGCGTCATCGGCGGGTCGGTATTGACGTACATGTTTTTGCGCCAGTTTTCTTCCCTCCTGGTTTTTGCGTCAGCCGAGATGTCGCCCCAGTCGAAATCGTACACGCCCGTTTCGGCGTTATATTTTATCGCGAATGTGTCTATCGTTTCTCCGCCGTTCTTCTCGACAACGTCTATGGTTTTCATAATGACGCCCGTATAGAAAGCCCTGTCCGCCGCCGAGCTTTTATTCGGGTCCCTGTAAAATTCAACGTTGTAGGATTTTTGGTCGTACGCGAGCGGCAGTCCGTTCCTGTCAAGTATGCTGCCCCGGGCGCCGGATATGGTTATCGTCTCTATTCTTTTCTCGTTTGCCTCTCTTGCGTAATCCGCTCCCTTAACGAGCGTAAGCTTAATAAGCTGTATAAACAGTATGGCAAACAGGCCTATCACTACGCTGCCGAAGATAATCAACCTGTTACGGGTACTGATATTCATATATAAACTCCAGCGATTATTCCACCATCCGTCTGTATTATAACATATTTAAGCCGGTATTGTTTCCTGTTCATTAAATTTTAAAAAAGTGTTGCGCCGCAATACTCGTTATGGTATTGTAAATTATAATAGTATATTAAGACAATGATGTCAGAATCGGCAGCTTATGTTGCTTTATTGACATCTTTTTTATTATAACAGGCAGTGCGTAAATATTTTTCATAAGAGAGGTATATATAATGGCGAAGTATACAAATAAGGAAGTGCTTAAACTTGTTGAAGAAAACGACGTTAAGTTTATAAGGCTTCAGTTTACCGACGTTTTCGGCATTTTGAAAAACGTGGCTATAACGTCAAAACAGCTGCCAAGGGTACTTGAAGAAGGCTGCATGTTCGACGGTTCGTCAATCGACGGTTTCGCCCGTATCGAGGAGTCGGATATGCTGCTTAAACCCGATATCGACACTTTTGAAATATTCCCGTGGAGGCCGCAGCAGGGAAAGGTTGCAAGGCTGATATGCGACGTATATACAACTGACGGGGAGCCGTATGAAGGCTGCCCGAGATATGCGCTGCGGCGTGTACTCGCAGAAGCGGAAAAGATGGGATTTGTGATGAACGTCGGCCCCGAATGCGAGTTCTTCCTGTTCCACACCGACGCCGAAGGCAAACCGACCACGATAACTCAAGACGAGGGCGGTTATTTCGACCTTGCGCCTATAGACAAGGGCGAAGACGCACGCCGCGATATCTGCCTCATGCTTGAGGAAATGGGATTTGAGATAGAAACTTCTCATCATGAAGTTTCGGAAGGCCAGCACGAGATAGATTTCAAATACAAAGACGCGCTCGCTATCGCCGACAGCATAATGACATTCAAGATAGTCGTAAAGAGCATTGCAGCCCGTCACGGCCTGTATGCTACGTTCATGCCAAAACCTATATTCGGTATCAACGGCAGCGGCATGCACGTGAACCAGTCGCTTTGCACAAAAGACGGCAACGCATTCTACGATAAAAATGACAAGCTCGGACTTTCAAAAGTGGCGTACAACTACATAGCGGGCCTCATTGAGCACGCAAAGTCGATAGCCGCAGTGACCAACCCTATTGTAAACTCTTATAAGAGGCTCGTTCCCGGCTACGAGGCGCCCTGCTATATTGCTTGGTCGTCAAAGAACAGAAGCCCGCTTATACGCATACCCGCTTCGCGCGGCTCAGGCACGAGAGTAGAGCTGAGAAATCCCGACCCGGCTGCTAATCCGTACCTCGCAATAGCGCTTATGCTAGCGTCCGGCCTTGACGGCATAAAGAGAAACCTTACCCCCCCGCCGCCTGTTAACAGGAATATCTATGAGATGAGCGGCGCGGAGATGAGCGAACTCGGAATATCGAGCCTGCCGGGCAGCCTTATGGAGGCGCTTGAGCTTTTCAAGGCGGATCCTCTCGTTAAGCAGACGCTGGGAGAGCATATATTCAATATGTATTACGAGTTTAAGACCAGAGAATGGGACGACTTCAGGATAACCGTGCACCCGTGGGAGATCAATCAGTACCTTACCAAGTATTAATAGTCACATTTAAAGCAATAGAATATAATAAGAACTATAGCTCTTACGCCCTTCAAAAGGGCGTATTTTTTTGCGGTTTACCGCGTGCCGTTGTCCTTTTTTACGTACACGTCTTCCTGTAATATGAACATAGTTTCTATAGGAGGGTGTGCTTTATGTGGGAAAATATAGTAATCTCGGCTCCGGTAATCGCGGGGGCATTGTTGCTGTTCGGGGCGTTTTGCGCATCCCTTGTCGCTTTTGAAAAAAAGGAGTGTAAAAGGCGCGCGGTTCAATCCCGCAGCGGCTTTTCATATAAAAAGAACTTACCCTTGCGGAACGTTACCTCGCCTGCACGCTCATATCCGAGCCCTTCATACAGCTTCAGCGCGAAAGGGCTTTGCGAAAAAGCGTCGAGCCGCACAGCGGTATAGCCCATCCGCTTCATTAACTGTTCGGCGAAAAGCACCGTTTCCCGTCCGTACCCCTTGCGCTGGTGGGCGGGATGGACGCACAGGCGGTGCAGCGCCGCAATGTTTCCTTCGCTGTACTTCCAACAGCCGTTTTTGTATTCCTCGTCCTGCTCGCCGCTTATAACCACCGCGGAAACCACATCGCCTCCGCAGACTAGCAGGTACATTTGCCGCGCTTCTATATCGGCTTTAAGGCATTCTTCGCTGGGATATATTTCGTCCCACTGCATTATGCCGCGGGAGCACATATCGCTTATCGCCTGCTTGTAGATTTCTACGACAGCCAGGTAATCCTGCATTTGCGCCAGTCTGAACACATGGTCCATAAGGCCCTCTTACAGGAACGACATCTGAACCGCTTCGCGCCTGCGGGGGATACTCGCGTACGCCGGCATGCGGTGCCTCTTCCTTACGCGCGCTATAATCTCGTCCAAGTCTTCCCTGTATTCCTTGTAAGCTTTCTTATCGGCGTACAGTTCCCGTATACTGCCGTAATCGCCCGGAAAGCTCTGCCGCACGCTTTCAAAGAACGTGCTGTTCTTTCTGTTAAGCGCGCCTGTAAGCACGTAATCGGCGCCAGCATCCTTAGCCGCGCCCATAAGCGCATCTATACTGTGCTCGCTGCTGTTTATATGCGGTATAATGGGCATAAGATGCACGCCGCATATGATGCCCTGCTTTTTTATCTCTTTAATGGCGGCCATACGCTCATGCGGAGGCGGCGCTCCCGGCTCCAGCAGCCTTGCGGCAGTGTTATCCATAGTCGTTATGGTAAACGCGCTCATCAGACCGCCCGCTTCGTTTACGCTTTTGAGCAGCTCAATGTCGCGCAGTATCAGCGGGGATTTCGTGCAGATAGACACGGGTACCTTAAACCGCGCCAGCAGTTCGAGCACCGGCGGCATTAGGCGGTAATCCCTCTCCGCGGGCTGGTAGCTGTCCGTTACGCCGCCAAGATTCACCTGTTCCCTTGAGAATTTGGGCAGCTCGCGTTTCAGCGCGTCGGCAATGTTCACCTTCGCGTATATCTCGTTGTAGAAGCTTCCGCCCTGTATGTATTCGTGGGAATAAAGAGCGTAACAGTATATGCACCGGTGCGCGCAGCCCCGGTAAACGTTTATGTCGTATTTGAAAGGCAGCCATCTGGAGTTGTGATGATGAAGCGCGCATCTGCACTGTATCTCTTTGACGCGGTATTCCATATATGCATTATAATGCTATTGCCTTGCTGCCGCAACTATGTCCGCGCCCGAGCCGAGTATGTCCTTTATCAGTACGTCGCCTATCTCCACGCACCCGTTTGCCGTCGAGGCGTTTATCACTTTCATGCAGTCAAACAGCAGCGCTTTTTTTATCGGCCTGTTTGATTTGACGGGTATCAGCCCGCCATGCTCGTCGCGCATAGTCGTAGTCAGCGTGCGCCGCGGGTCGGCAGCCTCATTACTTGCGTACTCCTCGCCCTTTCTGCACGTATAGCCGGATATGCCGGTGATATTGCCGCCGTCCATGCTGACCGTTATATCGCACCCGAGAGGGCATCCTATGCATGTTATTTTCCTGTCCATTTCAGCATTCCTCCACCGAAACTACTATATCGCCGGTAACGTCCGCGGCTTTAATGCAAAGAGACTCCATCTCGCCGGGCGCGCACCGCACGCGCTTTTTTGACACTATTTGCTTACCGCCGCATTTCGCGACCGTACGGCAGTTTTTGTATACGCCCGAAGCCCGGAAAAACAGCACCTTGTCTTTTTCGTCCGCGTTTATATGCTGAGGCACGACGTACCTTACGCCTGATCCAGCGGATGCATTATAATACTGCTTTGTCTGCGCGCGCCTGCAGTGTTCGGCAGCGGCATGCCCTGCGCGCGCTGCTT